>JAYTHI010000325.1:0-2749 GCA_043732685.1 Ferruginibacter sp. | reverse complement strand
CGGAAAAAATTTCATTTAGGTCTTTACAAAGTCTTTCGGCAATTGTTTTAGGGAAGTAGGGGAACGATTGATTTAAATGGCTTCTTAAAGGTAAATTTTGGTCAAGTACCATGGTACCCCCGGGTTGTTGGTGCAAAGTAAATCTTTTCATATTTGCCTGTTTGGTACTTTAATTGGTGACAGAAAATTAAATTTTATTTTTAAGAAGGTAAGAATAGCCGTGAATAGTACAACCTATTTGCAAAGAGAAATTAAATATTATTTCAATTGTAATCCTTAGCTATAATTTCAACCAGGGTAAACAATATTCCTTTTGGTATTTGATAAATATTCCTATTGCTTAGACAAACATGCTGTAATATCAAAGTAATGTGTTTCTCTGCAAATGGTATTATTAGCGTCTGCTTTGTCAATGGTCTCTATTTTCATAATGTCAAAAGTTTTGCCCTCCTGCGTTTGTAATGACTGGCTAATTATTTTCCATTCAATATTCCTTAATAAACCCATGTACTTTAAATAGGCTAATGCTGTGGTTGCATAATTATTATTGAGCTTATCCGGTTGCAGTACAACGGCAGTTTCAAAGCCGCTGCCAAAGCCACTCTGTATGGGCAGGTCAACCCCAAAATTTTGTTTAATTATTGCACGAAAGTTCATCGTATAACGGTTTATTATTAAATAAATGGATGGAGGTTTTTATTTGGAAATTATTTTTATGTTTCTATAAATTTCTTTTGCAGCCAAATAAAAACTGTTGTTGATATTTATCTTTTAAATAAGGAAGCCTTTAAATCATTAACGGAATGCTTATAAAAAATGGAAATTTCACATTGAAAAAACTAAGCCATTTATTTTATTACAAGCTAGTACCTTGATTTAATTTATCCCCCCTCTTAAATTATTTATATAAGACAAAGCCAACAGTCTTGGTAAATAAATAAGGGTTAAGATATGCCTAAGAAATAGGATGGCTCCGGTTGCTACCATTGCATTAAAGGAAGCCATCCTTTTATAATTGTTGGTTTCAGCGATTGATAATTAGTAATGACCGGTTAATTATCTCCATTAACAATACAAAGTAAAATTGCGACATCACCACCTATTTACAAAGCAAATTATTATTTAATAAATGCGATTCATTTCCTTGATGTGATTGCTTATTAGTTCAATTAATGTTTGGGGCAACAGTACTTTTACATTGGCACCATAGGAGAGTATGGACATAATAAGTTCAGGTGTCAGGTAAACTTGAAGTTTAATTTGCAGCCCTTTCTCATCATTACTTATAATTTGCTGAGAGTGGTGCAATGGTTGGCTGATTATATAGGGTGCTTGCCGGGCAGAAAAATTCAAGACTACTATTTCGGCTTTGCCATCATTAATTTGGGTTATGCCAAAGGAATATTTAAAATAGGAGGCAGGGGTAAATTCCTCATCAGAAAAAAACTTTTCATTACTAATATCTATTGCGGTAATTCTATCCAATGCCCAAACCAATATATTTTTTGTTTTGGCAGCATAGCCAATGGTGTACCAGCGGTTGCGGTATTCTTTTAGTAAATACGGGGACATGATATGTTGTTTCTCCTGCTTGCCAAAGCCATGATAGGTGATGGTTAAACTAGTTTTATTCACGATAGCTTTTAGAATTGGTTCCAGCCAATGGTTATCCTCTGCTTTTACAGGTTCTTCTACCTGCAGGAGTTGTGTTTCTGATTTGCCAATTATTTTGCTGATACGATAGCCTTCAATTACTTTATTTATGGCGGTTTCAAAATGATAAAATATTTTAGTATGCTTCAGTTGCTGGAATAAGGCGGTAGAGAAATCCAGAGCCTCAATTTCTTCATGAGTGAGTGGAAATTTACGGATAGAAAAATCGGGCTCTGCGTAATGGTAACCTTTTTGTACCCTGTTATATTGTATTGGTGCACTATAAATTCTTCGCATGCTTTCAATATCCTTTGTAAACATAGAATTAGAAAGTGAGGTATGTAATTGTGCTTCAATTTTGTCAATTATATATTCCATCCGTGGAAATTTCCTTTGATTATTTGTCAGACAGGAATCGATGATATGATACCTCAGTAACGCACTTTTATTTGCAGGCATGGTATGGGTTAATGTATTAAAGATAATAAAAATATGATAGATTGGTGCCTGGGTTGATCAAAAGATTTTCTTTGCTAATCAAATAGGTGGGTAGGTGGATTTGTACATTTAAGGATAACAAAAACGAGTCCGGTAAATCAATTAATTCCACCTCATTAAATAATTTTTACAACTTCTTTAAGGAATCAAACCGACTTAGTTAACAATAAAACCAATCGGTATTTTGGTAAAAGCCTATGTAAAACTGGAAAAATATTAGCACTGCTTAACTTAATAACTAGTCTTATTTTTTGATGGTTAATTACAATCATTTTATTGGATTAGGTAAATAATTCGCAAAAGCAGTATAGCCTGAGTTATATAACTTTTAGATAATATAAAAGTGTACTTCAAACGTTTTGATTCGCAGACTTATTTGTGCTTAGCTTTTATATTTTATCCATGCAAATTATACATTTTCAACAAATGATGCCCTTTGCAGACTGCCTTTAAAAACACCAGTAATTGCATAAGCCGCCTCATTGGGTTTGGTCCGCCAAGGGCGGATTCAATAAAAAATGCGCAGCTTATTTTTTTTGAAAGAAGCCAATGGAGCGGCGTTGCAGTTACGCAGCCCGCCGGCTGTGGAGGCGAAGGG
>JAYTHI010000324.1:0-9178 GCA_043732685.1 Ferruginibacter sp. | reverse complement strand
ACCATCGAGTAGCTTCGTCAAGGCTCATTTCTTTTCTTGCCCTGTAATCTTCAAATTGGTCTGGTTCTATTTTACCAACACCAAAATATTTACTATCAGGGTGTGCAAAAAACCAGCCGCAAACAGAAGAGGCGGGGTACATGGCTAATGATTCTGTAAGAAAAATACCTGTTGCTTCTTCGCCTCCCAATAACTCAAACAATTTATATTTCTCCGTATGGTCGGGACATGCCGGGTAACCCGGTGCCGGGCGAATACCTGCGTATTCTTCTTTAATTAATTGTTCATTGGTAAGGTGTTCGTCGGTGATGTAACCCCAGTACTCCATCCTTGTTTTTTTATGCAGCAGTTCTGCAAAAGCTTCTGCTAATCTATCGGCAAGTGCCTGCAAAGAAATTTTATTATAATCATCCAGGTTGTCATCGAAGCGTTTTATATGCGGTTCAATTCCTTTAATGGTTACAGAAAAAGCACCAAGATAATCCTGCTGTTTATCGGCTGATGGTGCAATAAAATCGGCCAGGGATAAATTGGGTTGACCGGCAACTTTTTTAATCTGCTGCCTTAGAAACTCCAGGTCAATTTTTGCGGGACCGTTGGTAACAGTCACCGTATCCGGAGCAGTTTTAGCAGCCGGCCAAAAACCAACGGCGCCCTGGGCTACCAACCATTTTTCTTCAATGATTTGTTTTAATAATTTTTTGGCATCTATATATAATTTTGAAGCTTCTTCGCCCACCACTTCGTCTGTTAAAATTGCCGGAAATTTACCATGCAGTTCCCAGGCTATAAAAAAAGGTTGCCAATCAATATACTCCGCTATTTCTTCTAACGGATAATGATCAAATAATTTAGTGCCGGTAAATGTAGGGATAACGGGTACAAAATTTGGCCAGTCAATTACCACACCATTTTTTTGCGCCTCCGGAAATTTCAAGTATTGCTTGGCAGATTTTTTATTGGCAAAATCTGTCTTTAGTTTTGAATACTCCAGTTCTATCGTTTTTAAAAAATCTGTTTTAGTATCTTTATTAAGCAAGCTTCCTGCTACGGTTACGCTGCGCGATGCATCCAGCACATGAACCACGCCATTGGCATATTCCGGGGCTATCTTAACGGCAGTATGCATACGGCTTGTAGTGGCGCCGCCGATCAGTAAAGGCAAATCCATTTTTAAGCGGGTCATCTCTTTACCTATATGAACCATTTCATCCAAACTTGGCGTAATTAAACCGCTTAAGCCTATAATATCTACATTGTGTTTTTTAGCTTCCGATAAAATTTTATCAGCCGAAACCATAACTCCCAGGTCAATGATATCGTAGCCATTACAACCCAATACAACGCCAACGATATTTTTACCAATATCGTGTACATCACCTTTTACAGTGGCCAATAAAATTTTTGCGGCACCGGCACCTTCTAAATTTACGGTACCTGCGGCAAGATGTGCCAGGCGTTTTAATTCTTTTTCTGCTTCGATAAACGGGGTTAGAACCGCTACCGCTTTTTTCATTACCCTTGCACTTTTTACTACCTGCGGCAAAAACATTTTTCCGGCGCCAAATAAATCACCTACAATATTCATTCCGTCCATCAGCGGACCTTCAATTACATCCAGTGGTTTTGGATATTTTTGGCGTGCTTCTTCGGTATCAATATCTATATAATCGGTAATGCCATTTACCAGTGCGTGGCTCATCCTTTTTTCTACAGCTTGCTCTCTCCAGCGTTCGTCTTTAACGGTTTCTTTACCTTTTGCTTTTACGGTCTCTGCAAATACAATCAGCTTTTCGGTAGACTCATTATCATCGTTATTGCGGTTAAGAATTACATCTTCGCAGAGTTGTTTTAAGGTAGGCTCTATCTCATCGTACACAACCAATTGACCGGCGTTTACAATGCCCATATCCATACCAGCCTGTATGGTATAGTAAAGAAATACGGCATGCATGGCTTCGCGTACATGGTCGTTACCTCTAAACGAGAAAGACATATTACTTACTCCACCACTAATTTTAGCCAGCGGCATCAGCTTTTTAATTTCTCTGGTAGCTTCTATAAAATCTACTGCATAATTATTGTGTTCTTCAATGCCGGTAGCGATGGCAAAAATATTGGGGTCAAAAATAATATCCTGCGGATCGTAGCCAACTTGTTCGGTTAAAATTTTATAGGCTCTTGAACAGATTTCTATTTTGCGGGCTTTAGTATCTGCCTGGCCAACTTCATCAAAGGCCATTACAATTATGGCGGCACCATAACTTTTACAAATAAATGCCTGCTCAATAAATTTTTCTTCTCCCTCTTTCATGGAGATAGAATTTACAATACACCTGCCCTGAACGCATTTTAAGCCGGCTTCAATAATGCTGAATTTACTGCTGTCGATCATGATGGGGATCTTGGCAATATCCGGTTCGGCCTGTACTAAATTTAAAAAGGTTGTCATGGCTTCCACACCTTCCAGCATGGCATCATCCATATTTACATCCAATACCTGCGCGCCATTTTCAACCTGTTGGCGGGCTACAGAAAGTGCTTCTTCATACTGACCGGCCCTGATTAAACGTGCAAATTTTTTACTACCGGTAACATTGGTACGCTCGCCTACGTTTACAAAATTTGTCTCCGGGCGTACGATCAATGGCTCTAATCCGCTTAGTCTTAAAAATGGTTTTATATGTGTTTGTTCGCTCATTGTCATTTATTTTAATCACTTTTAATTAAAGTGATTTCGGTACATGGTAGTTGTAATACTATTGTTCGCTTATTAACTTTAAAATTTGTTTTTCTGGAAAATACATTTTGTATTTACTGGCGAAAATTTGTTTGTTGTTTTTGCCTAAGGTGTATTTTATGGTACTTTCTTTTTTGTTTTTACAAAGAATAATACCAATAGTTTTATGCTCCGTTTCGTCTTTTATTTCTTCATCATAGTAATTTACATACATCTGTAATTGCCCCAGATCCTGGTGTTTTAATGTGCCTATTTTTAAATCTATCAAAACAAAACATTTTAATATCCGGTGATATAATACAAGATCGATCTTATAATCATCCCCATCCATTTTTATTCTTTTCTGTCTGTCAACAAATAAAAACCCTTTACCCAGTTCCAATAAAAAATGTTGCAACTTATTAATGATAGCAGTTTCCAAATCATTTTCGGAGTAGGTGTCTTGTAGCGGCAGGTTTAAAAATTCCAGTATGTACGGGTCCTTTATAACATCAGATGGCTTTTGTATTACATGACCTTTCTTGCTTAACTCCTTTACTTTTTCTTTATTTCTACTTAAAGCCAGGCGTTCAAATAAGGCACTATTCACCTGTCTTTTTAATTCTCTTAAACTCCAGTTTTCGGCGATTGTTTCAATTTCATAAAATCTTCTTTCAAAATTATTTTCAATATTTGTAAAAAAGATATAATGAGACCAGGAAAGTTTAAAAGGTGATAATTCCAATTTCCGAGACACTGTCTCGGATTTTTGAATTGATGAAGATTTCCGAGACAGTGTCTCGGATTTTTGGGTGCTTTTCAATTTCCGAGACAGTGTCTCGGATTTCTTATTTTTAGTAATGTGCGTTAAATAATCATCTTTATATGCAACATAAAACTTACGCATATTCTCTAAATTATCTACTGAAAAACCTTTACCTAAAACTATCGTTAATCTTGCTGATAAATTGATGAGCGTTTCTTTCGCATACCCTGCCCTGTTGCTTCCCTGCTGCTCGTGCTCAATAATTAATCTGCCAATATGAAAGTAGGTTTCTGTAAGCGTAGTGTTGACAGTAACATACAACTGCTGCCTGCTTTGAACTACCAGCGTTTGTATATTTTTAAAAAGTTGTATGGTTGTTATTTTGCCCATTAATTTTATGCATTCAATATCCGAGGCACTGCCTCGGATATTGAATTATTTTTATAATGCTTCTTCTAAAATTGGTAAAAGTCTTGGTTTAAATTTAGCCACTTCGTCTGCTATATGTTTAATGTGCGCCGGTGTAGTACCGCAACATCCGCCTACAATATTGAGCCATCCATTGGCGGCCCATTCTTCAATGATATGTGCAGTTTCGTGTGGCTGTTCATCATACTCACCAAAGGCATTCGGCAAGCCTGCATTGGGATACGCCGAAGTACAGCAACTTGCAATGCCGGAGAGTTCTTCAATATGCGGGCGCATTTCCTGCGCGCCTAAGGCACAATTTAAACCAACACTTAATGGCTTTGCATGCATGATGGATACATAGAAAGCTTCTAAAGTTTGTCCGCTTAAAGTACGGCCCGAAGCATCTGTAATGGTACCCGAAATCATGATAGGTAATTCAGCAATTCCTGTTGAGCGAAAAAACTTTTTTGCCGCGTAAATAGCAGCCTTGGCATTAAGAGTATCAAAGATTGTTTCAATCAATAATACATCTACACCACCTTCTACCAGGGCTGTAATTTGCTCGGTGTAGGCTGCTGCAACTTCATCAAAAGTTACTGCTCTAAAGCCCGGGTTGTTTACATCAGGCGATAGGGATAATGTTTTATTTAAAGGACCAATTGCACCTGCTACAAAGCGAGGTCTTTCGGGGTTTCTGGCAGTGTATTCATCTGCGGCAATACGTGCACATTTGGCCGAGGCAACATTTAATTCGTAAGCAAAGGCTTGCATATCGTAGTCGGCTTGTGCAATGCTGGTGCTGCTGAATGTATTGGTTTCTAAAATATCTGCGCCAGCTTCCAGGTATTCTTTGTGGATGCCAATTATAATTTCCGGTTGGGTTATGCTCAACAGATCGTTATTGCCTTTCACATCTTTATGCCAATCTTTAAATCGTTGATTGCGAAAATCTTCTTCTTCTAACTTATGTTGTTGTATCATGGTGCCCATTGCGCCATCTATAATGAGTATCCTTTCTTTAAGGCAATCCTGTATTGATTTTTTCATCTGTCTACACAATTAAATTATTATAAAAATTGCAATAATTCCTTATGAAAATGGAGTAATTGCGATCAACTAAAATTAATTGTAAACCTTTAAACGAGAATCAAATCCAGGTAAGATGCGGGGAATTGCTTTCGTTTATTAGTTCACTTTCCTTTAATGCAAAGGATTAAAATTTACAGGCTGAACAATAAACAACTCCACCTGCAAGGATTGTAAAATTATAAAAATAAAGCCGTAATGCAAAAAGTAGGTCTGATATTTATATTATTAAGATACTTTATATATTGGCTGGGCTTAAAATGGATCCTTGATTGAGGATGTTTTTCTTTAAGGGAGTTCTTTAATTTTATCAGGTATAGCCCAACAAATATTAAGGGAATAAACTGGTTACCTTAAATCTATACGTGCAGAGGGTGTTGGTTTTGTTAGAATACTATTTTTATTCGGGGTTTATAGAAGTCGGGATTTAGGTACCGGTATTTATATAGTTTTCTACCGGAATGCGGTTACTGATACTTTTAGCCAGGGTCATTTCATCGGCATATTCCAGTTCGCCACCAAAGGCAATACCACGTGCTATTGTAGTAATTTTTACCTGCACGCCTTTTAGCTTTTTGCCAATATAATAAATGGTAGTATCCCCTTGTATATTGGCATTGAGTGCAAATATTATTTCACTAATTTCTTCTTTTTTAACACGTTCTACCAGCGAATCGATGGTAAGTTGGTCGGGCCCAATACCATCAAGCGGAGAAATTATACCACCAAGCACATGATAAACACCATTAAATTGTTGCGTGCTTTCTATGGCAATTACATCACGAATATTTTCTACAACGCATAAAATTGCTTGCTTACGGGAGCTGTTGCTGCAGATGTTGCATAAAGTAGCATCTGAAATATTATGGCAGCGGGAGCAAAACTTTATTTCTTCTCTCATCAAAGAAATGGCTTCGCTAAAATTTGCCACGTCTTCTTTATTTTGTTTGATAAGGTGAAGCACCAAACGCAGCGCCGTTTTTTTACCGATACCCGGTAATTTTGCAAATTCATTTACTGCGTTTTCTAAAAGCGAAGAAGAAAAAATCATGGTTCAAAATTAAAGAATTTATGTAACCATTATAGTAAAAAAGTATTAAAATAATTTTGTAATGTCATCGAACATATCCGCTCTGGATAAACAGTTAAAATCTACAAGTATATTCATTGGATCAGCGTAACAATACTATCCAATTACAAAAATGTTAAGTATTATTATTTAATCCTGATGGATAATCAAATTAATTACACAACAGCAATTGAAACACTTATAATTCATAACCTATCACTCACAACTGGATATTCATAACTCGATATACGCAACTATAGCTACAGTTCTACATCCCGCTCGTTTTCCCAATTAGGTTTTATGGTGAGTGTTTTATCCAGCGTGCGGGCTTTTTCGGGTTGAAGTTTATAGGTGTAGTTACCAGGGTCCCATTTTCCGTTGTTGTTGGTATCATACAAAACGCGCAATTCATATTCGCCGGGTTCTATTAATTTGCTGCTCCATATTGGGCTGATAACCGGTACTGACTTTACTACATCTCCATTCTTTATAAATTGAATTACGGCATGTTTACCGGGGTCCATTTTACTAAATCGAAGCAGCAACGAACCGTATTCGCTTTCTTTTTTTGTCTTAAATCGAATGGTATCCGATTTTGTAAGCAAACCATTGGCAGAGTCACTCACAGCCTGCTTATTGATAATAAGTCTGTAGACTGCTTCCTCGGGCCACTTGTTTTTAATTATTACAATTTTACGCGTGCTGTCTATGCTAATGGCGCTGCCTTCTATCTTATTATAGTTACTATCCGTTAATATTATTTTAGTGGTATCAAAATTTTTAAGCTTATTGTTAAAGGTAATTCTAAGGTCACTAAGCAGGTCTTGTGTAGCATTATTGGCAACTGAAGGTGTATATTTTAATTTTTTATCTGCTGCTTTTATTGTAACGGTTGCAACCTTTTTCTTTTCTTTTTCTTCTTCATAGGCATATAACAAAACAGTATCGATAGCGGCACCTATAACAATATCTTTATTGGCAAAGGCAAAAGTTTCAATTTTAGAATTGTATGTTTTACCACCATCACCATCTTTTAAAGCGTAAACCCGGTAAACTCCTGCTGATAAATTAGTAAAAGTAAATTTACCGACGGCACTCACTTTAGCTATATAATCAGGTTTGCGTTTTTGTACAGAACTGTCGTTTGCATTGCGGTACAATAAAGCTTGCAGCGTGCTGTCTGGTTTTCCGGTTTCGGCCATTAGTACAGTGCCTGTTAATTTTAAGGAATCAATAGTTTTACCGGTTGAAAAAACGTAGGTGAATTCTTTAAAAATATTACCCTCATTATTATCTACAATGGCGTTACCAAAATTAATGGCATAGGTAGTGTTTGCTAAAAGGGTATCTTTTAATTTAACCGTTACTGTTTTTAATTTAAAATCTATAATCGGGAATGTTTTAGGAAATGGGGAAACCATTACATTTTTTTGTACCTCCAGCACATTAATATATTCATCAAAAATCAAGGTTATTTTATTGCCATTAAAATTGGTTGTCAATAATTTGGGTGCTGCGGTTACCAGTACAGGAGCAATACTATCTCTTGGCCCGCCTGTTGGCGCACCAATTTGTGCACAGCCAATTGCTGTAACAGAAACGGTATAAATAAATAAAATAGCAGCGAGGGTAAAAAGTAAATTTTTGAGCTTCATTAATTAGTGTTGAGTTGCAAACTTAAACTCTTTATATTGCTTGCTGGTGTAGTAAATCATAAAATTGGCTTAATTACGTATTTAGTGCAAAGTATGCTGCGCAGCCACCACCAACTTATTATCCTTTACAAAATTACACCAACTACAATTTGGCCGGCCACATCCGGTATAAAAATTCCGCGCTTTAATGCTTGTCCAAACGGCGGTAATTTGTTGTTTAACAGTTTCAATATCATTTGGCTCAATCAGTATTTTTTCTTTGCGATAGTTACCTTCTATATCCGGCTCCACAAAATCAAATACGGTGCTTACTACTGTCCAGTTTTTTTGTTGGTAATTATCAACCAGTATTTTATAAAATACCGCCTGCCGCCAATAATTACCGCCATTGGGATTATTGTTGTGCGGCGGTTTAAGTTGTGCCAGGGCTTTATCAATATTACCGCTTTTATAGTCTACTACATTTATTTCTTTGCCATCAAATTCAAGTTTATCTATTTTACCTTTTAAAGGAATTCCATTCATTAATACGCCTTGTATATTTCGCTCTACGGAAACTATTTTATTCCAGCTATCTACATTTTCTGTATAATAATTAACAAGTACCGTTGTTCCAAATTTCAAGCGGCGTATAAATGCTTCGGCAGTAAAATGGGCCTTGTTTTTATGCATGTAAAAATAATAATCTTCTACCAATACCGATGCCGTTGGAAAGCTATTTTTCTTATGATCCTGCATTTTTTTAAACAGACTTTCCAAGGCATAATGTATGGCACTGCCAAACTCCATATATTCGTTTCTGGCTACCGGTATTCTTAAGATATATTGGTAGTAAAAACTTAAGGGGCATTGTAAAAAACTATTTAATGCTGATACACTTAGCGAAAATTTATGTAGTATTGGAGCAATATAGCCTTCATTAGCTACGACTATTGTTGGTGCGGTGGTTGCAAAATATATGGATTCAAATTGCAACAACTGGTCGGTGGGTACCCTAAATTTTTGAACTGTTAACTGTTGCCTTTGAATTATGGAAGCCAATATTACGGAGGCATTCAAATTAATATCCCCACTGCTATTTTCAGCATAAGTAACCTGTACTTTTATATTATTTGAATATGCGGCTTTTATAAAATTCCATAATATTTTTTCTTGCTGTTCGTATACTTTAACCAGGGTTTTGATAGTGGTAAAATTTTTTACCGGTACTGGTTTTTGGACTGCAAAATAGTTGGTAATACCGATATAAAATATGTGGCGAAAGTTAAGTTGATGGGGCATTTCAGCCATTTGTAAACGTACATTGTCCGGTGCACCGGTTATGATTTCTATGGAAAGATCCGGTGTATTTTTATCCAGCAGATCAAGCAGGTTGTTAATAGCTTCCGAGCCTTGAAGCGGTACTGTTGCAATGTGTATTTTTACCCGGGTTAAGAAGGCTGTTTTCAGTTGCAGTAATTCTACTGTATCAA
>JAYTHI010000323.1:0-9187 GCA_043732685.1 Ferruginibacter sp. | reverse complement strand
GTTACTTAATGACCGTAATATTTTTTAATCCGCTTAATTTAAAAAGGTAAAAAACAGCTTAAGATAGCAGGTTTGCGAATGATCTACCTAATCCTATTAATTTATTTATACTGCAACCTTTGAAAAAGGAATAAATAGGTGCAGCAATAAAACAAAAATTGCCGCCAAATATTTATTTATGGCGGCAATTCTTATACAATTTAAATATTATTATTCTTTCACAAAACGCAACAATACCGGGTTATCATTTTTATTTACCTGCAAAAAATATACGCCTGCCGGCAATTGTGCAATATCGATATTGGCAGTAAGACCGGTGATTTTTAAATCTTGTTTATGCAATAACCGCATATCTGCATTATACAGCGCAATAGCTGCATGACTTACAGGTGATCCTATATTTAAAGTGATGATTTGATGGGCCGGATTAGGATAAAGAAAAGGTTCACCCTCTTTATTGTTCCCCGTTTTTAAAGCTATTATTTTACTGTAAAATGTTTTACCATTTATGTCTACCTGTTTTAATCTATAATAATTTTCACCATCAACAGGATGGTTGTGGATATAAGTATAGGTCACGTTAACAGTCGAATTTCCTTTTGAATCTACTATGCCCAAGGTTGTAAAATTTATACCATCGGTGCACCATTGCACATCAAATTCTTTATTATTAAATTCTGAAGCAGTAACCCAATTTAACAGCGTACTATTGCCTGCAATATTTGCTGTAAAACTAAGCAAGGTTATTGGTAACACTACATTCTGATCAACCAAAAAGTACCTTGAAAAACCTGTAAAGGAACCTGTAAACACTACTCCTGTACTATTGTAAACTACTGTTGTTGGCGTTACCGTTATGGTATTACTGCTACTGGAAACACCTATACTTGATGTGTCTGTTTTAGCAAGCCTTAAACCGCTGCTTATTTTGCCGGCAAGTTCAGCATTTGTAAAATAAAAAGAAGCCGTATAGGTAGTTCCCGAAGCATTGGTTGCGGGAGTTACCAAAAAGGATTTTTGAGACCGGGTACCCCCAAAATAGTTACGCCAGGTATTTCCAGCGCTGTCTACAGCGGCTGTTACACAGCCAAGGTCTGCAGACGCGTTGGTAATATTTGCAAAAATATTATTACCGGTGCTAAATGCATCTGTACTGGTGCTTTTGTTTACATAATAATTAGTTGTGGCTAATGCAGCAATTTCGATAGCCGGTGGTGCAATATCCGCTACAACTGAAATATTATCTATAGCAAAGCCCGAAAGATTTGAACCCGAGGCACTCCATCCTAATAAAAAATTACTATTGTTTAAAACCGCCGGCAAGGATACCGTTACATTCTTTACAGTTGATTGTGTTGCAAAATTTTGTATGACCGTCCAGCTGGTACCATTATTTAAAGAGTATACCAGGTTATCGTTATCGCTGCCATTAAGCGCAATGTAGTCGAACGTAACTTTAATATTTGTATAAAAATTACCCTGCCCGTTTACAGCCCTGTAAAATATAGGCGTAACGGGGGATGATAAACCTCCGCAATAAGCAATTGTTCCGCCCGTACCGGTGCTTAACAATTCAATATTATAATTTGTGAGTTTCTGATTATTGCATCCTGAAAGTCCGGGACCAGCCGCAGTGAATAAGGTGGTATTTGCAGTTCCATTGCTTAAATCTGGCGAAAACACCCAGGAACTTTTGCTGCCCGGCCAGGTTTCCCAATTTTCTGTCCAAACCGTTTGGTTGGTTGTTGTAGTGGTGGGCAAGGCAAGTGAATTATCCTGCAAGCTTATCAGTAAATTTTGGTTTGCCGTACTTGCTACTGCATCCGTAGTGCCGGTTATTGCAAAACTTAGGTTTGCTGTTAGGGGAAGGGTCACAGTTTTATTTTTATTATTATATACCCTGATGGTAATAGGAATTTTATTGGGATAAGTTCCGCCGGCAAAATTTACTGTAGTAGCCGAACTGGTAAAACTACCATTAGTGGTAAAATCAAAATCGGCACCTTGCACAGCAGTGCCGCCAGTTTGCACAGACAGGGTAACAGTTGCAGCGCCTGTTGGGGCATCAGAAATTTGCAAACTATCACTATAATCAGCATATAAACGGCAATTATTACTCACATTACTTAAGGCCTTTGAGGTAGCCAGTAAGGCAGGGAAAAAACTTATTTTAGGCGTAGTGGATGTTTTGGCTGTCCACAATCCACGACCGTAAGTGGCCAATGCTAAAGTATTGGTGGCATCGCTGTATTTTATCATCCGGCAAGATACATGGGGTATTCCCGCATCGGCCTGCCATACAGTTGAACTGTTATTTGCTTGTGATGTATACCAAACGCCAAGGTTGGTTGCAAGATAAATTTGGGTACTGCTGCCGGCATAGAAGGAAGCCCAATTTACGGGCATGTCAGGCAGGTTACCGGTAATATTTGTCCAACTACTACCGCCATCAGTACTTAAAAATACTTTGTTTGATCCATAGCTCGAACTGGTTACCAATATATCCTGGTCGTTAGTGTTTGGTCCGATAATAATACTGCTGATATTGCAACCCGGAGTAATGGTTGACGGGGTAATAGTGGTAAATGTTGGTGATGCGGTATTTGCATTTACTGCTTTAACAACAATTGCACCTGCTGCCAGATAAATAGTATTACTTAAATTAGGAGATACTGTGATGGCTGATATTACAGCACTAATTGCAGGCACCGTAATTTTTGGATAGGTATTTTTAGTAGTTAAGGGATCATCCCATCGCAGGTATTGACCACTGTTTGTAGCCGCATATAACTTTTTTGTTTTGCCGTCAAAATCAAATGGGTTTATAAACTGGCCGGTTTGATCTATTGAAGTACCCTGATAACTGTTGTTAAGGTTTACGCCTTTATCTGTACAAACATAATATTGGTTGTACACATAAGCTGTTATTTGGTTATTTGGGGTTAGTTGGTCAATAGCTGTAAAAGCGCCATCACCACCGGAAACCTGATAAGTGGAACCCAGGCCTGTTGTTGTAAATTGATGACAACCATTATCCTGTGCACCTGCTAAATAATTGTTAGGGTCAGCAGGATTGGAAGCTACCGAATAAAATTCAAGTGTTCTTAGTCCCGCATTTCTATCCTGCCAGGTTGTTCCTCCATCAGCAGAATAATTTATTCCCCCATCATCAATACAGATAACCCTGTTTAGGCCGGCAGCAGTAGTATTGTAATATATATTGTGTATATCAGCATGAACATATTGTGCAGGTGTACCTCCCTGACTTGATCCCGTCCATCGGGCTATCTGACTTAAAGAACTACCCCCGTTTGTAGATTTAAAAGGATTTAGTCCACCAATAATTACATTATTGGAAGGACTTTGCGGATCGCAATCTATGGCAAGCGCATACCAGTTTTGTCCCAAATCAAAGTATCCGGAACTTATATTTTGTTTCAATGTCCAGTTAGCACCTCCATCTGCAGAATAATAAAGGTTAGTATAATTGCCTCCGTTTGTAGAACCCGTACTTGAATAGCCTTGTAGAGCCCATACAACACCGCCTTTAGCACTCATAACTGTTTGTCTTATTCTGGTTGTGGTATTATTTATCTGTGCATATAACCCAAGTCCTGCACTGGAACTTGCCGGAAAGCTCCAGGTTGATGTGCTTACAGCAGATGGTGTTGCATAACAATATCCCTGCGTTTCACCCGTATATTGGTATCCCATGTACACCCCCATCCTATCATTGGAAGAGTCATACACCATATCGGAAACCTGATTGGAATTGATACCATTTACAGTGGGTGTAATATTACTCCAGCTTGCGCCTCCATCTGTTGAGCGCATTAAACCTCCGTTGGTAAAATTGCTGTTTGTTTTTACATATTGAACCATTCCAACGTATAGATTACCATGCTTGTCGCACAACACTTTTGATACATTATAAAAGTTAGCCGTATTGGTCATAAAACTCCAGGATACTCCATGGTCTATACTTTTCCAGATTCCACCACCTACAACCCGCGCCAATTTTTCGCCGGTTCCAAAATATAAAATAGCCGGATTGGTAGGATCCTGACAAATACTTGATATGGCAATATTAGCAAAGTTATCTATGTAGGTCCATGTCGGTGTCGATTGAGAAATATCAGCACAAGTCCATAAGCCACCATTATTACCTCCTAAAAATGCCTGGTTGAGATGGGCAGGATCTGTATCAATCCACAACGCATCACTTCTTCCGGAAATACTTGGATTATTATCATTACCAGGACCATTGGACACATTGGGGCCACGCTCTACCCAGCTAAGATTCCCTATTGAAAGTGCCGCTCCTGTTATAGATGCTGCTCTTGAATTTATTGGAGTGGAGGTCGATTTTTCCCTCGCAATCCGCTGTTCGGTAATGGATCTGCTGTGTTGATTAAGTGCAGCTATCAACCTGTATTTTGGAACCGTGTTTGTTACCGGATCTTTTGTTCGGTTAAATTCATAATCTAATCTTTCCTGCGGACCGTTTTCTCCTTCCTCCCCGTTTTTTTCTGTTGCCTTTGCAAAAGTTAATACCCCATTTACTTTTTTAGATCGCTTGTTTTTTTTATGGGTTGTTTTAACCAGGGCGGTAGTTTGTTTTTGTGCGAAAGTTGAACCATGCAAAAAAGTAAGTACGGTAATAAGCAATAGGGTGACAATCAACATAGGCCGTACCTTATTTAACCAAAATATTTTAATTGTTGGTAGAAATGTTGATACTACCAGTTGCCTTTTATTATTAAGGCAGCAGTTTGAAGTAAAAGGCTTAAAGAGGTTTTTCATTTAATAGAATTTTAAAAAAAGTATAAATGTTGCTATTTAAAAACTTTGGTGAAAAAGTAAACTGTTTTATTAAGGAAGATTAATGCGCTCCTTTTCAATTTTTTTAACAGGGAAAAAGTGATGCTTTTTGCCGTAAGCGGAATACACAATAACAGCTTGATTTTGCTTTAATAAATCCACTGGAATGCTGATGCAGGTGTTAATACCAATGGAATCTGTAATTAACACCTGCATAAAATCGTATTTTTTATTATCAAAGTCGGCAGGCTTATAATCCCTATCCGGAAAGTTTTTATTTTGATGTTCCACTACAACTGCATAAGCTGTATTACCAATACGGACAGCGATAATTTTTACTTTTGAATGTAGTATTGTTTGTAAAAAGAATCGGTAAGAAAGCCCTTGAATTGGTCTTTGTGAAGCTGATTCAGGAGCGCCCCCATTTACTTGTTGCGCTATTCCCCATGCTTTTACAATCGGGTTATTGGTTTGGCAATACAGCGTGCAGGATAGACACTTGAAAAATAAAAATAGTATTGATAAGTATATATATTTCATGTGTATTATAGGCATTAGGTCAGGGCTTTTACAACAAGACATTACAGTTTTTATCTGCGTCTGCAGTACATAAACTTAAACGCTAATTTTTAACAGGAATTTTTTATAAAATATAAATTATGTTATTATAAACCGATGCCATTAAGTTAAGGGTTAGTGGGGTCACCAACCCTGGCGGCAAGCCGAGGCGGGTGGGGACACCATAGTCGTTAACTTAAGGGGTATTCCTTATTCTTATTACAAACAATACAAAATTTCTCTATGGGCGTTGCCCTATTAATTTATTGGATTGCATTAAATACCGGCATAATTAAGCTTAGCCCTCAACTACAGGGCACAACTAAATTTAAACATAATATTATCTTTCCTTAAATTAACGACTATACTGTGCCCACCCGCCACTTGCATTCTGTTAACTTAACGGCATTGTATTACAAACTTATATAGGAAAACTAATTTTGATAGCATAATTTTTATAAACTATTGACAACAGACTTTAACCACTTTGCAAACCTAAAAAAAAATATGCATATTTTAACTATTGAATTTCAATTGTTTATCTCTTAATTGGTTAATAAATTATTATCAAAAAATTAAATTTATTTTTTTTGATACGGCATCGTATAGCGCATGTTAAATGATTAATTTAAATGTAGGAGGCATGTAAAAGATTTCTTCTTCCTTATTAGTGATAAAAAACAACAGGAAATTGTTTTAGGGTTGAAGTTTAAATATTTTTAACCCTTAAAGTATGCTATCAATTTATGTTTTACGGAACTGATATAATATTAATTACTTGCCCTAATTGGAGGATTCCATTTAAACCTAGGCAATCAATGTCCTAATAATTAAATAAAATTTTTTGACAGAGAATAAATAGGCATTAAAAAAATAAATTTAAAATCATTTAAGATAAATATTTCAACTTTTTTAATTCATAGGAGAAAATTTAACATAGATAAAAAGGTTCCTAACTTAAAGTACTTAACTCAATATTCATTCAATCAAAGAGGAGCCGATATTGCAAAGATAAAGCCGGCGTAAAAAAAGTTTTCCGGCGGTAAAAGACCATTTTTAAAATTTGAAATTCAATTAAATTTGCTGACTAAAAATATACCAGCCGGTATAAAAAACTACATGTAATACGATTTTTTGCATAAAATATTTACACTTTTTGTAGGTGCAATTGTTAGTAACAATTTTGCTTTTTAGTCGGATAGTTTTATTATTCTCCAATGTCAACTTTTAAAAATTGCTGCTGTAATACTTCTAATACTTACTGGATTTTACCTTTCCCCATAATTTCAATGTAGTTCAACAGCTGGTATTTTACCCGCAGCAATAGCAATATCCTTATCCATCTTATTCAATACCATAATGGCTTTTTTAAAATAAACTTTTAGAAGGATGACCTTTGTATACACCTGCCCCAGAAATTTTTTAACCAGGATTTAATGGATATTTTATACTAATAATTTTAGCTATTCGGTTTGTTTTAAATCCGCTCAAATAATCCTTATTATATTTGTAATCAATCTAAACTACCTCTAATGAAACAAAAAGTTATCTTACTTGGCGTAGCTTTATTTCTGCTGCAACGCCTTATTGCACAAACTTTCGGCACACCAATACCCATTGTTAATCCAAACCTTGGTACAGGAGGTAATGCCGGTAAATTCAGTTCTTTACAGGTAGTAAACGGAAAGCCCGCTATGTGCTATTATGATGGAACCCGTCAAAACTTGGTATTTGTCAGGGCTACGGATTCCATCGGCGCAACCGGTACAGCCTGGGACACGCCAATTAGTATTGATGTTGCAGGAGATGTTGGCCAGTACAATTCTTTACAAATTATTAATGGCAATCCTGCCATTTCATATTACGATGCAACCAATGGAGATCTGAAATATGTGCGGGCTACTAATGCCTCGGGTACAACCTGGGCAACACCAATTAGTATTGATGTTGCAGGTACTGTTGGCCGGTATAGCTCCCTACAAGTAGTTAACGGTAATCCTGCCATTTCTTATTATGATGTTACCAATACCAATCTAAAATATGTTCGGGCTATTGATGCCGCCGGTACTGTTTGGGCCACACCTGTTAATATTGATGTGGCCGGAACCGTTGGCCAGTACAGCTCCTTACAAATAGTTAATGGTAATCCCGCCATTGCCTATTATGATGTTGCAAATAGTAATCTAAAATATGTGCGGGCCATTGATGCCCCTGGTTCTGCCTGGGGTACGCCTGTTCGGGTTGATATTACCGGTACGGTCGGCCAATACAATTCCCTACAGATAGTGAATGGTAACCCCGCAATTTCTTATTACGATGTAACCAATGGAGACTTAAAATTTGTTCGGGCAACAGACAACTCGGGCACGGCCTGGGACAGCCCAATTAGTATTGATGGGGTGGTTAGTGTTGGCCAATATAATAGCTTAAAAATAATAAATGGCAACCCCGCTATTTCTTATTACGATGCAACCAACCTCGATTTAAAATATGTACGGGCCATCGATGCATCCGGCAACGGTTGGTGCACGCCGGTTAGTATTGATGTAACAGGACATGTTGGCCAATACAGCTCCTTACAAATGGTAAACGGGAATCCCGCTATTTCCTACTACGATGCAACCAATGGTAATTTAAAACACATACGGTCTTTGGATGCCCTTGGTAATAACTGGGCGGTACCCGTTAGTATGGACGCGCCCGCGCCGGTTGGCGCTCACACTTCCTTAAAAATTATAAACGATAACCCTGCGATTTCTTATTATGACCAAAGCAATAGTAATTTAAAATACACAAGGGCTTCAGATGCCGGCGGTACATCATGGGCTACCCCGGTAAGCATTGATGTTACCGGCAATGTTGGAGAATACAGTGCTTTACAAACAGTAAACGGCAAACCGGCTATTGCTTATTATGATGCTACCAAGGGGGATTTAAAATATGTACAAGCCACCAACGCCGATGGCACCATCTGGGCGACCCCCATTAGTATTGATATTACAGGCAATGTTGGCCAATACACTTCCTTACAAATAGTGAATGGTAACCCTGCTATTACTTATTATGATGTAACCAACCTGGCATTGAAATATATTCGGGCTTCAGATGCCTCCGGCAATACCTGGGGCGCTCCGGTTAGCCTTGATGTTACAGGTGGTGTTGGCCAATATACTTCCTTACAAATTGTGAACGGTAACCCTGCTATAACTTATTATGATGCAACCAATGGAGACTTAAAATATGTTCGGTCCACTGATGCTTCCGGCATAGGCTGGGACACACCAGTTAGTATTGATGTTGCAGGTAATGTTGGTGCATATACTTCTTTACAAATAGTAAACGGTAATCCTGCTATTGCTTATTATGATGTAACCAATGGAGCTTTAAAATATGTTCGTGCAACCGATATTTCCGGCACAAACTGGGCAGCGCCATCTAGTATAGATGTTGCGGGTAATGTTGGCACATACACTTCTTTACAAATCGTAAACGGGTATCCTGCTATTTGTTATTACGATGTGACTAATTTACATTTAAAATATATAAGCGCTAAGGATGCCTCCGGCGCGACCTGGTCGACACCCGTTTTTTTAGATGCAGCTGGTTCAGCCGGTCAATTTTGCTCGATGGTTTACGGTAATGCCGGAGCGCTTATTGCGTATTTCAATGCTTCAGAGGCGCTACCGTATTTTGTGTCCGGTACCGGTTATGTTTTACCCTTAAAGCTTATTTCATTTTCCGGAGTTAACAATGGCAAAAAAAATATGCTGCAATGGCACACAGAAAATGAAATAAATACCCGGTATTT
>JAYTHI010000322.1:0-24755 GCA_043732685.1 Ferruginibacter sp. | reverse complement strand
TTGGTAGTGATATGCCTATTGTTAGTCTTAATGGAAGCTATATTTTACACAAGAATGAAATCATTTATCAGGCCGCTGTTTCCTTATCCGATACAAGATCTATTCATAAAGAGATTAGCGCCTATGAAGTTTCACCCATGTATTACAGCCAGATGGATTGGTATGCAGAAATGGAAAATGAACGCATAAAAAAAGAACAAAAAATTACCCCTGTAACTATTAAAATTCAACCCTTTGATAAAACTTTAATGGAATGGGAGCTTAGTAATAGCGGTCCTAATAAAATTTTAATTGCAGGTGATAAAGAACTGATAAAAACGATTGAAGAAAGACTTAACCATTTGCATAAAGGAAAATTAAATATTTATAAATCGCAGGCTACCTATCTGGAAGTTATGAGCCTTGAAGCTTCTAAAGCAAAGGCAATAGAATTTTTAATAAATAAATATGGTATTGATAAAAGTGAAATTATTGCTATTGGCGATAATTACAATGACCAGGGTATGATTGAGTTTGCGGGTATGGGTATCGCAATGGGCAATGCGCCTGAAGCGATAAAACTGGTGGCTAATTATGTTACGGATACCAATAATAATGATGGCGTAGCAAAAGCATTGGCACAATATTTTTAAAGAGCGATGCCAAAATTTAAAGAATAGAATACTGAATTACAGTTTTACCTGTCCTCTTTTTTGAGTAACCAACCATTAATGAACGCAGTAAACCAACAATATGCTTGGGTGAGTTTATTAATAACTCACCCAAAGTTTTATTTTACTATATCTTCCAATTCAACATCATCATCATCATCATCATTTGTTCCTGCAGTTAAGGAATCCTGAACAATATTAGCATTTGCCTGTCTTTTATTTACATTTTTATCTTTGTCTTTATTAAGCATTTGGTTTAATATATCTATACATTCACTTACAGCAGTTTCAAAATGCTGACCATTTTTTTTAACAAAATGATCATTGCCCGGAACCTCCAAACGAATTTCGCAATAGTTGTTTTCAGGGTTGTTAAGTGGTCCCATAAAGAGCGTGATATTAGCCCTTACGATAAAATCATTTTTTAAACCATTTACTTTTTCTTTTATAAAAGTCTCTAAGGTTGCTCCCGATTTAAAGCCAAGGGATTGAATAATAATGTCCATAATAAATTGTTTTTAGCAGGGGGTTAACGGGACTTTGCCAGGAATATTAAATTTTAGAAGCTTTTATTTAAGTGACTATTTTCTGTTGTTTAAATGATGTAAATGCTGCCTGTTTAAAAAGCTTTAGCAAGCAAACCATCTTTTCAAAATTACCGGTATAAAATGATAAAAGATATAGCATTTATTTTTATTATTTATTAATGTATTTCAAACAGGGCAAAATTCAGGTTTAAGCTCGTTGAACATCTCCTTATTTAACAGATCATCCTTTTGGTTAATGGTGAAGCAATCGATTGTACGTACTCAAAATGTGCGGGCTATTGCAATAGTATAAACCAGCCCTAAGCTAAATATGGTTACCAATCACAAAACAATGTGTGCAATAATCTATACGGGCGTTGGCATATTGATTGTTGTTTGTAGACAAGTATATTTGTTTCGGAGTGTAAAAGCTGGCCTATATATTGGCAGATGTAAATAATAAAATTCTTAACAAATTATAATTATAATGCTGCCTTTTTTGGTAAGGCATGTAGTCTCTTTTTTAGATTTAAATGAGGAAGTTGTTGAGAAAGATACGGCAGTTTAGATTATCCATCTCCCGATAGGTTGATATGTAAGTCGCCGGGTTAAGGTATTCTAAACTATTCTTTATACTTCAATATTAAACCAAATCAATTTTACGATGGGCAATAATTAAATGTAGTGTTTCAAGTATTTTACAGGCAAAGGGAAATAAAATTATTGGAGTAGGTAGATAATTCGCAAAAGCCGTATAACGTGGGCTGTATAACTTTTAGATACTATAAAAGTGTACTTCAGGCGTTTTGATTCGCCGACTTATTAGTGCTTAGTTTTTATATTTGTCAATGCAAATTATATATTTTCAATAAATGATGCTCTCTGCAGACTGCCTTTAAAAACACCGATAATTGCATAAGCCGCCTCATTGGGTTGGGTCAGCCATGGGCGGGATTCAATAAAAAATGTGCAGCTTATTTTTTGAAAGAAGCCAATGGAGCAACGTTGCATTTACGCAGCCCGCCGGCTGTAGAGGCGAAGGGTATGCAGCAAAAAACTGGTGCTGAATTCAAAAAATGCGACTTTTAAATTAAAACGCTTAAGAAATAGTCGCGTTTTTTAATGTTAACCAAGCTTACTTAATGACAAGTATGTTTTTTAAAGCGCTACATTTAAAAAAGTAAAAAACAGCTTAAAATAGCAGGTTTGCGAATGATCTATCTAATCCTATAATTAATATTAAAAAGCGGGTTTTTCCTTCAATTACAAAACCTCGTTGGGCTTCAACTCAAACGGTTGTTAAATTTTAAAATAATTATTTATTTTAAAATCAGTCTTTTTAATTTTGCGGCGTGAATGAAATAACAAGTTATGCATTAACTAAAAGCAATGGATGGGGTCAGGCATGGCAAAATAAACTATTTCGTACCAAGGTTATAACAGGGACCATAATGTTTGTGGCACTTATTTTTTTTCTTCCCGCTTTTTTTGCAATGATTGAAAAGCGCGAGGGACTGGTACTAAACGATTGGCTATTGCATCAAATACCTGCGCAGGATTTTTCTGTGCCCATATTTATAATTATCTGGTCTGCCTCGTTGCTGGTAATTATCAGGTGCTTACAACAACCTTACTTTTTTGTAACCGTTTTATTATCCCTGGTATTATTGCTTTTGGTTAGGATGGCTACAATTTATTTTGTGGTATTAAACCCTCCTGCAGGCCTTATTAAATTACGTGACCCATTAACCAGCCTCACTTATGGCGGCAGCGGTATATTTATAACCAAGGATCTTTTTTTCTCGGGTCATACCTCCAATTTATTTATGTTTTATTTATGTCTTGAAAAAAGACGGGATAGATTGTTTTTACTTTTAGGAACTATAACCGTAGCTTTTTTGGTTTTAGCGCAGCATGTTCATTATTCAATGGATGTGATTGCTGCTTTTATAATTACTTTCTTATTGGTAAGATTGGTTAAAAAATTTGTCTCCCGGTTTAGCTAAAACAATATTGAATTCCATTTCTTTAACTCGTTAAAAATTTACCCAAACTTATAGCGCTACTTAATTAATATCAGCAACCACAACTCTTCAATCACAAAAATCCAGATTTATTGCTGTTTTAAGTAAGATTGAAAAAGTATTTTCCGGGAAACGGATACATTATTAAAAGAATATAAAATTAAAATTTGTTAAAAAACTTAAAGCTTAACCTTCCCAATTAAGCTGAATATAATTGAAAAAGACCATAAAACTCCTTCTTTAAGGTCATTGAATACCATTTACTTATTGGTGTAAGGGTACATTTTTGATTTGAGCCTAAACTTTAAATTATCGCACTATTTTAAAAAATTCAACGTTACTATAAATACGGTAGGGTCTGCCTGTTCGGAAATGCATATGAAGTAATGATTTAGTGCGATTTACCATTTTTATCAGAATAATTACTTAATCAAAATCTCCGGAAATCTTTAGCAGTAATAGCGAACGTTAAATCTTTATTATTCAAACATTTATTTTACCTTGTTAATCAATTTCACCAAATTATTGCCGAAATAACGGTTTTGCAGGTAGCCTAATTGTATAAATTATTGGATAAAACAGCTTTCCGGAAGGTAAAATAGTCAATTTTAAAAGCCAGTAGTTTATAAATTGGATTGTATAAATATTTTTTTGGTAAAGGGCATCAATAAAATAATTAACATCAA
Organism: Ferruginibacter sp.; assembly: GCA_043732685.1. Taxonomy (GTDB): domain Bacteria; phylum Bacteroidota; class Bacteroidia; order Chitinophagales; family Chitinophagaceae; genus Ferruginibacter. The sequence goes on along the minus strand of JAYTHI010000322.1, from coordinate 20,868 downwards.
TAAAAAGGGGCTGAATAGAAATTCTGCCCCGCTTTAAATCCAATATCCTATGAAAAACCGATGTAAAAATACAATGGAAGGTGTTTGATAGATGTACTAATCGATTAAATATGGCTATTAGTAGATTAAAATTTTTATAGCAGGAAGGTTTAATATTAAAATTTTTATATAAAAGTATTTCCAAATGTTATGAACCAACAACTCACCTATATCATTGCAGATGACGACCAGGTTTACAGGGAGCTTACATTACAGTATTTAAAAATTATACCCAATATACACTGCTTGGCAGCCTGCGATAGCGCCATAGCCGCCAGAGATCTATTAGAAAAATTTTCTCCGGATTTTTTAATTCTTGATATTGAAATGCCTGGTTTAAGTGGCCTGGAAATGGCGAAAAGTTTGCATAAGCTGCCCCTTATCATTTTTATAACCTCCCATCTTCATTATGCTGTTGATGCTTTTACAATTGATGCCATTGATTATCTTGTAAAACCTGTTATGCCCGATCGATTGGTAAAGGCAGTAGAGAAAGTGAGGGCATTGATTCAATTAAAAGTGGCTACAAAAACGCAGGAGGGTTTTAAGTTATCTAATGACCATGCGTTCTTTATAAAAGATAAAAGTAGTTTTGTAAAAATAAATTATGATGAAGTTTTGTATATGGAAAGCCTGGGTGATTTTATAAATATTTTTTTACAGAACGGGGATAAAAAAATTGCGCTGGTAAGTTTAAAAAATTTGGAACAACAGTTACCGTCAACTAATTTTATAAGAATATCCAGAACACATATGATAAATATTGATAAAATTACAGCCATTGAAACTACCCAGCTTAAATTAAATAAAATTGTATTGTTAATTGGTAAAACCTATACTGATGCCGTATTACAGGCTGTAATAGGTAATACTGCTGTTAAGCGGTATTTATAAAATTTTGAACATTGAATCTGTATTATATATTGATTAATACATTTAAAAACTTTGGCTTATATAAATTGCTCCTTTCTTCTATTAAACATAATAAAATAATTATAAAATGTTTTTTAACTTTTACTTTTTTTTGCTACCTTTTAAAAATCAATAATTCTTTGTGTATAATATGAAAGTACTTTCTGGTATTGGGAATAATAAAACAAATCTTTTCCTCCCGCTATATTTAAGGTCGATTTCCTATTTTATTGGTTTAAAAAACAGCCGTGCAGTACGGTGTGCAGTACTTTCTTTTATCTGTTTAAATATATTTTTACCCTGTTTTGCACAACAGTTGTTCATGGATAACCTGTTGTCTGCCGTTGATTTACCCACTACCAAATTGGTTCCGTATCTTTCAAAAAATGGTTTTGTTTATAAAGGTAAAACTTGGTTGGGCGATACCCTTTTAAATGAGTTCCAAGGAAAACATATTTTTATAAAAGGTAAAACAGATTCAACCTTCAGGTATTTTTGCAAAAAGGAAATTAATCAAAAGGAAGATTTTATTTACCAAACCAGTTCTTTAATGGAGTTTACTGCATTAATTAATAATTTAAAAGCCAATGGTTTTATTAGTCACATCACTACAGAAAGCCTCCATGCGAAGGAGGTTTTATTACAATACCATCAGTTAAGATTAGCTACATCCTGTACTTTAAAAGATAGTGTTAAAACCTATTGCCTTCAATTTCAGAAAGATAAATTGCCACTTCCAAAAAATATTAATTACGCAGATGATTTACTCGCATTTACTTCAGAGGAATGTCTAAAGTTTTATTTTGGGAAGGAAAATGTAGTAGCTGATAATTATTATTATTTTGATAAGGAAAAGGTTAAATGTTCGGTATTATTTATAAACACACAAAGGCAGGCAGTTTATATCTGGCAGGATCAAGAAAATAGATGTGGTATCAGGCAATTGCTTTTTGGCGGTCAGCCACGGTTGGAAAGTTCCAATGATAACGAACATTTTGTGGCCGAAAATAAATGGGTATCCAGGAGTGGACTTCAGGCAGGTATGCCCCTTGTACAGTTGAGAAAACTAAATGGAGAGAATTTTAAATTCCAATCCGGAATTACCCCTTATTTTGGTACTATAATGCCCGATACAACCGGAAAAATAAATTTTAAAAAGGAGCATGTTATTTTGAGTTGTATCAATTGTAAAGATGAAATTTTTTTATCCTCCCCATTTGTCAGTGCAGATGAGGCAATTGCAGATGATAGAATATTTTTTGTTTTGGCCGTAATTTTAAATCCGCTTTAAAGATTCTTACCTAAGCCTGTTGTACTTCACAGGCGTTTTCATCGCAAAGTTTATTAATATTTGTGCTGCGTTTCAACTACCCTTTTTTGTTTAATATTATTAATTTATAATGCCGTGTAAGGCATTTGGTCATTAAATATTGTCTACATTTTATTTTTTAAATTTACCTTCTATATAAAAATGCTACAATTAATGACGGTTCAATTATCTTTAAAGGGTTAATTTCAAATTGTTTAAAAATTAAGACTTAAAATTATTTGTATGCGTAAATATAAAAAATCAATAGGTCTGCTATTGACAGGTTCTTTAATAATGATAAATATGGCATCGGCACAATTACAATATCCGTTAACCAAAAAAGTTGATACGGTAGATACTTATTTTGGTACAAAAGTAGCCGATCCATATCGGTGGCTGGAGGATGATAAAAGTGAAGAAACCAAAAAATGGGTGGTAGCACAAAATGCAGTTACACATTCTTATCTTGATAAAATACCGTACCGCAAACAATTTCAGGAGGCCATTGAAAAAGTATATAATTATCCAAAATATTCCGCACCATTCAGAAAAGGTGAATGGTATTATTTTTATAAAAATGATGGGCTGCAAAACCAAAGTGTTCTTTATCGCCAAAAGGGTTTGGAAGCTCCGGTTGAGCTGGTTATTGATCCAAATAAGTTAAGTCCGGACGGCACAACCAGATTACAACTTTTTTCTTTAAGTAAGGATGGTAATTATGCTGTTATTGGATTAAGCAAGGGTGGCAGCGATTGGGAATCTTATTATGTAAGAGACATGCAAACAGGTAAAGACCTTGCAGACGAATTAAATTGGGTAAAAATTAGTGGTGCCGCCTGGAAAGGAAACGGGTTTTATTACAGTCGCTATCCTTCTCCCGAGAAAGGAGCGAGTGACCTGAGTGCTAAAAATGAAAATCATCAGGTGTATTATCATACCATTAATACACTACAATCTGCCGATAAATTGGTGTACGAAAATGCCGCCAATCCGCAGCGATTTAATACAACAGCAACAAGTGAAGATGAGCGTTTTCTTTATTTATACATCAGCGACAGGGGCAAAGGGCTTGATGGGAATGCAGTTTATTTTAAAGACCTCAATAGTGCAGCAGATACCGTTTTTATACCGATGGTAAAGGAAATATCCAACCATACTTTTAATGTAGTAGAGAATACAGCGGATCAATTTTTATTACAAACCAATGATGGAGCACCCAATAGCCGGATTATTGCGCTAAATATCCTTCATCCTGAATTGGACAAAGCCATAACAATTATAGCTGAAAAAAACGAACCCCTTTTAGGTGCCAGTACTGCGGGTGGTAAATTATTTGTTGATTATTTAAAAGACGTTACTTCCCGCACTTATGTGTATGATTTTACCGGTAAATTATTGGGCGAAGTTAAATTTCCGGGCTTAGGCACAGGTGGTGGTTTGGGCGGTAATAAAGATGATAAATTTGTATTTTATGTATTTACTTCCTTTACGGTGCCGCCTACTATTTATAAATATGATATTGCTTCAGGAACCAGTACAGTTTTTCGCAAACCGGAAGTAAGTTTTAATCCTGCAGATTACGAAACCAAACAAGTATTTTATGCTTCTAAAGATGGCACTAAAATACCCATGTTCATCATTAATAAAAAAGGTATTAAACTTGATGGCAATAACGTTACTTTATTATATGGTTATGGCGGATTCAATATAAATTTAGAGGCTACTTTTGGAGCAACGCTGCTGCCTTTTTTAAATGCCGGTGGCGTGTATGCCCAGGCTAATCTTCGCGGCGGCGGTGAGTATGGCGAAAAATGGCATAAAGCAGGCATGTTATTAAACAAGCAGAATGTGTTTGACGATTTTATTGCTGCAGGCGAATATTTAATTGCTCAAAAATATACCAGTAATAAAAAATTAGCTATTCGTGGTGGTAGTAATGGCGGCCTGTTGGTTGGTGCAGTTACCAACCAGCGCCCTGATCTTTTCAGGGTTTCCATTGCACAGGTGGGTGTTATGGATATGCTTCGTTTTCATAAATTTACCATCGGATGGAACTGGATTGCAGATTATGGAAGTAGTGAAAAAGATGTGGCTGATTTTAAAAACCTTGCATCATTTTCTCCATTGAATAATATTAAGGAAGGTATAAATTACCCGGCTGTATTGGTTACCACCGCTGATCATGATGATAGGGTAGTGCCTGCACATTCTTTTAAATATATTGCTACTTTACAGCAAAAATACAAAGGAACCAATCCGGTACTTATTCGTATTGATACCAATAGCGGACATGGAGCAAGTAACACCAAAAAAAATATTGAAACACTGGCAGATATCTATTCTTTTATTTTTTATAACATGGGTGTAACCCCAAAATTGTAATGAAAATATTAATAACAGGCTCAAACGGTTTACTTGGGCTGCACCTGGTAAATATGTTGGTAAATACTACCGATCATGAAATAATTGCCACCAGTAAAAGGGAGCCGCATATCGTGTTGCAAAATAGCCGGCTGCATTATTTTAATCTGGATATTACGGATGGGCTGGAAGTTGACAGGATGCTGCAAAAATTACAACCCGATATCATAATACATTGTGCTGCTTTAACGCAGGTAGATGAATGTGAACTGGAGCCCATTAAGGCATGGGAAATTAATGTTACCGCTACCAGGTTTTTGGTTGATGCAGCCAAACAAATCAATGCTTTTTTTATTTTTTTATCAACCGATTTTGTTTTTGACGGACTAAACGGACCTTATAAAGAAACCGATCCTGTTGGCCCTGTCAATTATTATGGCAGTACAAAAGTAGCGGCTGAAAAAGCAGTTGAAGAAAGTGGTTTACAGTATGCCATTGTGCGCACCTGTTTATTGTATGGGGCAATTTTAAATGGTAACAGAAATAATATTATTACCTGGGTAAAGGAAAGCCTTGAAATGGGAAATACGATCAGGGTGGTAAACGATCAATCCAGAACCCCAACTTACGTAAACGATTTGGTCAGGGGTGTTTTACTGATTGCAGAAAAAAGGGCGGAGGGTTTTTTTCATCTCTCCGGCAGCATGATGATGAGTCCTTACCAAATGGCCAGACAAACCGCCAATTTTTTAAAGCTACCGGAAACATTAATTGAAAAAGTAGATGCCAGCGATTTTTCGCAGGCAGCTAAACGGCCTCCGATAACTGGTTTTATTATTGATAAGGCTACGACTGTATTGGGTTTTGAGCCGGTTAGTTTTGAGGAAGGGTTAAAAAGTATGTTTAATTAATGGTAAAGCCACAAGATGGTATTCTTATAAATATATATTAAATATTATAATATATTTATTTCTTAATTCTCCTCAAAAAAACATTTCCATCTACATCAATTGAATAAAAATAAAATTCCGCCACTTTAAAATGTGGCGGAATTTTTTTGCGTTATTACTTTTAAGGGGTAATTATTTCAATACGCCTTATTTCTTACATTCTTTCCGGTACCCGAATGCCTAAAATTTGCATTCCGCTTTTTAAGGTGTTGGCTGTCATAACGGCAAGCTGTAGACGCAATTGTTTTTTTGAGGCCGTTTCAGCTTTGGAAATAGAGTGTTCTGTATAAAATGAATTGAATGTTTTAGCAAGGTTAAAAATATAAATAGCAATAACACTAGGGTTGTATTCATCACAAGCCTGTGTTAGGGTATCACTAAATTGTTCGAGTAATACAATTACTTCTTTCTCTAGTTTCAACAAGCTTTCTTCTCCTGCAATTTTTATTATTTCGGTGCTGCTTTCTTTTCTTAAAATACTTTTAATTCTTGCATGTGTATATTGTACAAAGGGGCCTGTAAAACCATGGAAATCGATACTTTCTTCCGGGTTAAAAACCATGGTTTTTTTTGGATCCACCCGCAGTAAATAAAATTTCATAGCACCCAATCCCAGCAAGTCATAGAGGTCTTTTAATTCTTCGCCGGTAAAGTCTTTAACCTTTCCCAACTCTTCCGTATGTTTTTGCGCGGTTGCAATCATATCACCAACCAAGTCGTCAGCATCTACAACGGTGCCTTCCCTGCTTTTCATTTTGCCGGTAGTTAATTCTACCATGCCATAACTTAAATGAAAAATATTATCAGCATTTGGCATGCCCAATTTTTGGCAGATCAACCTTAAAACTTTCATGTGGTAAAGCTGTTCGTTACCAATTACATAAATGCTGTTGTCAATTTTATATTCTTCATATTTCTGCAGCGCCAATCCAATATCCTGGGTAATATAAACCGAGGTTCCATCCTTACGTTGTACTAATTTTTCATCCAACCCATCTGCGGTAAGGTCTATCCAGATGCTGCCGTCTTCCTTTTTAAAAAATACCTTTTTATCCAGCCCCTGCTGTACAATATCTTTACCAAGCAAATAGGTATTGCTTTCATAATAAATCTTATCAAAGTCGCTGCCAATAAGCTTGTACGTACTATCAAAACCTTCATATACCCAGCCATTCATCTTTTTCCACAGTTCAATAACTTCAGGTTTTCCATCTTCCCAATCCAATAACATTTGTTTGGCCTCAGCAATAATTGGCGTATTATTTCTTGCCAGTTCTTTAATCTCCTCCTGAATTTTTTCTATTTTTTCGCCATCTTTTATTTCATCTGATTTGGTAAGGGCAATTAATAATTTATCAAGTTTTTCTAAAGCGGCACCACTAAAATCGCATAGGTCGGCCAGTTTTATCTTGTTAATTAAAACCTGACTTTGTTCTTTAAGATCAGTTTCAAAACGAACATAATATTCACCCACCAAATGATCTCCTTTTTTGCCGGTAGAAGCCGGGGTTGCGCCGTTGGCATATTTTTGCCAGGCAATCATACTCTTACAAATATGAATACCCCGGTCGTTTACAATACAACTTTTAATTACATCGTAGCCGTTTGCTTTATAGATTTCTGCAACCGTCCAGCCTAAAAAATTATTACGTAAATGCCCTAAGTGCAAAGGTTTGTTGGTATTGGGAGAAGAGTATTCTACCATTACTTTTTTACCGTTTTTTTCTTTTTTGCCAAAATCAGGGTTATAAAAATTATTTTCTAAAAGCTCCAACCAATATTTTTCGGTAATGCTAAGGTTTAAAAACCCACTTATGATATTATAAGAAGAAAATAAGTCGGAATGATTTTTAACCAGGTAATCTCCTAATGCATCACCAATAACTACAGGCGATTGCCGGAGCGATTTTACCAGGGCAAATAGTACCATGGTATAGTCGCCCTCAAACTCGGGTTTGGTAAGGTTTATTTGAACATCTTTTGCCCTAAAAGAATGGTTGTATAAAACGGTTAAAGCTGCTGCAGCATTTTTTTGAATGGTATTTACGATAGACATGCTGCAAAAATAATGAAAAGAAGGAAAAGGAAAATGTTGAATCAGGCTTAACGCAAATCTCTTTATTTTTAGAAAGGAAATTTTTTAGTCCCATAGCATTAAGGCAGTTCGTTTAAAACCCAAATCTTAATAAGGCTGGCAATGGATTTTTATAAAAAGCGTTAAGATTTCAACGCGATTCCACGGTAAAATAATTATAAATTTTCTTTATCATTCCATTTATATATCCACAACAAAATTTACAATTTGTTCCCCATTACAAAAAATTGCCATCAATTATGCATTAATCTATTATCAATTATCCATAATTCTTTACCTTTGCCGCCATTTCAAAATTATGATAAGTGTAAATAATGTAACCCTGGCTTATGGCAAAAGGGTATTGTTCGATGAAGTAAATATCTCCTTTGTAAAGGGAAATTGCTATGGGGTTATTGGTGCAAATGGTGCCGGTAAATCTACCTTCATTAAAATTTTAAGTGGCGAAATTGAGCCAAATAAAGGTACGGTGAGTATATCTCCGGGCGAACGTATGGCTGTGTTAAGGCAGGACCAATTTGGTTTTGATGAAACATCTGTATTGCATACTGTTATGATGGGACACAAAAAAATGTGGGACCTCATGAACGAAAAGGATGCCATCTACATGAAAGAAGATTTTACCGAAGCTGACGGAATGAAGGCCGGTGAACTGGAGCACGAGTTTGGTGAAATGGGTGGATACACCGCCGAAAGTGATGCAGCACAATTTTTAAATGAATTAGGGGTTAAAGATGATATGCACCAATTGCTGATGAAAGACATTGGTGGTAACATTAAAGTAAGGGTTCTTTTGGCGCAGGCTTTATTTGGTAACCCCGATATATTATTATTGGATGAGCCTACCAATAACCTGGATGTGGAAACCATTGCCTGGTTAGAAAACTTTTTGGCCGATTATCAAAATATAGTTTTGGTGGTTAGTCATGATCGTCACTTTTTAGACGCGGTTTGTACGCATGTGGCAGATGTTGATAAACAAAAAATTAAAGTATACAGCGGCAACTATTCGTTTTGGTACGAAAGTTCTCAATTGGCAGCCAGACAAGCTTCTGATAAAAATAAAAAGCAGGACGAAAAGAAAAAGGATCTTCTGGAATTTATTGCCCGCTTTAGTGCAAATGCTTCAAAAAGTAAACAGGCCACCAGTAGAAAAAAGGCACTCGATAAATTGGTTTTTGAAGATATCACACCAAGTAACAGAAAATATCCGGGTATTATCTTTAAACCCGAAAGAGAGGTAGGAAATCAAATTTTAAATGTAGAAAAATTAGCTAAATCTGTTGATGGAAGGGTATTGTTCAGCAATATCACCTTTGATATTAATAAGGGCCAGAAAATTGCATTTTTAAGCAGAAACCATGTTGCCTTAACTTCGTTTTTTGAAATAATTAATGGTAAAATGCAGGCCGATTATGGTAAATATGAATGGGGCACAACCATTACACCTGCCTATTTGCCGAATGACAATACAGAATTTTTTCATGGAAAAGAGAACCTTGTAGATTGGTTACGCCAATTTGTACCACCAAATACCAAGGATGTTGATGAAGATTTTATTCGCGGATTTTTAGGTAAAATGTTATTCAGCGGAGATGAAATTTTAAAACAGATCAATGTTTTAAGTGGGGGAGAAAAAGTAAGGTGCATGGTAAGTAAAATGATGTTACAAAACCCGAACCTGGTGGTTTTGGATGAACCAACAAATCACCTTGATCTGGAAAGTATTACCGCCTTTAATGATGGCATGCTTAATTTTCCGGGAGTGGTAATGTTAACTACGCACGATCACCAGTTTATGGATACAGTGGCCAACAGAATTATAGAAATTACACCAAAAGGAATGATTGACCGATTGATGACTTACGACGAATATTTAGCGGATGAAAGAGTTAAAGCTTTAAAAGAAGAAATGTACAGCTAGGCGCAGATAAGGTATAAAATACACTGCCGTTAAGTTAACAGATTGTAAGTGGTCTGTGGACTGATAAGGGCTGACAAATAGCGTTTTGCCTCAACAACCCTTAACATTGGATTTGATAATGTATAAAGTGCTTTGAATCAATAATTTATGGATATCCTGACCATGGTCGGGATATTTTTTGCAATAAGGATATTAAAAATAAATTATCTTAGTAACTATTTTAGGAGTTATGATTAAAAGTGGAATAAATTATATTATTGATTTTTTTTATGTACCATTTAAAAAAATAATGCCTTTAGGTACTTTCCGGTATGCTGCCTGCGGTGGTATCAATGTGGTGCTGGACATTGGATTGTTTTTTATTTTTTACAATTATGTATTTCACAAACAAATTTTACACCTTGGTTTTTTAGCTTTTCAACCGCATATTGCTGCTTTTTTCTGCTCTTTTTTGATCACTTTTCCGGTAGGTTTTTTGTTATCTAAATACATTGTATGGACGGGTTCTAATTTGAGGGGGCATATTCAATTATTCAGGTATTTTTTAGTTGTAATGAGCAATTTTTTTATTAATTATATTTTCATAAAATTATTTGTAGAGTATTTTAATATTTATCCAACAATTGCCAAGGGGCTAACCACTGTTTTAGTCATCATTTTTAGTTATATAAGTCAAAAGCATTATACATTTAAAGTTAAAAACGCAGGTGAAAATGCAGGAGAAGCTAATGTATAACAACCTGCTATATTGGTGTTATGCCTTCTTGAAATTTACACCATTAATGGCCGGGTGCGTAAACAAATAATTACTTATGCTGGTTTTAATTAAAATCCCAGCCTTACCAATTCCGCCGTCCTTAAAATAATTGTTTCCTAATCATTTGCTATCAATTTTAAGTTTAGTTACAAACTAATTAACTTCGTTGTCATAATTTTATATGAGAGTATTTATTCTGCGTTTAATAGATTTTTTTTATCCTCCATTTCGGAAAATTATTCCACTACAAACTTTTCGTTATGCTGCCTGTGGCGGTAGCAATGCTATTTTCAGCAATTTAATTTTTGTGTTCAGTCACAAATTTATTTTTAAAGAGGCTCAATTTGATATCGGTTTTTATGCTTTAAAATCTTATAACGCAGCCTTATTTTTATCTTTTTGTGCAAGTTTTCTACTTGGTTTTATCCTTAACAAGTACATTGTTTTCACCACATCCAATCTGCGTGGACATATTCAACTTTTCCGCTATTTTCTTTCCTTATTGATTAACCTGGCAATAAATTATTTTTTACTAAAAATATTTATAGAATACCTAAAGTTAGATGCAGTTTTGGCACAAGCGCTGGCTACCATAATTGTAATTGGCATTAGTTATCTAACGCAAAACTATTTTTCATTTAAAGTAAAAAAAGTACCGGATGCCCATGTTCTTTAAGAAAAAATCGAGCTAATTAATTGTTATTCTTTATAGTAGCAGTGCTGATATAAAGCAATAAAATTTTTATTTATCCCGCTTTATTAATCTATTGATTTTTTACCGGCAGTTATTTGGCCAGCTTATTAAGCGGTTATAAAAGCTAAATAATTTGCACCTGCCATTTTTTCACCCAAAACCTTATGGCACAATCATTGAATAACTTGATTTGAACATAAAAATAATTAATCATGGGTAAAATAATAGGAATTGATCTGGGCACAACAAATAGCTGTGTATCCGTTATGGAAGGCAACGAACCTGTAGTAATCGCGAACGATGAAGGTCGTCGTACTACTCCATCAATAGTAGCATTTCTAAAAAATGGCGAACGTAAAGTAGGAGATCCCGCAAAACGTCAGGCAATTACCAATCCGCAAAACACTATAATGAGTGTAAAGCGATATATGGGGCATAAATGGAATGAAGTTACCGGCGATATTAGTCATAGTAGTTATAAAGTAGTAAAAGGTGACAATGATACAGTTCGCATAGACATAGATGGCAGGTTATACACTCCCCAGGAAATTAGTGCAATGATTCTTCAGAAAATGAAGAAAACTGCAGAAGATTATTTAGGTACAGAAGTTACAGAAGCTGTAATTACTGTTCCGGCATATTTTAATGATGCACAACGCCAGGCAACTAAAGAAGCCGGCGAAATTGCTGGATTAACCGTTCGCAGAATTATAAATGAACCAACAGCTGCAGCCTTGGCTTATGGCTTGGATAAAAAACACCAGGATCAAAAAATTGCCGTATTTGATTTAGGTGGTGGTACATTTGATATTTCTATTCTTGAATTAGGGGAAGGTGTTTTTGAAGTTAAAAGTACCAACGGAGATACCCATTTGGGTGGTGATGATTTTGATAAAGTGATCATGGATTGGTTAGCAGAACAATTTAAAGGTGACGAAGCTATTGATTTGCGTAAAGATCCAATGGCATGGCAACGTTTAAAAGAAGCCGCAGAAAAAGCAAAAGTTGAATTGTCTTCCTCTTCAGAAACGGAGATTAATCTTCCATATGTTACAGCCGTTGACGGTGTTCCAAAGCATTTAGTTAAGAAATTCACCCGTGCTCAATTTGAAAAATTAGCGGATACTTTATTTGAAAGATGTCTTAAACCATGTGAACTGGCTTTAAAAGATGCTGGTTTATCTATAACTGATATTGATGAAGTTATATTAGTAGGTGGTAGTACCCGTATCCCTAAAGTACAGGAAATTGTAGAAAAATTCTTTGGTAGAAAGGCCAACCGTAGTGTTAACCCTGATGAAGTTGTTGCTATCGGTGCATCTATTCAGGGCGGCGTTTTATCTGGTGATATTAAAGATGTACTGTTGTTGGATGTTACTCCGTTAAGTTTGGGTATTGAAACAATGGGTGGTGTTATGACAAGATTAATTGAAAGCAACACCACTATTCCTACTAAAAAATCTGAAACTTTTAGTACCGCAAGCGATAACCAGCCAGGTGTTGAAATTCATGTTTTACAAGGTGAAAGACCATTGGCCAATCAAAATAAAAGTTTAGGTAAATTTAACCTTACTGATATTCCACCGGCTCCACGTGGTGTACCACAAGTGGAAGTTACTTTTGATATTGATGCAAATGGTATCCTGCACGTAACTGCTAAAGATAAAGGCACGGGTAAAAGTCATAATATTCGTATTGAAGCAGGTAGCGGCTTAAGTAAAGAAGATATTGAAAAGATGAAGAATGAAGCGAAGGCCAATGAAGCATCTGACAAAATTGAAAAAGAAAAGATAGAAAAAATTAATGCAGCTGATAGTCAGATTTTCCAGACAGAAAAGCAATTGAAGGAATATGGCGATAAAATTAGTGCTGATAAAAAAGCACCGATTGAAGAAGCATTGGTTAAGTTAAAGGAGGCACATAAATTACAGGACCTTGCTCTAATAGAAACTGCCCTCGCAGCAATTGAAGCTGCCTGGACAGCAGCAAGCGCAGAAATGTATGCAGCAACTCAGGAAGGAGCAGGTGCGCAACAACCACAGGGTGATGGCGCACATCAACCAAAAACTGACGGTAGTGCAAACGCTGAAAACGTTACTGATGCTGAGTTTGAAGAAGTGAAATAAATAATTATTTTTACACTAAGTATGTTTAAAAAAACCGCAACAGCAATGTTGCGGTTTTTTTGGTGTGTCATAAATGTACATTTGATAGGGCAATATCTCTATCTAAAAAGCAAGCCTGGTTCAACAGAAAAACTGAATCCTGCTACATTAAAGCCGACTTAATTATTGAATCAAATCGCTCTATGCCAAAGGGTATGTACTGTGTTGAAATGATAATATGGGAAATAATTCGTTACAAGCTATATAATTGACATTTAAAATTCATTTTAATTGGTGGAATCTGTAGATAATTCAGGCTGGTATTAGCCTGTTAACCCTTTCCTAAAACTTAGCGGTATACTATTGAAAAATTGCTGTTTCTAGCTATCTTGCCATCAAATAAAAATAAGGCGCATGAAGCAATTTTCCTTTGTATTGAATATCTTATTGGTGGCGGCGGTTGCAGTGTTGTATTACCTGCATTTTGCCCACAATAAAACCACTACCAAGGGAAATGCTGCAAATGGCGGTTATCGCCAAAGGGATAGTTGCGGCGATAAAATTCCCATTGTAGCCTATGTTGAACTGGATTCTTTGTACAGCAATGTAACCATCATTAAACAGCGCAAAAAGGAATTGGAATCTGAACAGAAAAAAATTGCACAGGACTATGAAAATGGTTATCGTGCCTTAAGTGCCGAAAAAGATGAATTTCTTAAAAAAGGACATGCCATTACCCAGCAGGAAGCAGAAGTTTTTCAGGCCAAATTAGAACAGAAACAACAGGAGATAGAGAGTGCTAAACAAAGTAAAGCCCAGCATTTAGCGGAAAAAGGAGCTAAAATAATGGAGGATATGCAGAATAAAGTGCGTGCCTTTATGAAAGAATACAACAAGAGTAAAAGTTATAGTTATATTTTGGCAACCGGTACCGGTCTGGATTATTTGTTTTATAAAGATTCTACTTTAAATATCACCGGTGATGTGATTAAAGGTTTAAATCAACAAATGAAGGAAGCGATTAAACAATAATTGAATCTATTTATATATCTTCAATCCCGTTACCTAATAGCGGGTTTTTTTATGTCCGCCACTAACCAACCAATTTATTCTTATGACAGAAAAACTGACCAGTTTTAAACCTACCTTAAGTTTATTTGATGCCACCATGATTGTTGCCGGATCAATGATTGGTTCGGGAATTTTTATTGTAAGCGCAGATATCACCAGAAATGTAGGTAGTGCAGGATGGCTTATTGCAGTGTGGGTTATTACCGGTTTTATGACGCTGATTGCTGCCCTGAGTTATGGTGAGTTAAGTGCCATGTTTCCAAAAGCAGGCGGTCAGTATGTTTATCTCAAAGAAGCGTATAATCCCCTGGTTGGTTTTTTATATGGCTGGAGTTTATTTGCAGTAATACAAACGGGAACCATCGCAGCAGTTGGTGTGGCGTTTTCTAAATTTGCCGCCTACCTGGTGCCGGCGCTAAGCGAAGACAATAAATTACTAAAATTTCAAACCGGATTAGATGCTTGTCACCAGCCGGTATTTTTTTTTATCAGCGCAGCGCAGGTAGTATCTATTCTATTGATCATCTTATTAACCTACACCAATACCCGTGGCGTAAAAGGTGGTAAATGGATACAGAATATTTTTACCAGCACCAAATTGCTTTCTTTATTTGGATTGATCATTGCCGGTTTAGTTATGTTTAAACCAGAAATTTGGCATGCTAACTTTACCAATGCCTGGGCAGCCACTAAAACTTCTTTAAAAGATGCCTGCAATACCAGCGCAGGTTTTACGGTGGCCGGCATAACGGGTACGGCACTTTTAGGCGGTATTGCGGCGGCGATGGCGGGCTCAATTTTTAGCAGCGATGCCTGGAACAATGTAACTTTTATTGCCGGAGAAATTAAAAATCCTAAAAAAAATATCGGTCTCAGTCTGTTTTTAGGTACCCTGATGGTTACCGTAGTGTATGTGTGTGCCAATTTAGTATATGTGGCGGTTTTGCCAATGGATGCCATTGCACATGCAGATAAAGACAGGGTTGCAGTTGCTGCCAGCAATGTATTGTTTGGCAATATTGGTACGTACATTATTGCAGTTATGATCATGATCTCTACCTTTGGATGTAATAACGGGCTCATTTTAGCGGGTGCACGGGTATACAATACCATGGCAAAAGATGGTTTGTTTTTTAAAAAGGCGGCTTCACTAAATAAAAATGCAGTACCGGGGTTTGCTTTATGGATTCAATGCCTTGTGGCAGCGCTACTATGCCTTAGCGGCAAATACGGCGATCTGCTGGATATGATCTCTTTTGTAGTGGTGATGTTTTACGCTTTAACCATTACAGGTATTTTTATTTTACGTAAAAAAATGCCCGATGCAGAACGCCCTTACAAAGCATTTGGTTATCCGGTTTTACCTGCCTTGTACATTTTAATGGCCATTAGTTTTTGCATCTTATTAATTGTATTTAAACCCGCTTTTACCTGGCCGGGATTTATAATTGTTTTAATAGGCATACCTATTTATTATATTGCAGTGCGTAATAAAAAAAACTAGGCGGTTATGTATAATAGTTATGAGTTATGAGTTATAATTTATAAGTGGTGTGTTGTTGTTAGCGTTTGATAATTTGTTACTATTAAATTTGTAAAACTATTAAAGGTCTAAAAGTCTTTCGGCAAGTTCCATAAGTTATGAGTTATATGTGGTGTGTTGTTGTTAGTGTTTGATAATTTGCTTCTATTAATCCTGTAAAACTACTAAAGGTCTTAAAGTCTTTCGGCAAGTTCAATAAGTTATGAGTTATATGTGTTGCGTGTCGCTTGTTTTAAATAATTTACTATAATCATTTACCGTCTTTCCGGCAAAAAAGATAAAATGGCTAAACGTCTAAACGGCAAAATAAAAAAATTAAAACGGCTAAACGTCTAAACGGCAAAATAAAAACTGTAACCGTCTTACCGCCTTACCGGCAAAAAAGATAAAAAGTCTAAAAGTCTAAACGGCAAAATAAAAAAATTAAAACGTCTAAACGGCAAAATAAAAACTGTAACCGTCTTACCGCCTTACCGGCAAAAAAGGCAATTAGCTGTTAGCAAATCCTTTACTAAAAAACAATGAAAAAAATATTTGTAAATGGTACTTTTGATGTGCTGCATCCCGCACACATTATGTTGCTGAATTATGCAAAAGGGCTGGGTGATTTTTTGCAGGTAGCCATTGATACGGATGAAAGAGTTAAAGAAAAAAAAGGAGAGGGCAGGCCAATTTTTTCAGCGGAAGAAAGAAAATTTTTTCTAATTAATTTGAAAGCTGTCGATGAAGTTTCCTTTTTTTCTACTGATGAAGAACTTGAAAATACCATCAAAGCATATGCACCCGATATTATGATTGTAGGGAGCGATTGGAAGGGAAAGCCCATTATTGGTTCACAATTTGCCAAAGAATTAAAATTTTATGACAGAATTAAAAATTACTCCACCACCGCAACCCTTCAAAATATTATTGATAGGCGATAGTTGTGTAGATGAATATGTATATGGTATTTGCACCCGCCTAAACCCGGAAGCTCCTGTACCGGTTATGGATTATACCCGTACCGAATTAAAGCCCGGAATGGCAGCGAATGTGTATGAAAACTTAAAAGCTTTTCAGGTGCAGGTAAATTTTGTAACCAACCCTGAAAAAATCTTAAAAACTAGGTATGTAGATGATAAATACAATCACCAGATTTTAAGGGTTGACCGGCACGAAATATTAGCGCCCTTACAAGATGACTTATCACTGCAAGGCTTCGATGCCATTGTGATTTCTGATTATGATAAAGGTTTTATAAGTGATAAAAAATTATTTCAGTTAACAGCGCAGGCAATTTGTCCGGTGTTTATAGATACCAAAAAAAAGCTGGTGCCCGATAAAGAAAATTGTTTTATAAAATTAAACGAGGTGGAGTATAAAAATCTCTCTTTTGCACCCCTGAATATTATTACAACATTGGGAGATAAAGGCGCCATGTATAAAAATATTCGATATCCGTCGGCCAAGGTAACGGTGTTTGATGTGGTTGGTGCGGGCGATACTTTTTTGGCAGCGCTTACCTATTTTTACCTGGTTTTAGGGAGTATAGAACTGGCTATTCCATTTGCCAATAAGGCATCTTCAATTGCAGTGCAGCATACCGGCACTTATGTGTTAACTGCAGGCGATATTGAATCGATAAAATTAAATTAACCTCTAGCTCTTTAAATAGCAATACCGTAATGGCCAAGTATCTTATTATTCGTTTTTCATCTATTGGAGATATTGTTTTAACTACGCCCGTTATGCGTTGTATGTACAATCAGTTGCCTGATGCTGAGCTGCATTTTTTGGTAAAAAAATCATTTAAAGCTATTGTAGAACACAATCCTTACCTCCATAAAATACATGTTTTAGCAGATAATATTGAACAGACTATGGAAGCACTGGCTGCTGAAAAATTCGATTATATCATCGACCTTCACCATAATTTAAGAACCCTTAAAATAAAATATTTCTTAAAAGATGTAAAGTCATTTTCTTTCAATAAGCTAAATGTTGAAAAATTTATTTACACCGCTTTAAAAATAAATATTCTTCCTAAAAAAAGTATTGTAGATAGAAACCTTGAAACCGTTGGGCCATTGGGCGTGGTAAATGATGGATTGGGTATGGATTATTTTGTACCGGATAAAGACCTGGTTATGGAACAGGATATTCCTGAAACCCATCGGGCTGGTTTTATTGCCCTGGTAACCGGTGCTTCGCTTGCCACAAAAAAGTTACCGCTCAATAAATTAATTGAATTGTGTACCGCCATTAATTATCCGATTATTTTATTGGGTGCGCAGGAAGAATTTGCGGAAGGAGAACAAATTGAAGCCACCAATAAAGTAAAAATTTACAATGCCTGTGGCAAATTCAACATCAATAAATCAGCAGATTTTACCCGTAAATCAAAATTAGTGATTGCCCACGATACAGGCCTGATGCACATTGCAGCAGCTTTTAAAAAACCGGTCATTTCTGTTTGGGGTAACACCGTTCCTGCTTTTGGCATGTATCCCTATTACGGCCCCTTATCAACTCAAAAATTTTATATAAGTGAAGTGGAAAATTTATGGTGCCGCCCCTGTAGTAAAATAGGGTATAAAAAATGTCCGCTCGGGCATTTTAAATGCATGAATAATATGGACATTGTAAAACTTGCTAAGCAGGCAAATGAAATAATGGGGCAATCGGATATGGTTTAATTAAAGAGATACTTTCATTTTTTATATAATCCCACACGGAGCTCCAATGCATGCAATAAGGCAACTAACAGGATTAAATACTTTTCACCAGCAATCAATATATCGGTAAGCCCTGCAAGGGCGATATATAAAAGCGATGGGTGCAGCCCATCAGACATCGGTAAAATCCCTCCTTCAATAGGAGTACCCATAATATAAATTTCTACCGAAATCGTCTTTTTCTTTGCTGTACAGTTATTAATTTTTATCAGTAAACCTTAATTCTTTTCTAATGATTGTCCCTTGGCAGGCATCAAAGTAAATTGTTTAAAACCATCGCTTTAATATATTCTAAAATCATGACCACTAATAGTTCTGTAAATTTCAGGCAGCTATAATTCTCTTATAAAATGGCTAATTTCGATTTCTACAAAACTGGTTAAAATGCAAAAAATATCATTGGTTATTCATGGCGGTGCGGGTACTATTTTAAAAGAAGATATGACTCCGCAATTAGAGGAAGCCTATTTAAAAAGTCTGGATATTGCATTAGCCGCAGGTTACGCAGTTTTGGAACAGGGTGGCAACGCTGCTAATGCAGTTAAAGCTGCCATTGTTATTTTAGAGGATGATATGTTATTTAATGCAGGCCGTGGTGCGGTGTTTACCAAAAAAGGGGTGCAGGAAATGGATGCTGCCATAATGAATGGTAAAGATCTTGCAGCAGGCGCTGTAGCAGGTGTGCGCAATGTGCGTAATCCAATTGAACTGGCAATGGAAGTAATGCACAATAGCAATCATGTATTTTTAAGTGGCAAAGGCGCCAGCGATTTCGCAATAAAGCAAGGCATTAAATTAGAACCGGATGAATATTTCTTTTCTCAATTCAGGTACGATCAATGGAAGTATTTGCGCGATAGCGATAACTATTCCTTAGACCATACCAACAAAGAGGTGGAAGCCCTGATGAAGGACAAAAAATTTGGTACCGTAGGTGCCGCCGCTTGCGATATTAACGGTAATATAGCTGCCGCTACCAGTACTGGCGGCATGACAAATAAAAAGTATGGCCGTATAGGTGATAGTCCAATTATTGGCGCCGGTACTTATGCCAATGATAAAACTTGCGCTATAAGTTGTACCGGCCATGGCGAACCATTTATACGTGCTGTGGCAGCTTATGATGTGAGTTGTCTGATGGAATATAAGGGCATGAGTTTAACAGAAGCCATGAACGAAGTGATTAATATTAAGTTGCCGGAAATGGAGGGCGAAGGTGGAATGATTGGTGTGGATGCACAAGGAAATATGGCCTTATTATTTAATAGTGCGGGCATGTACCGTGGCGCAAGAAGCAGCGATGGTACCAACCAGGTTAGCATCTACAAAAACGTATAAATTATATTGGAAATAATTTTACATGGGTTTTATAATTTGTGCAAGCCGGTGTTGAAAATACCTGATAAATTATAGGTAGTAATAAAAATTCGTGGGGCGGGTAACCTCAATCCTCCGCTGCGTCGGTTGGGGTTACCGGGCTATCCGTTTCAAGCCGCAGTTGCAACTTTTGTACTTGCTATAACACGCTGCGGGCTTTTCACTACTATCCCTCCCGCTTGTAATGCTCCCTGAAGTTTTGGGTTATTTTTAATTTTTTTAAAAAATTAATTGGATTAGGTAGATAAGTCGCAAAAGCAGTATAGCCAGAGCTGTATAACTTTTGGATAATATAAAAGTGTACTTCAAGCGTTTTGATTCGCAGACCTATTTGTGTTTAGTTTGTACATTTTATCAATTCAAATTATACATTTTCAATAAATAATGCTCTTCGCAGACTGCCTTTAAAAACACCAGTAATTGCATTAGCCGCCTCATTGGGTTCGGTCCGCCAAGGGAGGATTCAATAAAAAATGCGCAGCTTATTTTTTTTGAAAGAAGCCAATGGAGCGGCGTTGCAGTTACGCAGCCCGCCGGCTATGGAGGCGAAGGGTATAAAGAAAAATTAGTGCTGAATTCAAAAACATGCCGCTTTCAAATTACAATACTTAAGAAATAGCCGCGTTTTTTAATGTTAACCAGGTTTATTTAATGACAGGTTTTTTTTTAAAGCATTAAATTTAAAAAGGTAAAAAACAGCTTAAAATAGCAGGTTTGCGAATGACCTACCTAATCCTAAAAATCATTATTTATTATGGAAGGCTTTTTTTAAGTATTGTCTAAAAGAAAACCCTGAAAGTCTTTATAGACATACTTATTGAAATAAAAAGCTGTTTTAAATCCCTGATGCACAATTAATATAATTCTTAAAATTATTTGACTCAATCCAATAGCTCTTTAATTGCAAGGTATTAACGGTTCTAAAAAGAGCAAGAAATTTTCCAAATAAGGCGTTAAGAAATCAAAGCTGTTTGAGCCCGATTAAACGATAAAGCATTATTCTTTTCGGGGCGAGTT
>JAYTHI010000321.1:0-2780 GCA_043732685.1 Ferruginibacter sp. | reverse complement strand
ACTGGAGAGTATTTTTTTTACAGAAGATTTAGCCAATTTATCGGATGGCCAGGCACGAACGCCATAGACGGTTTTATTGATATTGGCTGCAACAGTATAAATATTTTTACCCGGTTTTACATTTACTAAAACAGCACTGATAGTATTTACTGATTGATTGGCATAAAACCGGGCTCTTTCAATGGTTGTTACGCAAAAGCTACTTCCAAACCCTCTAAAGCCTTTTGTTTGTAATACAAAAAAAGCCCGCTTACCATTGATTTCAAAATTTGTCCTCAAATCAATGTTACCACCCAAATTTTTCTTTTCAAAATATTCTCCGCTAACTGCGCCATCTAACTGTAAATCGGTTGTGTTACCAGCTTTTATGATTCCCTTATCTAACACTGCGTTTATGTGGCTGGCATCCACTCCAATCAAAGTGATGCTACCACTGCTTCCATTTTCATAATTACAGGAAGCTCCGGTAATTATTATTGGAAAAGCTTCTTTAACACCTGGTATTCCCTGCACTGCTCTGCAGGTTCTTACATCTAATCTGCCTAACTGGTTTACATCATCTGTTTTATTATCCACTACCCATATTTGAGCTTTTACATCTGTTGCAAGGTCACCCATCAAACCAGAAAGAAAAAAGAAAACGCCTAACTGCTGGCCTATCAGAAAAGTGCTGATGAGAATACCAACAATAACACCAATGCTTTTGGCCTTATCAAACTTTATAAATTTCCATGCAATCTTTAACATAAATCATTTATTTAGATTGTTGGAAATATGAATTACACATTCAACTCTTGAATTCAACAAAAGTTTATCAGGGCTATCAAGCATCATTTTTATGGTTCTTACCCGCCTGTCTTCTTTTTCGCCTGATTGATCGGTAAACAATGATTTCTTTTTTAAAAAAGAAAAAGCGAAATAAACGGTACCTGTTGACAATGTATCAGCGGACCCAACATTTCTAATCCACCCTTTTTGGCCTACGAATATTTTTGCAGCATTCAATTCATCAATTTCGCAAACAGCAATTGTTTTGCCCGATGGTTCAATCTGGGCAATTGATTGCTGCGTATTTACTGCCCCGCCCATTAAAATATTCAACTCCAGCAGTTTTCCATTTACCGGTGATAAAATTATTTTCTGCTCCCGTTCTATCATCGCTGACTGCTGTATAGCTTTTGTTTCTTTTAATTCACTTTTAGCAACTTCTACATTTGCCTGCAATCTTATTTGATTTGATTGAAAGGATTTTACATTGGTATTGGCATCATCTACTGTTTGCTGTGTTTCAGCTCCCTTGGCCAGCAACCTCTGCAAGCGTTGCAGTTCAGCAACTGCGTTGTTATATTTGGCTGCAAATTCACCTACGCTGGCTGCATCTGCATTTATTTGTTCCAACTGTGTATTAACCTCATTCCTTAACTCATTTATTTTTGCATCTTCCAGTTGGTGATCTAATTCTAAAATGGGTGTTCCTGCACTTAGGGAATCATTTTCATTTTTATATATTTTCTGAACAATACCATTTACTGATGATGACAATTGTATAATATCATGCTCTGGTACAATTTGCCCGATACCGATCACCTGGTAAATGCTTATTGCCGGTTTTACTTTATTGGCATCTGTTTTATCTATAGCATCATTGTTTTTGCAGGAAACAAAAATTGAAAATATCAGTAAGAAGTAAAGGCTTTTTTTCATAAATGAAATTTATTTTTGAGGAATTACCTCTTCAACCGGTTTATCAGTTATACCGCCGTCCAGTACATACACAATTTTATCTGCAAAGGGTTGAAGCCTTGTGTCATGGGTAACCACAGCCACCGCTTTCCCTTGTTTGGCCAGTTGTTTTAATTCTTCCATTACGATGGCTACACTTTTTATATCAAGCGACGCTGTTGGTTCATCGCATAATACCATTTCGGGGTTTGTTACCAGCGCCCTTGCAATGGCTACACGCTGTTGCTGCCCACCGCTAAGGTCATTGGACAGGTTTTTCATCCGGTCTCCCATACCCACTTTTACCAATGCTGCGGTTGCTTTAACTTTCGCTTCTTTATCACTAACTCCCTGTAATACAAGCGGCATCATCACATTTTCAAGAGCAGTAAGCGGTGCTATCAAATTGAACTTCTGAAAAACAAAACCAATTTTTACAAGTCTTATCTTGGCAAGCTGCTTTTCACTCAGGTCATTTACTTTTATGCCGTCAATCCACACTTCTCCATAGCTTGGATAAATTACACAACCAAATAAGGAGAGCAGCGTAGTTTTTCCTGAACCAGAGGGACCTATAATTAACATTAATTGACCCGATTTTAATTCAACTGAACTAGCTTTTAAAGCAGTGATAACGGTATCACCTGCTTTATACTCTTTACCAGCTTGCACAACTTTCGCTACAGTTCTATTTTCGATTTTAGAATTTTCTTGTATAGTCCCGGTTTTAAGTTCTGGCGTAGGTTCCATGTTTATAACCCGTTATTTGTATTATCTGTATTAATCTGAATTTTCATTCTTAATTATTTTTGATTGTCATTGATTAAAGTTCTCTTTATTAAGAGCCACAATAACCTCATTTCTTCTTCCAAGCAATTGGTAAGGAGGGTTGTACCCCAGGAATCGAAAACTTCCGTGGTAGGGTATTCCTTTCTCCTGTAAAGATTTTTCAAGTAAAACCCTATGCTTATTTATACTTTCGGTAGAAGCAAAACCACCAAATTTTATCACCGCAACATATTCAGGTGCTGAAGTTATTATGGAGATACCTGAGTCAT
>JAYTHI010000320.1:0-2792 GCA_043732685.1 Ferruginibacter sp. | reverse complement strand
CGCCTTCCTATCCATTAATAACGCATGACCCCTATTTTAGCATTTGGTCCAACACAGATGATTTAAATAAAAGTTCTACTAAACATTGGACGGGTGCTGAACAATCTTTATTAGGTATTTTAAAAGTTGATGGAATAATGTATCGTTTTTTAGGTGAAACAACCATACCTTATAAAACCATTTTGCCTGCTGCTGATGAAATAAATTTTGAATCCGCTTATACTGAAGCAACTCCTGAAGGTGAATGGACAAAAAATAATTTCGATGATAGTAAATGGAAACAAGGACAGGCTCCCTTTGGGGATAATAAATCTTTGGCCAAAACAATATGGCTTACTAAAGACTTGTGGGTGCGCAGGTCATTTAACATCACCAATACCGATTTAGGTAATCTTTATTTAAAATTACAGCACGATGATAATATTGAAGTTTATATAAATGGCGACCAGGTGTATAAAACAGAAGGCTGGATCAATAAATTTATTTACCTCCCCATTAGCGACGCAATTAAAAGCAAATTACAAAATGGCAAAAATACAATTGCCATTCATATCGCAAATACTGCTGGCGGATCAGATTTAGATTTTGGTATTGTAGAAGAACCTACAGCCTCTTCTGATACTACCATTCAATTGGCTTTGCAAAAATTGGTTATGATCAATGCTACCCAAACGACCTATCAGTTTGTTTGCGGCAAAGTAAATCTGAGTCTTACATTTACTTCTCCGCTTCTTATAAATGACTTAACAATTATGGCCCGGCCGGTATCTTACATAAATGCTGTTGTTAAAGCTAATGATGGTAAACAACATGCTGTACAATTGTATTTTGGAGCATCCTCAACAATTGCTGCTAATACCGCTTCTCAAGAAGTAGTAGCGCAGAAATATACCAATAATAATTTGGCTATTTTAAAAGCCGGAACAAAGGAGCAACCCATTCTGCAAAAAAAAGGGGATGACTTGCGTATCGATTGGGGCTATATGTACGTAGCTACCGGTGCCGGTAAAAATATTAAACAAACCATTACTTCTACTAATGAATCAGGTGATCCTTTTAATGTAAGTGCAGCAAATATAATGTCGGGCAAAAGGTTGATGTTAAATACTATTGTTGACATGGGCAAAATTGGTACGGCAGCTAAAGAACAACTTATATTAATGGGTTATGATGATATTTATTCTATACAATATTTTAATCAAAATTTGCGTCCCTGGTGGAACCTTACCGGTACATCTACATTAGAACAGCTATTATCAAATGCTTCAGACGATTATACAAAAACACTTAAAAAATGTCTTGTTTTAAATAAGATGATTCATGATGATGCCTTTAAAGCCGGAGGTGAAAATTATGCAAAAATTTGTGAGCTTGCCTACCGCCAGGCAATTGCCGCGCATAAATTAGTTAAAAGTCCTTCCGGTGAAATGCTCTTTTTATCTAAAGAAAATTTTAGCAATGGTTCTATAAATACGGTAGACGTTACCTATCCTTCAGCTCCTCTTTTTCTTAGCTATAATCCGGACTTACTAAAAGGGATGCTAAACGGTATTTTTTATTTTAGTGAAAGTGGTAAATGGACCAAACCTTATTCCGCACATGATCTAGGTACCTATCCATTAGCTAACGGACAAACTTACGGAGAAGATATGCCGGTTGAAGAAAGCGGCAATATGATTATTTTAACAACGGCAATTGCAAAGGCAGAAGGCAATGCTGATTATGCAAAAAAGCATTGGAAAACAATATCCATATGGGCTGACTATTTGAGCAAAGCAGGTCTTGATCCAGCCAACCAATTGTGTACAGATGATTTTGCCGGTCACCTTGCCCGCAACGCTAATTTATCTGTAAAAGCAATTGTTGCCTTGGGTGGATATTTACAACTGGCCGAAAAATTAGGCAAAACTGCAACGGTAACTACCTACAAAAAACTTACAAAAAACATGGCTTCCCGTTGGATGGAAATGGCAAAAGATGGGGATCATTACGCCCTTACTTTTAATAATAAAGGCACCTGGAGCCAGAAGTATAATTTAGTTTGGGATAAACTTTTGAATATTAATTTATTTCCAAAAAAAGTGGCACAGCAGGAAATAAAATTTTACCTCACCAAACAAAATGAATTTGGTTTGCCCCTGGATAGCAGGGCGACGTATACGAAATCTGATTGGACAATATGGACGGCAACGCTTGCTGATAATGATGCTGATTTTAAGGCGATTGCTGATCCAATTTTTCATTACATTACCCATACAAGTTCCAGGGTTCCTGTTAGCGATTGGCATCAAACCATTACAGGTAAGATGGTTGGTTTTCAGGCGAGGAGTGTGGTTGGAGGATTTTTTATCAAGGTTTTAGAACAAAAATTTAAAAATAAATAGTTTTAAAATATAGTATTTGCCAAACTAATTTTTTTATACTGATGTATTTATTTGCAGCAAAATAAGCATATCATAAATACCTATATTTTATTGTTACAATTTAAAAGGCTTTATAATAAAATTAGTTTTATCAATATTCAGTGAAGGATAATTACTTATCTAATTTATAAATTTATCAATATGCTTAATAAAAATTTTTTTCTTTTATTGTCCGTTTTTGTACTGGCCATTACAATAGCATTTGCCCAAAAAAAATCGAAACAGATCAACACCAAACCTCTTGTTGCAAGTGTTTGGTCAATTGAAAAAGCCAATAACTGGTACGCTGATCATAAGTGGTTAAATGGTGCCAATTATATTCCGGCTACTGCTATTAACCAGTTAGAAATGTGGCAGGCTGATACCTTT
>JAYTHI010000319.1:0-2793 GCA_043732685.1 Ferruginibacter sp. | reverse complement strand
TTATCAATTAAATATTGAGTAAGCACAATATTTTTAGCAGGTATGCCCTTAACAGTAACTGCTACCATTTCGCCGTCCTTTTTAAGATCATCATCATGATAATTCCAACACAATACCGCAGCAGCATTTTTATCTTTTGATGCGATTGCACCGATATCCGAAGCGGATCCTTTTATTCCGGAATCGATAACTGTTGATACATTAAACATCCGGTTACCGGAAACAAATACCCTTGCACCCTTCATTTTACCAAACATTCTAAAAACATTCAATACCGGCTTATCTACCCCATTGGTGGCAAGATCTCTAAAGCCGTAAAACCAGGGTTGGTTTTCAAATTCAAATGACCAGGAAACTGCACCCAATAAATTAACTTTTAAACTATCGGCCAATAAATACTTTCTTGCAAATGAGGCAGCGGTATAACTTGAATACATCGTGCCATTTCGATAGGCATTGGCCGGGTTGGTAGCCATACCGCAAGCAGCACAACCTTCGGGATCGGATTCTCCAATTATGATGGGAATATTTTTTAGTTGCGGATAGGAGGCAACAATTTTACAAGCTTCCAAAATATCACGCAATTGCGGTGACATATTCATTCTTACATGACCATTTACTATAGCCGGCGCCCCCTTGGCATGAAAAGAAATAAGCTCAATTGGTGCCCCAATTTTACCGGTAGCATAATTTGTTCCGGTAAGGCAATGTTTAATAAAGGCATGTATATATTTCATGCCGGATTCGCTACTGCCACCGGCAATTTCCGGCCCCCCGATCTTTGCGGTGGGTAATGCTCTTTTTAATCCATTGGCTGCAAAATCATACAATTTAAAAAACTCCTCCATAGTTCCTTTCCAGTAGCCAATATTTGGCTCATTCCAAACTTCCCAATACCAGCTTTCCACTTCGGCTTTTCCATATCTTTCAACACAATGTTTTACCCACTGATACACGAGTTCCTCCCACTTTTTATAATTTGTTGGCGGGTATGCCCAACCAGTGTACACAAGATCGTAAGGTTTGCCGGGTTGCCAATGGTGTTGGTATGGCTCAGGGTGTGTGGATAATGCTTTGGGCATAAAACCAATTTGAGCATAAGGCTTTATACCAAGCGCACGATAGGTATCAAAAATACTGTCAACTATCCGCCAATTATATACCGGGTTACCTACTGCATCTTCGGTATACATATTTGTAGCGCCCCATTTTAAATCCGGCGTCCCATCGCCTGTAGTTAATAAATTATGTACCCTTAAATGTATTGGGTTTGTGGAAATGGAAGCCAGTTCCTTTAATAATTTTTTACCATCCTTCATGTAGGTATAATTAGGTTCATCGTGCCCAAACCAGGACCATAAAGGATACATTTCGCCTATCTTTTTAGTTAGATCCACCTGAATATTTGCCGGAGCAATATCCATTGTCTGAGCATAAACGAGGCAAGTACCTGACACAAATAAAATAAAGTTTAAAAGAATTATCCGCAGCATTTTTATTATCATGTTTTAAATTTATTTTTTTAAGTGAGGAATAAGCATCAATTATTAAAAAGAAACCAGGAGAAAATATTTAACATGGAAAATATAAATGTACAGAAAGTTATGACTAAAATAAGAGATGGATTAAAAATGCAAATTGATGGGAAATAACCACCTATGCAAAATAAGAAGGCATTTAAAAATTAATTATTACATCTGCCAAGCCGTTAGTATAATACCTATAAATAAAAGAGAATTGAAAGGATAATTTCAAAATTAATGGTATACAACAATAATAATATTATATCAGGAGATAGTTATAACATAGCGATGTGGTAATGAAAGAACGAACAATAAAGCAATTGAATGTATCCGATCAATTAAATAAATGGAAAAAATAACAGCATTTAATTTCCGGATTTTAATCCAACAATACCTACCAATATCAACAACAAGTAAAAGAATTGAGATAAATGATAGGGTTGTTTAAATAAAGTGATGTCAACAATTTTTACCCCAATTAAAGCAATACCCATCCAAACAGCTAGCGCAGTAGCTGTTGGTATGGATTTAATTGCTACAGAAAAACAATAAATATTTGTGAGTCCAAAAACGATATAACCTAAAAAGGGTAATAGTATAAAAATACTTTTAGAATCATCAAAAAAGTGCAGGTAATTAATTGCTAAAATCTTTTTCATATCCATATATTTTAGCGAAAAAGTCCAGGCTATTTCAAATAAAGCAGCAACAAAAAGATAGATCCACGGCATAAATAATAGTTTGTTTTTTAACGGCCTTGCAAAGATAATTGTTGACCCAATAGCCGCTTTACCGAATTTGTTTAGTCCCTGTTAATAATGCGGCATTTAAAAGTAATATAATATTGATTGGTGTCAATAAAAGGATTGGTATTTAAAAGAAATAATTTTTATTGGATTAGGTAGATAATTCGTAAAAGCAGTATAGCCTGAGCTGCATTATATTTTACATAATATATAAGTGTACTTCAAGCATGTTTATTCGCAGACTTATTTGTGCTTAGTTTTTATATTTTATCAATAAAAATTATACATTTTCAATAAATAATACCCTTCGCAGACTGCCATTAAAAACACCAGTAATTGCATAAGTCGCCTCATTGGGTTCGGTCCGCCTTGGGCGGATTCAATAAAAAATGCGCAGCTTATTTTTTTTGAAAGAAGCCAATGGAGCGGCGTTGCAGTTACGCAGCCCGCCGGCTGTGGAGGCGAAGGGTACGAAGAAAAAACTTCCTGCTGCCTTAAAAGAATACCACTCATAATTTATAAAG
>JAYTHI010000318.1:0-2803 GCA_043732685.1 Ferruginibacter sp. | reverse complement strand
CGGCGTTGCAGTTACGCAGCCCGCCGGCTGTGGAGGCGAAGGGTACGAAGAAAAAACTTCCTGCTGCCTTAAAAGAATACCACTCATAATTTATAAAGCTAAAGTAATTTACATGCCCTAAATTACAGCTTAGGGCAATCCATTGCCAGTAATATTTATTAAACGTCTTAATTTAATTGCGTAAAAAATATTCAAGTATTATGTTTGCGAATTATCTGCATGATCCATTTTAGTTATTTTAAAAAGGCCTTGTACATTTTAAAGAAAAATAATTTTAAACTCCCCAGCGATATTGATTCGTATAATTAGTACTAAAAATTAAGGTGATTTTAATATACAAACCCATTAATTATCAAGATTATTTACTCTTTCTTTTTAACTGCAAATAATCAATATAATACAGCACTTTTATAGAAAGGCTATTGTTTTGAGGAGAGACGATGGTATGGTCTATATTTTTTAAATAATTGTTGGTAATATTTTGTTCGTTGGTATTTCCGGCACTTTTATACACTACATTAAATTCACTTCCGGGGGCAAATCGCCAGCTAAATAACATGTCTACATTTAAAATATTATAACTGTTATCAAAGTTTTTGTTGTTGGTAATGTACCGGTTAAGGGAATAATTACTAATAGGTATGGCATCAAGATTACCTGCTTTATTTAAGGTAAAAAATTGGTTGTAATGTACAGTTCCCAGGTAATGCCTAACGCGCAGGGTGAGGTACATTTTATTATTAAAACTGTATTTAAAGTTTAATCGATTCTCTATTGTCATTCTGTTTCGGCGGCCAAAAAAAATGGTATTGACATCATAAATTCCATCTGCACCATTGCTGCTATTACTTGAGAGAAAACCTGTATTATTACTGATAGGATTTACCAACAAATAATGTGCAATTGAAAACTTATTGCTGAATCGCATGGTTTGCGTAAAATTTATATTAAATTCCTTTGAATTAAAAAGGTACGTATTGCCATACAATGCTTCCAGTACGATGCTGTATTTTTTGGCCGAATTGCTGTTTACAAATATACCCTGGCTATACGACGCCGGACTATTAAATACCCTTCCATCAACCCTCGGCTCATAAAAATCCTTACCTTTTGGACCTGCATTTATATAAGTCCCAACCGACCACAAATTTTTTAATTGGATATACGTATTGTAATTAAATTTTACACTTTGGTATGCCCGGGGAATGTAGAGCTGGTCGTAATTAATGTTTAGGTTATTGTATACTCGGTTGTACCAACGGGACGGTTTGGTTATGGAATAGCCGGCATAAATGGAGGTATTGATATTGTTATTATAAAATTGTATCCCCAAATCGTTGGGGTTAAATTTATTGTCCACTACCTGAACGGCGGCATTAAAATTAAAGGCGCCACTTACTTTTCCAAAGCCTGCACCATATTTATACCCCGTTATTTTGTTTGTGCTGAAAAGCGTACTGCTGTATCCGTTACCAAAAAGATTCCAGCTGTTTTGTTTATCAAAAAAATTGAATAATGCTGCGGTAACGTTAGCATCGTAATCTTTACCGTTGCGTAGTACATTGCTGTTTACTAAGGTAACAGAAGAATTATTTTTAAGGCTCTGATCAAGCACCAGAATATTATAATTGGTGAGTGGATTGGTTGCTATTCTGCGTGTTTGACCATTATTATTTTCAACAAGTGCGTACATAGGCTGGGAAACAGCATTAAAAAATCCGATACCCAATTTATTTTTATTTCGCCCCGAAATTTTTGTAGCATTAAGCAGTTTTGTTTCGCCGGGATTATTAATGATATGCTCGGTACTGTCAAGCTTCCCCGATACATCCCCATAGTAAATTGGTGTAGCTCCAATTCGCCTGCTGTAAAATAAATTGCCTTTGTTAAACAATTCGGTGCCTTCTGTAAAAAAGGTTCGATTCTCATTAAATTTTACTTCAAAGGGCGTTAAGTTTAGCACCTGGTTATCACTTTGCGTTTGCCCAAAATCCGGTACCAACGTGGCATCCAGCGTAAAACTTTGGTTAATACCATATTTTACATCCATACCACCATTAATTGCTTTAGTAGTATTTTTTACCCCTGGTAAATTGTAGGGATAATGGTTGATATAGCTTGAAAAATAGGGGGAAAAAGATAGCCTGATGGGTGGTGTTATTTTTTCGGGAATGGTAAGCACGCCGGCTTGCGTTAGGAAACCATTTTTTTGAGGATCGATTGAATTCCAGAATAATTGCTGACCGGCTATTTTTCTTCTCCTGATAATATTTAAGCCCCATTTTTGTACGTCCGTCTTGCTAAATCGCAAAGCGGAATAGGGTAAAAATATTTCAAAACTCCAGCCATCATTATTAATTTTACTAGCGTTTTGCCATACGCTGTTCCAGGTAAAATCGTCGGTATTGCCATTATTATCCTGAGGAATAACTTTAGCGTCCAATTGTTCGCCGAGTGGCGTTACAAAATATTCAAAGCCATTAATTTTATCGAGGTAGGTATCCAGCACTACTGAAATAAAATCGTTGTTGCCAAAATTATCCCTACCAACCAATTCTGTTGCAATACTGTCTTTACTTTTTTCGTGGCAGTACCCTCCTATATAAATACCTTTATCATTGTACAAAATATATACTTCCGTTCTATTAGCAAAGGATTCTTTATTAAATGGTATAGGTCTTAGTTCGATAAAGTTTGTAGCCATGGGAGCAGCTTTCCATGCGGTTTCATTAAGTATTCCATCTATTTTTATGCTGGCATTAGTTCTTGCTGCCATTAAACCTTTATGTTCTTCCTGTGCGTT
>JAYTHI010000317.1:0-2817 GCA_043732685.1 Ferruginibacter sp. | reverse complement strand
AAATAATTTAAAAATTATTTCTTGTTTCAGATTTACCAAAAATGCTGGGAAAGGTTTTCTACAAATGAGGAATTTTACAACCAAATGTAAAATTTGTAGAATGTGTAAAATCAACTTTATGTAGCGTATTAAAATCAATTTCTAAATCTTTTGAATGGCAACAACGCAAACGGCACGATTATCTGTATAAAATTCAGAAATTGAGTTGCTTGCATATTTAAGTTATTTTCTATCTTAAATAACTGCATTAAAATCCGGCTATATTTTTTTAAAAAAACTAAATTTTAAAATCATGAAAAAAACTTCCTTTGTTGCGGTACTGTGTACTTTATTTGTTATTCTTGTTTTACCTGGTTGTCAGGCAATAGGAGATATTTTTAAAGCAGGTGTTTGGAGTGGAATTATTATAGTAGTGTTGATAATAGCACTGGTCTTATATTTTATTAATCGTGGCAGGAAGTAGTTAATAAAATGGGGCTTAATTTTTTCTGTTTCTTCTTTTAGAAGCATTTGGTAAGAACCAGCGTAATTCTTTACACTATGGTATTTTCTGTCGATAAAAAAATTAGGATAGGCTTTATAACAGCAATTTCGATTTTACTTATTTCATATATTTTATTTTTTTTTACAACTGATAAAGCATTGAAAAATGCAGCGGTAGTAAATAGTAGAAAGGAAATAATTATTGAAGCGGATAACCTTTTGTCCACCTTAAAAGACATGGAAATCGTGTATAGAGGCTATCTATTATTGGATAACAAGGAATCACTGGATCTTTACTATGACGGTAAGAAAAAAGTGGTAATTATTTCTGACAAAATAAAATCTTATTTGACTAAAGATTCGGATCAATTTAAAAAAATTGTCGCCCTGGATTCCACTATAAATGCTGAAATTGACCTGATGCAAAACGGATTAAATTTATTTTTGAAAAATGAATTTTTGCTTACCGATTCCGTAAAAAGCATAGTATTATTAGGGAAGGCGGGGATGGACAAAATACGCCGGCAAACTGATGAAATTAAGATGGCGCAATTAAATGCAATTGAAGTAAGTGATAAAACTACTTCCAATTATGATTATATTAAAATTGTAAATTTAATCGCTTTAATACTTTGTTTTTTTATTGGAATTTATTGCACTAATGTTTACGCAAAAGAAAATAAATACCGAAAGATTATTGCTGAAAAATCTTTTAATGATAAAGAAACGCTGCAGAAAAAGATGGAGGTTTTAACCGGCGCTAATATCCAATTGACTGAGCAGGAAAGTGTTGAAAAATTTGCCGCCACTGGTAGAATGGCACGGATGATTGCTCATGAAGTAAGAAATCCCTTAACAAATATTGGTCTTGCAAACGACCAGTTAAAAGATGTTGTAGAAATTAATGAGGAAAGCACTATGCTTTTGAATATGATAAAAAGAAATGGGGAACGTATCAATTTATTAATTGGCGATTTACTTACTGCAACAAAGTTTGGAGAATTGCATTGTAAAAGTATATCTATAAATGATCTTTTAGATGAGGTGGTATCATCTTTAAATAATAACCTTAAGCAAAACAATGTTATGGTTAAAAAGAATTATTCACCTAACCTTTGTAATATTTATGCTGATCCTGAAAAAATTAAAATAGTTTTTTACAATGTAATTTTAAATGCGATCGAAGCAATAAAAGGAACACAGGGATTTATAGAAATCTCTACTTCAATAAATGATAAACAGTGCACAATTGGAATTAAAGATAATGGGAGCGGAATTGATGAAAGCTCCTTACCTAAATTGTTTGAACCATTTTTTACATCAAAAAGCAAAGGCAATGGATTAGGCTTAACCAATGCTCAAAATATAGTATTAAATCATAAAGGTAAAATTAAGGCTGAAAGTATTGAAGGATCACCGGGTGCTTTTTTTACAATTTCTTTACCTTGTATTTAATACTATAGTTTAATGGGCTATTTTTTCCATTATTGAATTTACAGATTCTTTGGAAAATGGTTTACCTATAAAATAATCCACCCCTTCTTTAAAAGCTTTCATTTTATCGGTAATGGTATCGTGTGCTGTAATCATTACAATTTTAGTTAGCGGGTGAAAACGTTTTATAAAACCTATAAAATTAACTCCAAGTCCATCTGGTAAGTGGTTGTCTAAAAATATAATTTCGGGTTCATTTTGTTCTAAAATGTAGGCCGCATCCTTTAAAGAATTTACGTATTTTGAACAAATATTTCTATTTTTTAAGACGCTTCCCAATAGATAGCAAATATCTTGTTCATCGTCAATAATTAAGACATCCAGGTGATTTAATTCAATATTTTTCAAAGTGTACTTATTTAGTTTTCAATAATTTCATTAGTTGCAAGTGCTCAATTTTGTTGCCAACTTGATTTAAGGATACACTTAAAATAATTAATGCTCTAATTAATATTTGCGGGATAGCAGGCTCTACACAGTGTTGAGCTTTTTCCCCATATTACCTGCCACAAAATTTGAAAATACAGCTTAAAATTTGGCAGGATATTTTCCTTATTCTTATAGCAATTCTATTTATTCAATGTTTGTATATATGAAAAAAAAAGTGTTGATAATTGACGATGATCTTGATATGTGTACCTTATTAAGCAGGTTTCTTTCCCGAAATGATTATGAAGTTGAAGTAGCGTACTCAGCCGCTCAGGGTGTTGCTAAATACAAACAGGCCTCTTATGATATTGTTATTTGCGATTACAGATTGGGCGATAAAAACGGAAAGGATGTTTTGTTAGAAATTAAAGCACACAATGCCAATGTAATATTCTTCATAATTACAGGCTA
>JAYTHI010000316.1:0-9351 GCA_043732685.1 Ferruginibacter sp. | reverse complement strand
ATGATGATGATCTTAAAAAGGACGGCGAAATGGTAGCAGTTACTGTTAAGGGCATACCTGCTAAAAATATTGTGCTTACTCAATATTTAATTGATAAGGAGCACAGCAATTCATATGAAGCATGGAAGGAAATGGGTTCACCAACAACACCAACAACACTGCAAATTAATATACTGGAACGTGCAGGGCAATTGCAAACTATTGCTCCATCCACAAAAATGACTGTTTTAAATGGTGAAATAAATGTAAATTTTATATTGCAACGGCAGGCTGTAACAATGCTTAAAATGGAATGGTAAAATTTAATTTTAATCAGTATACAACTTTAAATAGATATTGTTTAATCAAGGTTTTTCGGCTTTTTTGAACAGACCGGGCGTATGATCATCCAAAAAAAATAATTAAACTTAATGAAATACGCCTGTTCAAATTATTATTTTTATCGCCTGCAAATGGAATGAAAACAGTAGGGTTTTTCAAATTTATGACTAACCAAAATATTTTTAAAGTATCCTGCTTTAAAGTAACCGCTTAAATTATTTAAAAAGAAGTAATTGTTGGTATCTGAAAATATTGAAATAGAGAGTACAATGTTATCTTATTGTCAGTATAAAACCGGGCTTAAATTTTACAGCCTATTGATATATTTAAAGTAGTTATGCGTGGCAAAAAAAGAAATCGCATTAATAAAATATGCGGTGGTATTAAAAAAAGTTGGGGTGGGATAGAAATCCCGCCCCGGTGTAATTCCAATATCCTATGAAAAACTATACACTAGACGATTCTCAGGTAAAAAGGGTTGCAAGAAATTAAAAGTATTTTTATTTCTTTTCAAAAAAAATGAAATAAAAATACTGATAGTGTTACTGGTAGGGAATTACAGACCAAATTTTTTTTTGTAAATTTTTTGAAAAAAGTTAAATAAATATGTCTTTTCAGGTCTTTTTTTATGAGTTTTTTATAACATAAATTTTTTAAAATAAATGAAAAAAATAAATGTGTTGGTCTGTTTCTTTTAAACATTTTATTATTTAAAATTTTTAATTGTGTACTATTTTACCTCAAAGCGCTTTTATTTTTAAATAAAGCACCCTGTTTTTTACCGATAAACTTAAGATGCCGCATTAGCAGTATCCACTGTTTAATTAATATTTCCTGCTGTACTTATTTCAATGCAACTACATAATTATTATAATGGCTTTAAAATATCATCAAAAAATTTCAGATAATAATTTTATTTTGGTCAATCATTTGTTTGATTTGGAATTTATCCCAAATTTTAAAGTCCCATTTTAAAAATATTTTGAAAGGCTCTTTATAATTGGTAGCATTATTTTTGTGTGCGTAAAGTGCAATTTGAACTGGCTATATTATTAACAATAGTCTTTAGAAATTGGTATCCATTTATCTGTATTTTTAATACTTATAATTTAAATAATTAAATGAAAGAGGTTCGGGACATAATAGCTGCTTTTGATGAAGCGGTACTGGCTGGAAAAAATACTGCATTGGCTACTGTTGTTCATGTTGAAGGTTCTTCTTACAGACGGCCAGGTGCAAGAATGTTGGTAACAGATGATGGTATGATCACGGGTGCCGTTAGTGGTGGCTGTCTTGAAGGAGACGCCCTTCGCAAAGCATTGTTTGCCATTACTGCCAAACAAAATAAATTAGTTACCTACGATACCACCGATGAGGAGGATGCAAAGTTTGGTGTACAGCTTGGGTGTAATGGCATAGTGTATATTCTTTTTGAACCCATCCGTGTAAACGAAAAAAATAATCCTATTGAATTGTTAAAAAAGGCATTGGATCTTAGAAAAAATGCTGCACTTCTTACTTTGTTTTCTTTAGCTGAAAATATACAGATTGGAACCTGTTATTTTATGGTAGAAAATGAACAACATATCGCATTGGATGTTTTTATAGATGCTGATAAAAATTTGCAGCAAAAAATAGTAGCAGATATTGATATTGTCTTTGAAAAAAAGATTTCTTTAATGAAGATTTACCAGACTTCAGGTCAAGCTCAAAACGTTTTTATACAATTTTTATCCCCTCCGATTAACTTAATTATTGTAGGGGCAGGTAACGATGTGTTGCCGCTTGTAACTATTGCTCAAATTTTAGGATGGGATATTACCATCGTGGATGGTAGAATAACGCATGCAAACCAGCAGCGTTTTCCAATGGTTAAAAATATAATTGTAACTAAGCCGGAAAATATTGCAGCTTTTTTAAATATTGATAATTGGACGGTAGCCCTATTAATGACGCACAATTATAATTATGACCTTGCTGTACTGAAACAAATTTATAATAAGGGAATGCTATACCTTGGTGTACTTGGTCCAAAACTAAAAATGCAGCGCATGTATGATGATCTTCTAAAAGACGGTTTGGAAATGTCCAACACAGATCGGGCTGCTATTTATGCACCCATTGGTTTGGATATTGGCGCAGAAACTGCTGAAGAAATTGCCTTATCTGCTGTAGCTGAAATAAAAGCTGTTTTGATGGGCAAAAATGCAGCTTTTTTAAGAAATAAAGCATTACCTATCCATCTTTAAGCATCATTACGCAATAATTTTTACATAAAATGAAAAAATATGGACTTGTAATTCTAGCTGCCGGCGGTTCTGCAAGGTTAGGTTCCCCAAAACAATTATTGCAATACCAGCAGCAAAGTCTGTTAAAAAATATTGTAGTCAAAGCGCTTAAGGTTAAAGATGCGCTTGTGTTGGTTGTGATAGGCGCTGAAAAGGATAGTATGTTGACCGAATTAAATAGTTGTGCTGTACATATTGTTATTAATGAAGATTGGGCAATCGGAATGTCTACCTCTATAAATATTGGGTTGGCCAAAATTATAGCACTCAATCCTTTAGTGGAAGCCTGTATCTTTGTTGTGTGTGATCAGCCTTATATTAGTTTAAACTTATTTAAGGAGATGATAACAACTTACGAGCAATCCAATAAAGGAATTGTCGCATGTGTTTACAATGAAGTGGTTGGTACGCCAGTTTTATTCAACAATAAGTATTTTGATGATTTTAAATCACTTAAAAATGATGAAGGAGCAAAAAAAATACTGCCAAAATATACAAATGACCTTGAATTAATTCCATTTATTAATGGTGAAATTGATATTGATACAAAAGAAGATTATAAAAAATTGATAGATGCTTGTAGATAAATTTGATAG
This sequence comes from Ferruginibacter sp., assembly GCA_043732685.1. Classification (GTDB taxonomy): domain Bacteria; phylum Bacteroidota; class Bacteroidia; order Chitinophagales; family Chitinophagaceae; genus Ferruginibacter. The sequence continues at coordinate 6,146 of JAYTHI010000316.1, read as the reverse complement.
GGTACACGATTACCTCCGCATTTCATTAACCGACAATTGTAACCTAAGGTGCTTTTATTGTATGCCCGAAGAAGACTACGAATTTACACCGGCCTCCAGGTTAATGCAACCCATTGAAATTGAAACCCTGGCTAAAATATTTGTGGAACAGGGGGTGAAAAAAATAAGACTAACAGGCGGTGAGCCTCTGGTACGTAAGGATGCAGGCGATATTATTATGCGTTTGGCTAAATTACCAGTTAAACTGTGCATGACGACCAATGGAACCAGGTTACATGATTTTGTGGATGTTTTAGAACAATCAAAAATGCATACCATTAATATTAGCCTGGATACTTTAATGCCGGATAAATTTATGCTTATTACCCGTCGCGATCAATTTAAACTGGTCATGGATAATATTTTATTATTTATTGATAAAGGTTTTCAGGTAAAAATTAATGTGGTGGTCATGAAAGATTTCAATGATCATGAAATAAACGATTTTATTGCCTGGACAAAACATATGCCCATACAAGTTCGCTTTATAGAATTTATGCCTTTTAGCGGCAATAAGTGGACGAGCAATAAAATGATTTCTTATGCGGATATTTTGCATGAAATTGAAAAGAAATATACCATCGTTCCTTTGTTGGGTGAAAAGAATGATACCGCAAAACATTTTACAGTTGCAGGACATACCGGTACGTTTGCAGTTATTAGTACCATGACTGCTCCTTTTTGCAGTACCTGCAACCGGATGCGTTTGACCGCTGATGGGAAATTAAAAAATTGTCTTTTTTCGGATGGTGAAACTGATTTGCTTACACCATTAAGAGCGGGTGAAGCAATTCTTCCGCTGATTGAACATAATATTTTAAGTAAGGCACAGCAATTAGGCGGACAATTTACTACCTCCTTAAATACGATGGAAGCCCTGGCCATCCAAAACAGGAGCATGATATCAATAGGTGGATAAATAAATTTATAGGATTAGGTAGCTCATTCGCAAACCTGCTATCTTAAGGTGTTTTTTACCTTTTTAAAGTAAGCGGATTAAAAAATATAACGGTCATTAAGTAACCTTTGTTAACATTAAAAAACGCGACTATTTTTTAATGTTATAATTTGAAAGTGGTACTTTTTTTAATTCAGCATCCCTTTTTTCTTTATACCCTTCTCCTCCACAGCCGGCGGGCTGCGTAACTGCAACGCCGGTACATTGGCTTATGCAATTACTGGTGTTTTAAAAGGCATACTGCGATGGGCATTATTTATTGAAAATGTAAAATTTGAATTGATAAAATATAAAAATTAAACACAAATAAGTCTGCGAATTAAAACGCCTGAAGTATACTTTTATATTATTTAAAAGTTATACAGCTCTGGCTGTACTGCTTTTGCGACTTATCTACCTAATCCAATAAATTAAATTGCAGCTAATTTTTTTTCATTGATGTCTAATTATTATTTGTAATTATTTGATTTTTTAAAAATTTCAACTTCGATAAAATTTTATTTTAATAAATAATCCATTTTTTTTATTACTGCCTTTACATTTAAATTTTTTTTGAAGCAAAAATTTCCCCTAAAAATTAACTTTTTAGTTAAATCTGTAAGTTCGGGATTTTAAATTCACTTCTTTTTACGTTCTTTATTGCATTAAATTTTAGTCAAACTTTTTTAATTTAATATTGAGATTGCATAAAAATATTACAGGTATTGCCGATTTTACCCACCATTTTATGCGCAAAATTTAGCTTCATACTAAGCAAAGTTTTGGTTACCATAATTTGATATTTTTTATTTATTTAGCTGCTTCAACCTACCCAGTTTTAAACATCGGATAATTCATTTTTTTAATTATTTTTAAATTTTTACGCCATAGTAATGGCGTAATCGGGATATAAATATTTTCCTGAAAAAATTAAACTTTTTAAAAGTATATTTAACAATTAAATTGAAATTATTCATTGATTGTCCGGCTGAAACATAGTTTTATTTCATACATTTTTTACTACTTTAATCCATAAACTTTAACCTGCTTAAGATGATTGCACCTGTTAGAATAATTATAATTTGCTTACTATTAGTAGGATATCAAACTTTATCTGCGCAAACAACATTAAAACTTTGGTATACAAAGCCAGCCACTAAATGGGAGGAAGCCTTGCCTTTAGGAAACGGACATATTGGAGCCATGGTATTTGGCCGTGTTGACGATGAACTTATACAACTAAATGAAAGTACATTGTACACCGGGGGGCCTGTAAAACGAAATATTAATGTGAATGCAAAAGCTTATTTACCTCAAATAAGGACCGCCTTATTAGAAAAGGAGGATTATGTACTTGCAGAAAACCTTACTAAAAATATGCAGGGATTATTTACAGAATCCTACCTGCCCCTCGGTGATATCCGCATCCATCAACACTTTGGTAATGCAGCGCCTGTAAAATATTACCGGGATCTTAATTTGCAAAACGCCATAGCTACCACTGCTTTTACCATTGGTAAAGTATCCTATACCAGAGAAATATTTACTGCTGCTCCGGATAATATTTTAGTAATCAAATTATCCGCCAGCGAAGCGCATGCCTTAAGTTTTGATGTGCAAACCAGCAGTCAATTACATTATAGTATTGCAGTGAAGGGTAAAGACGAGCTGGTAATTAGTGGTAAAGCAGCCAACCATATAGATCCAAATTATTATAATGTTGTGGGAAAAGATCCTGTTTATTATGCTGATACTACCGGTTGCAATGGCATGCGTTTCCAATATCGCATAAAGGCTATTGTGAAGGGTGGGGAGTATTATACGGATACGCTGGGTATTCATATTAAAGCCGCAACCGAAGTGGTGCTGTATGTAGCTGCTGCAACAAGTTTTAACGGATTTGATAAATGTCCGGATGCGCAAGGTAAGGATGAAAATAAGTTAGCCATGCAAGCTATTATTGCTGCTGCCACTAAAAAATTTGATGCTATAAAAACAGCTCATATAGCCGACTATCAAAAATATTTTAACCGGGTAGCCTTTAGCATAAAAGACACCACTATAAGGAATACCAATAGCCTTTTGCCAACTATTGACAGATTAAAGGCTTATTCAAAAGGAGGGTATGACCCGGGTATTGAAACTTTGTATTTTAACTATGGTCGTTACTTGCTGATATCAAGTTCAAGACCTGGTGGCCCCGCTGCAAATTTACAAGGCATTTGGAATAAAGATTTGCGTGCACCTTGGAGTTCCAACTATACCATCAATATAAATACAGAAATGAATTACTGGCCGGCAGAAGTTACTAACCTATCCGAAATGCACCAGCCTTTATTAAAATTTATAAAAGATTTATCCCATACCGGAGCCAATACGGCCAAGGAATTTTATGGTGCAAAGGGTTGGGTGGCTCATCACAATTCGGACATTTGGGCCACCTCAAATCCGGTGGGAGATATTGGTCATGGGGATCCTGTTTGGGCAAATTGGCCCATGGGTGGAAATTGGCTTTGTCAGCATCTTTGGGAACATTATGCTTTTACAGGCGATACAAATTTTCTTGCCAAACAGGCCTATCCAATTATGAAAGATGCTGCAATTTTCTCACTTGATTGGTTGGTAAAAGATAAAGATGGTTATTTAGTAACGGCACCTTCCACCTCTCCGGAAAATAAATTTAAAGATAACAATGGTAACGAGCTTGGGGTATCCGTTGCTTCAACAATGGATATGTCAATTATATGGGACCTATTTACCAATTTAATTGAAGCTGCAAAAATTTTAAACATTGATACGGCATTTAGAAACTTATTGATTGAAAAGAGAGATCAGCTTTATCCTTTTCATATCGGGAGTAAAGGGCAGTTGCTCGAATGGTATAAGGCGTTTGAAGAAACAGACCCGCACCACCGCCATACCTCTCATTTGTTTGGATTGCACCCGGGCAGGCAAATTACCAGCCTGACACCCGATTTATTTGCAGCCGCAAAAAAAACGCTTGAACTTCGTGGTGATGAAGGAACGGGTTGGAGCAAAGCCTGGAAAATTAATTTTTGGGCCAGATTATTAGACGGCAATCATGCTTATATTTTAATAAGAGACCTCCTGCGTTTAACAGGCGATAGTGCTACCAATTATGGTGGTGGAGGAGGTACCTATCCTAATCTTTTTGATGCACATCCACCTTTTCAAATTGATGGTAATTTTGGTGGCACAGCGGGGATGGCAGAGATGTTGTTGCAAAGCCATTTAAATGGAATAGATTTATTGCCCGCATTGCCAATGGCATGGAAAACTGGTATGGTAAAGGGTTTAAAGGCAAGAGGTGGTTTTGAAATAGGGGAGCGATGGCAGGATGGAAAGCTTATCTCTGCCACTATTAAATCGTTTAATGGCGGTAAATGTGTGGTGCGCAGTTTAAATCCCATACAGGTAAAAGGTATTGCTACTGTGTCTGTAAAAAAGGGAAAGCAATTTATTTTATCCTTTAAAACTGTAAAAGGCAAAACTTATTTGTTAAGCCCGAAATAAATAAAATTGTAAATTTACTTCCGCAATAAAATATTTGCAGTAGTTAATTCAAGTGTCGCTAATGCGCACAAGTATGCTTTTATTACCGAATAAATATTTTTTAATTTAATAAAGTCTAAATAGTATCTAAATTGAAATTTTTAATAGGGTACATTATAATGCGCATCCAATAAACCATTTTCTTTCATAGCTTTCCAAAAACCAGCAGGTATTTTTTTTGTTACCATTTCAATATTGGGCTTTATTCTTTTTGGGTTAACCGTACTGATGGCAACACTATCAACACCCGGAATGGTTAAACCAAAATTAAAACAGGCTTCTGCCGGTTTAATTTGATATTGGCTGCACAAATCAAAAAAGACTGACCTCCATTTATACAATAATTTCCCTTCGGTAGAATCCTTATCTACCAACACATAATTATAATGGTCACGCCCCACTAAAAAGCCACCGTTAAATACTGCAGAATTTATTACGACGGTTCCTTTTTGATGTAATTTTTTTACAAATTCAAGTAACGCTTTGGGATGTGATTTTAATGTAAGGCTATTTGCAAACATCACCCAATCAAAGTGAATATCTTTTGAAATTCTTTCGATAGAACGCCAATTTTTTGCACCCACACCTACAGAAGTAATTTTACCTGCCCGTTTTAATTCATTGAGGGCGGTATAGGATGCTATAATATCGCGGTATCGTTTTTGATCATCCCCGGCATCTGTTGCAGCGGCGAGATATTCATCAGGATCGTGTACAGATGCCATCTGAGAATTATAGTCACCCAATAATTTATTACCCTGTTCAAAACAAGCCATTATTCCATCATAACTAATTTTTTGCACCGCATCATTTTTAAGGCCTTTCCAAATGCCTTTTTCAAATTGTGGTTCAGCAGTAGTTAGTTTCGTTTGATACCATCCTAATTTATTGCTGATGATTACTTTATTTGAAGGTACCTGCAGTTCTTTTAAACAGCTTCCTAAAACTTCTAAAGCCAGGCCGGCCCCATATTTTCCTGCAGTGTCAAACATTGGTATTCCCTGCGAATGGGTTATTGATTCCCGTATAATTTCAAGTTTGGTTACATAAGGTACCACTTCATACAAATTTCCTAAACCACTTGTGCCAAAAATAACTGGTGGTAGTTTAAGCAGATCCGTATTTTGTGGTGCATCTTTATTATTGCTCACTTTTCAATTATTTTACTTTTAAAGTTGATAAAATGCTGTGGCATTATTTCCAAAAAAATCTTCCTGTTCCGTAATGGAAAAAGAAGAGAAATAGGTTGATACGATGTTAAGCGTATTTTTATAATCCGCCGCAAGTAAACACACTGGCCAGTCGCTGCCAAAAAGTATTCTTTTGGTACCAAATGCTTTTACAACTACCTCCAGATAAGGCTTAAAATCTTCTTGTTTCCACAATTTATGGTCAGCTTCTGTAACCAGGCCACTTATTTTACAATACACATTTTCAAATTGGGCAATGTTATTAATTTGCTTTTCCCAACCTGCTATAACGCCTGTTTTTATAGCAGGTTTGGCCAGGTGGTTAATTACAAATTTTTGCTTTGGGAATTGTTTTACAAGTGTAATAGCCTCCTGTAATTGTTCCGGTAAAATAAGCAGATCAAAGG
>JAYTHI010000315.1:0-9363 GCA_043732685.1 Ferruginibacter sp. | reverse complement strand
CTATTTTATTTAACGACAGTTTTTATACCAGCAATTTATGGGGATTGGTAGCTGTTCAACTTAAAACCTTCAATACTGATTTTGATCTTTTTACTTATGATGGTTATTTAAAAAAGATGCAAAATGCAGCGGGTGAATGGACTGATGACCTCATTTTTGAAATTCCCGTAAAGAGTAGATTTGCCTATTGGCGTTACAGCAACAATAAGGATAAAAAAATAGTGATCAATGATCCGGTTGTAAGCCTGTACTTATCTCAAAACAACAATAAGCTTTTAACCAAAAGACCTGTATCAATTACGCAGTCTTTTTTTTTAATAAAAGAAGAAGGAGGAGCCGGGGAAAAATATTTTCCCAATCCGGTCCCGGGTGATCTTAAGAAAGATGAAACAGGCAGACTATATTATGATGTTTTGGTTCCGGAGTCGGATAATTTTCCGGTAGGGCTTTAAGTATAATGGCCAACTTTTTATAAATCTTAATAATAAAATTTAAAACTATGGACGAATACAAAACCCCGGGAGTGTACATTCAAGAAATTCCTCATCTCCCACCATCAATTGCATCAGTTGAAACAGCGATCCCGTCATTTGTTGGGTACACACAAATAGCCCAATGGAAGCAGGCCGACGATTTAACTATGCGACCCTGGAGGATTGAATCGCTACTGGAGTATGAGCAATATTTTGGTTACCCCGATCCTGAAAAAAATAACAGTATTTCCATTGCATTTATAACTACGGGTGCGGGTGTTGAAATTAACGGTAAAATTGATGAAACCAAAAGATCAAAGTACCTGATGCACTATTCATTACAAATGTTTTTTGCAAATGGAGGCGGCCCCTGCTGGATAACATCTGTTGGTAATTATGATACCGGCGTTATTAAAGCGCAGGATTTAAAGGATGGTCTTGATAAGGTGGCGGCAATAAATGAAGTAACCCTATTGCTTTTTCCAGACTCCATAAATCTTGATACTGAAACGGACTATTATGATGTTCATAAAGAAGCAATTGACCAGTGCGCTGCGCTGCAGGACCGATTTACGATTATGGATGTATTTCATACAGCATCAAATGAAGATAAGTGGAAATTTGATGTTTATGGTGTTTCGGGGCAGGGCGGATTAAGAAATACGCTGTCTGCAAATACCGATCATTTAAAATATGCAGCAGTTTATTTTCCACAGCTATATACGGGGGTAGATTTTAAATATGATGATGAAAGCTTAATAAAATTAGAAGGCGCACCAAGTGGCGCACAAACCCTTGCCGGGTTACAAAGCAGCAGTAACTCTCAGTATTTCCGTGCAAAAAGTGCTATCTCCAATATTCAGATGTTATTACCTGCTTCTTCGGCCCTTGCAGGTATTTATGCCCAGGTTGATAATGCAAGGGGGGTATGGAAGGCGCCTGCCAATATCAATATTGATAATGCTATTCGCCCTCAGTATTTACTCACAAAAGAAGATCAGAAAGATCTTAATGTAGATGACCTGGCCGGAAAATCTGTAAATGCCATCAGATCATTTGAAGGCCGCGGACCTGCCATTGTTTGGGGTGCAAGAACACTTGCCGGCAATGATAATGAATGGCGCTATATTTCTGTAAGAAGGTATTTTAATATGGTTGAAGAATCAGTTAAAAATGCAACGGAACAATTTGTATTTGAACCCAACGACGAAAACACTTGGGTTCGGGTAAAGTCTATGATTCAAAATTATTTTACACAGCAATGGAAAGCCGGAGCGCTCATGGGGGCATCTACTAAAGAAGCATTTTTTGTGCATGTCGGGTTTGGAGAAACCATGACGGAGCAGGACTTACTTGAAGGTCGTATGATCATAATAATCGGACTGGCAGTAGTGCGTCCTGCCGAGTTTATTATTTTAAGGTTTATGCACAAAATGCTGGCCGAATCCTAATTATATTAACTGATAATCGCCAATACTTATCAATATGAATACACAACAATCACGCAGCGGGGGTCAGTATGATGATTCCAATTGCAAAGAATGCGACGAGAAAGATAATCTCACGCAAAAAACGATTACCGCAGAACGTCTTAAAGTATGCAGTAGCTTATATGACACGGCAGGTATTGCCAAACAAATGGAAGAAAAATTTGAAGGTGAACGCCATATGTATTACGAAAGAAAGTGCATGTTTACCTGGACGGAAAATAATTATAAGTTATACCGTAATCTTGATATTACTGTTGGTACAGAATTGCTGCAAACTAACGAATCTGTAAAAGCAAATGTTGCCAATTATACGAAGCTGAATAAGGACCTTAATGTACAATTGAAAAATATTTCAAAGAGCGTAAAGGACTTGCGGATAAAGGTTAACGATCTAAACGATGCTTCCTGTAAGTTGAAACACAGTACCCATGAAAAATGTAACAGTGCGCAATGGAAAGCGCTTACCGGCCATACTGGCGAACAATGTAAAGATGGCAGCAAACCTGTACCGGAATGTAAAGAGGCTGAAGAGATATTTAAAGACCTGTCCGGTAAATTATTTGGAACCTTTCTTTCCGATTATGATTCGCTCTTTCAATCCTCTTATGATGTTGTGGGAATTCAATTGTTTTCAAATCTTGATACACTTGATCCAATGGAAAAACAGTTGGAAACCTATTCTAAAAAATTTGCAAAACAAATCAGCGATACTACCAAAGTAAGAACAGATGATCTTAAAATAAGCCAAATTGATCTGGTAAATTCTGTAACCGAACTTACTAAGGCAGCAATGGACAGAAATACTGCGCGGAGCGATTTTGAAGGGTATAAAGATGCTGTTCAATTTTTATGTTGCCCAGTATGCGGATGTGTAAAACAACCGGCAAATGGAAACGCAGAAGACGAAAAAGATTGCGGGTGTAAACATGAAGGCCGGTTAAAAGATTGTGAAAAGGAAATTTGTTGCATTTGTGAAGATGTTAAAAAAACCTTCTGTTGCGATAATGCGCCACCACCTGTAAATACCAATTGCTAACAAAATAAATAACCAATTTTTTAAAAATCAATATATTGTTATGCTCACTATTCATAAATACCAGCGTCTTGATAAAGATTGGGATAAAGACAAGATCAGGGAATGCTGTAAAACAAATACCAGCGATAATCAACCATGTGATGACTGTTGTTATGATACCTGGTCGGATGAAGTAAAACAAGTTAATAAGCGACTAAAGGCCAAGCAGGAACAATCCATTCAATTGCAAAAGAAACTGGATTTTTTAACCTGGCGTCGGGATAAATTTAAAACTTGGATAACAGAATTGGAAACTGCCCAAAAAATGGCGCAGGACATTTGCCATCAGCTGGAATTGATAGCTGCACATTCAAATAAAATATGGTCCAATTCCTTTCTTGCTGTAAAGGCAATTCAGGTACTTTTTTGTATGATACGTGACTTTTTTATGCAACTCGATTATTTAAAAACAAGGTATGATGCATTGCAAAAATGTATTGAAAAAAATCCTGACCCTTCCCTGATAAAAGGGCAGGGTATACTCCTGTACCTGGATGCTTATGGGGTAAAGTTGGATGCCGTAATAAAAACACGTGACGATATCATTAAAACGGCGGTAGATGCAGTACGATTAAGTAACTTGCTTCGTAACAATATTTCTACCCGCGAATGGCCTTTCGCCTATATTCCCTGCAGTAAAACAAGCAATTATGATCCTTGTGCAAAGGAACATAATCCTCCTTGCCCCGATGCCGGCAACACTGCTGTTCACTATGGTTTTAAAACGGTTATATGCGAATGGTACCGGCTTTTTCATTGTGAAGAGAAATGTTGCGACGATGAAAATACTTCGGTACCCGATCACAACAAACAGCTGTCTGAAAAAAATGAACCCATGAAGAAGCAGGGTAGTTATTGCGATGACAATTGCGAATTGGAAACATTCAGTTTCCCCATTTGCAATGATGAATATAAAGATTGCGTAAGTGAAAGATTTAATAAAGACAATAAAAAAGTTAAGAAATTATCAGAAGAATTAAAAGAGGTAAACAAAGAAAAAGAAGCCTTGCAGGCCTGCAAGAACAGTTTGGATGCCGCAATTAAAGAAGTGAACCCAATTGAAAGATGCAGGTAAACCATTATTTTATAAAATTTAAACTATATCAGTATGGCAGAAGATCCTAAAAAAAATTACCCCTTACCCAAGTTTCATTTTCAATTGGAATGGGGTGGTACAAGAGTGGGTTTTACAGAAGTAAGCGGATTGGATTTTGAAACTACGCCTATTGAATACCGGGAGGGTAGCAGTCCGGTGTACCACAAATCTAAGCAACCCGGAATGACCAAATACACGGATGTGGTTTTAAAACGCGGCACTTTTCTGGGTGATTTTGAATTCTTTCAGCAATGGAGAAAAACATTTATGTTTCAGGAAGGTAAAGAAAAATTCAGGAGAGACGTTAATATCAAGCTTCTTGATGAAGAACACAAACCTATTATTACCTGGTCATTAACTAAGGCATGGCCATCTAAAATACAGTCAACAGATTTAAAGGCCGACGGAAATGAAGTTGCCATAGAAACAATGACATTAGTACATGAAGGATTGAGTATTGTTGAAGCAAAACCATAACATATGGCCAATAGTTTTTACCAGACAACCAATTTTCATTTTAAAGTGGAATTTACTTTAAGTGAAGAAGATGTTGATGTAAGGTTTCAATCTGTAACCGGACTTGATAGTACATTAGATACAGAAACAGTAAAGGAAGGCGGTGAAAATCGATTTGAACATGTTATACCTGTGCGTAGAAAATTTGGTCCGCTTGTACTAAAACGTGGTCTTTTAAAGCCTGCTGATTCGGGGCTTACCCGGTGGTTGAAAAAAGCATTTGATGATGAAGAAGTTGTTCCTATTCAAACGGTAACTATCAAATTATTAAATGAAGAACATAAACCATTAATGTTATGGACCATCAATAATGTTTGGCCGCGAAGCTGGAAGATGGGCGAACTTAATGCAGAGCAGGGGGCTATTTTACTGGAAACACTTGAATTAAATTATAACAGGTTATTATTTACCAATCCATAATTATATGAGTCTGGAAATTAGGGAATTAATTATTAAAGCAACTGTTGTGCCGGACAGTGGGGTAAATGCAAATAACGCTTCACCAGGTAATGGCAACGAACCTTCAGGCGAAGAAATGATCAATACCTGTGTAGAAAAAGTACTCGAAATTTTAAAAGAAAAAAATGGGCGATAATTCAAAAGTACTGTCAAAATTAACCATACACTCTTTCGAAAAAAATGATTTTCAGGAAGAGTCACTTTCATTTACAACACCTATCAACCCTGAAACATTTACAAAAACCAACCACATCGAATTGGATACCACCCGTGGTCATGGTCAGCCCGGAACCGATCCGAAATATAAATCAACCGCACCGGAAGAATTAAAAATTGAATTTACGCTGGACGGTACAAAAACTATGGAAGGGTATGTAAATAAGTATAATGATATGGAGGTAACAGATCAGCTTAAAGCATTTAGCGATTGTGTTTACCAGTACAAGGGCAATATACACCGGCCAAGGTTTTTGATTGTTCGGTGGGGATCCGAAATAAAATTCCCTTGTGTTCTTTCTCATATGGATATCAACTATATACTTTTTAAACCCAACGGAGATCCTTTGCGTGCCAAGGTTTCGGCCACTTTTGTAAAGTATCAAACCCCGGAAGCAATCTTCAGGGCCAATAATATCAACTCTCCGGATCTTACCCATATCAAAACTTTTACACAAGGCAGCCGGCTCGACCTGATGACTTTTAAGGTATATAATGAGGTTAGTTTCTTTTTACAAATTGCACGCAGCAATAACCTTAGTAACCTGCGCCATATAAAAACGGGTACCAGCTTGTATTTTCCACCAATAAATAAAAATGAAGCCTGATGGAAGAACTTTTAATACCAAATACTGCAAAGTACGATGTGGCTACTTTTAATGTGCTTGTTGATGGCAAAGAAGTTGACCCTACCTATCAACTTTTATCGCTTTCTGTTTTAAAAGAAGTCAATCGGATCTCATCGGCAAAATTAGTTTTTCGGGATGGTGATGCATCCCTTCGTTCGTTTGCCATCAGCAATAAAAATGATTTTATACCGGGCAATAAAATACAGATTAATATTGGCCGGGATGCTAAAAATAAACAAGCTTTTAAAGGTATTATTGTTAAACATGCCGTTAAAGTAAAGGCCAATGGACATAGCCAGCTGCATATTGAATGTCAGGATGAATCAATAAAAATGACAATTGGCAGACATAGTCATTATTTTGAAAACGTAAAAGATAGCCAGGTATTTGATGAGCTGATTGAAAAGTATAAATTGATATCAGATTCCGGCACTACCACACTTGTACATAAAGAATTGGTGCAACACCATATTTCCGATTGGGATTTTTTAATGCTTAGGGCAGAGGCAAATGGTATGCTGGTACATGTTGATGATGGAACAATAAAAATAGCCAAACCCGAGATAGCCGCTAAAGAAGTGTTGCAGGTAAATTATGGTTCTTCTTTACTGGAATTTGAATCAGAAATTGATGCACGGTATCAATTAAAAAGTGTACAAGCCACTTCCTGGGATTATAGCAACCAGCAGCTTTTTAAGGTTGATACTTCCACTTCTTCATTCGCCGAATCAGGAAATATTTCCGGAAGGGATATCGCTGATAAAATAAGTCCGGATAAATATGAAATGCACCACAGCGGGCATAAGCTTGAACAGGAATTACAAGACTGGTCAAATGGTATAATGCTTAGAAGCCGGCTTTCAAAAATAAGGGGGCGTGCAAAGTGCATTGGCTTTGCAGGCATTAAACCCGGTGATACGGTAAAGATATCCGGAGTGGGAGACCGTTTTAATGGTAAGTCATATGTTTCGGCAGTGCGGCAGGAGTTGGGTAATGGAATATGGGAAACACAGTTGCAGTTTGGTGCAGACCCTGTACGGTATGCCTGCCAGCACAAAGATGTAAATGATATTGCATCCGCAGGGCTCGTTGGCGCAATCCATGGTTTGCAAATAGGCATAGCCGTTAAGCTTCAGGATGACCCTGATGGCCAGCACCGCATACTGGTAAAAATTCCTGTTATTGATAACGATGCGCAGGGAATATGGACGCGTATTGCAAGCCTGGATGCAGGTGCTGACAGAGGTGCATTTTTTCGTCCTGAAATTGGGGATGAAGTAATTGTAGGCTTTATAAATGATGATCCGCGGGATGCAGTGATATTGGGTATGCTCAACAGCAGTAATAAACCTGCCCCGATAACTGCCCAGGACGCCAACGATGAAAAAGGCTTTACCACAAGAAGCAAGCTGCACATTAGTTTTAATGATCAAACAAAAACTATAAAGATTGATACACCTGCGGGCAACAGCATAACACTTGATGAGCAGGGTACTAAAATAGATATCGTTGATCAAAACCAGAATAAAATATCTATGCATTCTTCGGGTATCAGCATGCAAAGCCCGATGCAAATTGAAATTAAAGCAGGTACAACTTTATCACTTAGTGCCGGTACTTCGCTCTCCATCAGTGCACCTTCCCTTTCGGTGAAGGCAGATGCAGATGTAAGTATATCGGGAGCTACAGCCAAGCTTGCTGCACAGGGCCCCACGGTAATTTCTGGTTTACCTGTAAATATTAATTAAACTGTAAATAAAAAAATATGCCATCAGCTGCACGAATATCAGATATGCATACCTGCCCTTTAGCATCGCCAAATCCACATGTTGGCGGCCCTATTACAGGCCCGGGAGTACCCACAGTCCTGATTGGCGGATTACCTGCAGCAGTAGTATCGGATCTTTGTGTATGTGCCGGCCCGCCTGATGCGATTGTTAAAGGTTCTTCAACGGTACTGATTGGTGGAAGATTCGCAGTAAGGCAAGGTGACCTTACGGCCCATGGCGGCGTAATTGCAGGCGGATTATTTACGGTACAAATTGGCGGATAAAAAATATAAAACATCAGATAAATATGAATACCTCATTCAATTCATTTTTAGGCAGGGGGTGGTCTTTTCCACCAACTTTTAATGTTGAAACCGGCTTGGTAGAAATGGTGAGTGATATAAAAGACATCGAACAAAGCCTGTACATCTTGCTTTCAACAAGTATTGGCGAGCGGGTACTGCAACCTAACTATGGGTGCAACCTGAATGATTATATGTTTGATGCACTTAACAATAGCCTGATTGGCATTATAAAACACCATGTTGAAAATTCTATTCTTTATTATGAGCCTCGTATAATAGCCGAAAATGTAACGGTAACAGGTCCGGATTCCACTGAATTGTTTGAAGGGAAATTTACCATATCCATTGAATATTCTATCCCGGAAATAAATTCAAGATTTAATTATGTGTATGATTATTATATCAACGAGGCTGCAAGCCCTGTATAAATTTATCGGGAAAAAATTAATCACTTTATATCAATTTTATGCCAGATTGTACCTGCCTTATACATCCTTTTCAGCATGACCCGGGAACGAGTCAGCGGCAGCGAACAATGGAAAATTTGCTTGCAGGTGCTGCAAAAATAGATGCCAGAACACTGGCCGATCTGCTTGATTTTTTTGTACAGTTATCCGGGCATATTAATTATTACGACTTTGATCTGAATAAAAAAGATTGGCAGCCCTTCTTTAAAAAAAGTATTCCCTTTACCCTTGCAGCAATGATAAAATATCCATTGCAAACTGTTGAAAGTAATTTGGAATTATATAATTCGATCTTCCAAAAAAAACCTTCTGCAGCTGGGTTACAACTAAATAGCTTTTTTATTTATTATCGATTTATAAATACAATTAATGATTGGCAGCAATTATTGCAGCATAGCGGACTGCCCATTGCGCAGTTAATTGATGAATTGATAAAAAGTAAACTGCAGCTACCCGTAAAATGGTTTATTAACTATTCCAATGCCGCTATAAAACTCCATGGAATTAAAAAAATGGATTTCACAAAGCTGCTGAATAATACAATATGGGGTCTGGTGCCTGCAGATATTTATGCTATTGATACAGCTTTGAATATTGGTACAAAAAGTAAATTTAAAAAACTTAATAACCTCTATAATGAATTTAGTGCATTGGTGCCCATACTAAAAAATGCTATAAAAATAATCTCCAAAGAAGCATCGCTGAATCTTGAACAAAGTTTTATTCCGCTACAGGAAGCCTTGCAGCAACAGCACCAGCCGCAACTGGCCTTAATATTCACCTTTTTAAGTATGTTCCGCCAATTACAAAATGATCTGAATAAATATACAAGGAAGCATCTTGACTATTTTTATAAGGATATACTATG
>JAYTHI010000314.1:0-9411 GCA_043732685.1 Ferruginibacter sp. | reverse complement strand
GCGCAACAGTGTTGTGCGCTCTTGCCAAACGGGTTATACTGTCTAATAATATTACCACATCATGACCGCACTCAACCAATCTTTTTGCTTTTTGCAATGCGATGGTAGACACCTTAACATGCTTGTCTGCGGGTTCATCAAATGTACTGGCAATTACTTCTGCCTTAACACTGCGTTCCATATCGGTAACTTCCTCCGGTCTTTCATCTACCAGTACAATCATCAGGTAACATTCCGGATGATTCTCTGCAATGGCGTTGGCCAATTCTTTCAGCAACATTGTCTTACCCGTTTTTGGCTGGGCAACAATTAAACCACGCTGACCTTTACCAATCGGGGTAAAAAGATCCATGATGCGGGTGCTGTAATTATTTGATGCGGTTGTTAAATTTAATTTTTCGAATGGAAACAAGGGTGTTAGATAATCGAACGGAACCCTGTCACGTACTTCTTCCGGACTTTTACCATTGATGGTTTCTACCTTTAAAAGCGCAAAATATTTTTCACCTTCTTTTGGCGGGCGAACAGATCCATAAACGGTATCACCCGTTTTTAAACCGAATAATTTAATTTGAGAAGGTGATACATAAATATCATCCGGAGAAGAAAGGTAATTATAATCGCTGCTGCGCAGAAAGCCATATCCATCGGGCATCATTTCTAAAACCCCCTCACCTAAAATGATACCATCAAATTCGATATTAAAAACTTGTTGATCGCGACGTTGCTGGTATTGTTTGTTGGGATAATTATTCTGCTGATTATTTTCGTTTTGTTGCACTTCAGGCTGCTGCTGTTGTACATCATCTTCCAGGTGGAGCAGGGATGCTATAGCAGCAGGTATGGTACTTTGCTCATCTGTAATTGGCTGAAGATCTTCTTCTGATTCTTCTTTTTTTACAGGCTGTTTTCTTTTATCTGCAATGGGTTCATTTCTTTTTTGTTGTCTTTGTTCCGGCATTTTTTGCTCAGGTATTCTTTGCGCTGCAACGGGTGCAGCTTTAGTTTCTGCCTTAGGCTTTTCCTTTTCAACGGGTGTTGCAGTGGTTGTTTGCAAGGATGCAGGGGCAACAGCGACAATAGGTTTTACAGAACGTTTACGTTTCGGTTTTTCTTCACCTTCGCTTTTTACTGTTTCATTCATAGCTATTTGTTTGGCAAGGATCTTATCAATAAGCTCCTGCTTTTCTAATTTTTTAAAGTTGGAAATTATAAGCTGCTCTGCAATATCATGCAACTCAGGAACGAGCATATCGTTCAGTTGTATTGTGTCGTACATAAAGAAATGAAAATGATTTTTTTCAACAATCCGATCTTAAAAGCCTGAAAAATGTTCCCGATTTTTTTCGGGAGAGAATTTGTTTTGATGGAATGAGACTGTCTGATACTGTAGTAATGGAAAGACCTTATCAACATTATTCCATCACAATATTACATAGTTTTTGGTAAATTCTAAAAAGATTTTTTTTTATCATCAGTTAAACCCCATAACCACAAAAAATTTACAAAGCTTTTAACGGTGATTCATTGAAAATCAATATTATATTTTTAAAAAATAATTTTTAAACCCTATTAAAATAATTTAAATTCATAATTAATATAATATTCAACCAGATGATTAATAATTTAATAGAAATTTAAAAATAAGGATTAAATCAATAACTCACTTGGAAAGTTCCCCGTAGTAAACATAAAATATATATTTTTTAATTTAACCAAAACAGTCGACTTGATTGGAAAAATGTAAAAATATTAAGGGCAAAATTCACAAGTAATGCAACAAATACCAATACAATTAAAACGATCAAAAAACTTTATTTCCTTTTGCATCAATAAATAGTAAATTGTTTAACGAAAAGAAACGTATTTAGTTGTATTAATATATTTAAATTACTTTATTTGTGAGTACAAGCCCTTCCTCAAATTGTTTAAAATTAAGAAAAGTAATTTTTGCTATTTCGTTTAAAGCCTCTTCCGTAAAAAATCCCTGATGGGCAGTTATTAAAACATTAGGAAAACTAAGCAAACGCATTATATCGTCATCATCAATTATATTTTCTGACAAATCGTTAAAAAACAAAGTTTCTTCCTGCTCATAAACATCCAGTCCCAAATAGCCGATCCGCCTGCTTTTTAGTCCGTTAAGTACAGCCGCAGTCTCTATAAGTGCCCCCCGGCTTGTATTAATCAGCATTACCCCTTCCTTCATCATGCCAATGGTTTGGTCATTAATTATATGTTGGGTGAGCTCGGTTAACGGACAATGCAAAGAAATAATATCAGCCTGTTGCAACAAGTCAATTAAGGGAAGGTATTCAACACCGTCTGCTTCCAATTTTCTGTTAGCAATAATATCAAATGCCAGAACCCTGCAACCAAAGCCCAACATTATTTTACAAAAAACCTGCCCAATTTTACCGGTACCAATAACAGCAATGGTTTTACCATGCAAATCAAAGCCTGTTAGCCTTTCCAAAGAAAAATTACCTTCCCGTACCCTATTGTATGCCTTATGGGTTTTACGGTTAAGCGTCAAAATTAATGCCACAGCATGTTCTGCAACAGCATACGGAGAATAGGCGGGCACTCTTACAACAGCAATACCACTGGCTTTAGCTGTCATAATATCTACATTATTAAAACCTGCACAACGTAGAGCAATCAGGGCAACCCCTATATTTTTTAATTCACTAATTACACCGGCATCAATTTTATCATGTACAAAAACACAAATTGCCTTACATCCTATAGCCAATTTTGCCGTTGATTGGGTAAGTGGCGCATCAAAATATAGTAGCTCCTGAGAAGTAGTAAATCGATCAAAATAATCGCGGTCGTATTTTTTGGCAGAAAAAAAGGCAATCTTCATACTGTAAAGTTATAGGTGTTTTTTATTGCTGCAATTGAATGACCTTTTTTTTTACCAGTACCGCTATAATGGGTTGATTTGTAGATTCTTTATTTTTACCAATAATGTAAACCTGCTTTTGTTTACATAAACTTAGCATTGCAGCAGCAGGCACAATTAATTTTAATGATTAATTAAGGATAAAATTCAGCCATAATCCCCTTATAACAAAGTATTATATTTGCAGCCAATAAACTCTATATGTTCAACAAGCGAAGCAAGATAAAAGAATTATTGGCTGGTGATAAAGCCGATTTTGAAACTACAGTAATGGGATGGGTAAGAACCTTTCGCAATAACCAGTTTATAGCCCTTAACGATGGCAGTACCAATAATAATTTACAAGTGGTGGCAAGCCTTGGCCAATTTGATGAAGCCCTGTTAAAACGCCTGACCACCGGCGCTTGTATAAAAGTTATCGGTCAAATTATAGCATCATTAGGAAAGGGACAAAAGGTAGAATTAAAAGCCGCCACCATTGAAATATTGGGGGATAGCGATGCAGAAAAATATCCTTTGCAACCAAAAAAACATAGCCTCGAATTTTTAAGGGAGATTGCGCACCTGCGTTTTAGAACCAATACATTCGGCGCAATTTTTAGGGTTAGGCATACCCTTGCTTTTGCTATTCATAAATTTTTTAATGATAAAGGTTTTGTGTACCTGCATACCCCCATTGTTACCGCTAGTGATGCAGAGGGTGCTGGTGAAATGTTTAAAGTAACAACATTGCCTTTAGATGGCAGCGCAGCAAAAAATGAAGATGGCAGCATCAATTTTAAAGAAGATTTTTTTGGAAGAAGTACTAATCTCACAGTAAGCGGACAACTAGAAGGAGAGCTTGCAGCAATGGCCTTTAGTGATGTGTACACCTTTGGTCCAACATTTAGAGCAGAGAACAGCAATACCACCAGGCACCTTGCAGAGTTTTGGATGATTGAACCGGAAGTAGCCTTTAATGATTTGGAAGACAATATGAATTTGGCAGAAGAATTTATAAAATACGTTATTAAATATGCCATGGAAAACAACATGGAGGACCTTGAATTTTTAGGGCAACGTTTAGCAGAAGAAGACAATACAAAACCTGTTATTGACAGAAGTGAAATGAGCTTATTGGATAAATTAAGTTTTGTAGTAAACAACAATTTTGAAAGATTAACTTATACGGAGGCTATTGAAATTTTAAAGAATAGCAATCATAATAAGAAGAAGAAATTTAAATATTTAATTGAAGATTGGGGCGTAGATCTGCAGAGTGAGCATGAGCGTTATTTAGTGGAAAAGCATTTTAAAAAGCCGGTGATATTAACCAATTATCCAAAAGACATTAAATCGTTTTACATGCGATTAAATGAGGATGGAAAAACAGTTGCGGCCATGGATATCTTAGCGCCGGGAATTGGTGAAATTGTAGGTGGCTCCCAAAGAGAAGAGCGCCTGGATAGACTTACTGCCAGAATGACGGAAATGAATATTCCGGCAGAAGAGTTAAGCTGGTATTTAGATACGCGCAGGTTTGGCAGTTGCCCACATGCCGGATTTGGGCTTGGGTTTGAGCGTTTGGTACAGTTTGTAACCGGCATGGGTAATATTAGAGATGTAATACCTTTTCCAAGGTATCCAAAAAGTGCGGAGTTTTAAACAGCTATCTTTCCAAGAGAAAAAAAATAAAATATGTGCAAGAGATCATCCCCCGTTTAAACAATCAATTAACGGGTGATGATCTTTTTAATTTTAAGAAGGGATGCTGTTTTTTAAAGTACTAAGCCGGCAAATTAAAGAGCTTTTATTCAAAAAAATATTGGTATCGGTCAATCATTTTTAAGGTAGCTGTATGGATCAATATCCGCTAAAAATGATAGTCTTCTCAAATAGTTTTCACTTTGGTTTATTTCCGATTTTATTTAAAAAAAAACCGGTAATGCATTTTATAAATGCGCTATCCAACCCAATAAAAAAAATTACAAATAATTATTAATTCAATCTGGTAATTTTATTTTTAAAATTATTTACCAAACCCTTATTATTGGGTAAGCTAAACATTAAACCATGCTGCAATTTAACTTCGATCCCTTTCCAATAATTTTAACCGACCGACTTAAATTACGCGCAATAAATTTGACTGATAGCCAAGAAATTTTTGCCTTGAGGAGCGATGTTGAAGTATTAAAATACCTTGACAGACCTGCGGCAAAATTTTTGGAGGAAGCTATTGAATTTATACAAAAAAATATAGAACAGTTGCGCACAAATGATGGTATAAGCTGGGCTATTACTTTAAAAGAAAAGCCGGAATTAATAGGCACTATTGGTTTTTGGAAAATTGATAAAGAACACCACCGGGCAGAGATAGGGTATATGCTGTTTACGGCCCAACAACAAAAAGGGCTGATGCAGGAAGCGATAACTGCGGTGCTGCAATATGGATTTAATACCATGCATTTACACTCCGTAGAAGCCAATGTAAATCCTGACAATGCGGCATCAAAAAAATTATTGCTAAAAAATAATTTTGTTCAGGAGGCTTATTTTAGAGAGAACTATTATTTTGAAGGCAAATTTTTAGACTCTGCTATATATTCCCTGCTACATACATAATAGTAAATAATATGTTATACTTATTTTATTCTGTAATAAATCTGCATTAAACAAACATTGAGTTAGTAATTTTGTAATTCACTCTAAAGAAAAATTATGACTCCAGTTAATGCATATGCAGCGCAAAGTGCAACCACTCCTGTGGCACCATTTAAATTTGAAAGAAGAGATGTTGGTCCGGATGATGTACAAATAGAAATTTTATTTTGTGGTGTTTGTCACTCAGATGTACACCAGGTTCGCAACGAGTGGGGCGGATCAATTTACCCGATGGTACCGGGACATGAAATTGTAGGACGTATTACCCATATTGGCACTGCAGTTAAAAATTTTAAAGTTGGCGAATTAGCAGGTGTTGGTTGTTTTGTAGACAGTTGCAGGGTTTGTCCGAGCTGCCTTGCTAACGAAGAGCAGTATTGCGATAATGGTATGGTAGGAACTTATAATGGTCGTGATAAAAATGGCACTCCAACATATGGTGGCTATTCCACTCATATAGTAGTAGATGAAAAGTACACCCTTCACGTGTCTGAAAAATTAGCCATTGAAGGTGTTGCGCCCTTGCTTTGCGCAGGTATTACAACATTTTCGCCCCTGCGCCATTGGAAAATTGGCAAAGGACATAAAGTTGCCATTGTAGGTTTAGGTGGTCTGGGTCATATGGCTGTTAAATTTGCCGCCTCATTTGGTGCAGATGTAACAGTACTAAGTACTTCAAAATCAAAAGAGCAGGATGCTTTAAATTTAGGAGCGCATCATTTTGAGGTGACCAAAGATCCGGAAACAATGAAAAGATTACAAGGTAAATTTGATTTTATCTTAAGTACCATTTCTGCCCAGCACGAATACAATGAGTATTTAAATTTATTGACCCTAAACGGCACGATGGTAGTTGTAGGTGTACCTCCCCAACCATCCATTGTTGGCGCGTTTAACCTTATTGGCAAACGCCGGTCCATTGCAGGTTCCTTAATAGGTGGCATTAAAGAAACACAAGAAATGCTGGATTATTGCGCCGAGCACAATATAGTAAGTGATGTAGAAGTAATAAAGGCATCAGAAGTGAACGAAGCATTCGAAAGAATGATAAAAGGTGATGTACGTTATCGTTTTGTGATAGATATTGCAAGTTTAAAATAATCTTTTACGGCATACAAGTAAGGGTGGGCTTCGTTTTGCCCACCTTTTTTTATTTCTTTTGATATTTGCTGTACCAGTAATGAGATAATTGAATAGAAACTCCTATTTTTGCTGCCCCGAAAGGGATTGTTTTACTTTTTTACTTATTAAAACAAAGCACTTTCAAAAAGTAAAGGTGTGATAGCTCAGTTGGTAGAGCAATGGACTGAAAATCCATGTGTCGCCGGTTCAACCCCGGCTCGCACCACATACAAACCCGTTTTGGTAAATCCATTACGGGTTTTTTATTGCGTATCATAGGTATGCAAATAGCAAGGTTATATACGCTATCTAAGATAAAAACCCTTCCCGATTTATACATTGTCTGAATAAAGAATTTTAGGATGTCATGATTATTAGAATGACTTTATAATCTTTGCTGTATGGGATATCGCTTCAAATTTCATAACCATACTAAACTAAATAACATCCGCAAATGTAACAATCCTTTAATATTTGTAACCCTATAAATCCTACTTCAGACAATATAATTTGCCATTAATTGCTACTAAACACCATCCTGCAATATAATAAATGCATCACGCCAGCACCTCCTCTAATTTAATAATCACAAAAATATCTGCTGTCTTCATTTCAATTACTTGTGTACCAATAAATTTCATTTCCCCTTTTTGATAGGTAGCCGTAGCTATATAATTATCGGGCTTTATATAATCGGCGATAAACAAGGGGGTAAGATTTTGATTGATATTTATTGCCTTAAACTCCTCTTTTGTGCCGCTGTTTTGTAAAATAACCGTTGCCAGCGCCAACTCCTGTACCGTTAGCATATTGGTATTTTTAGGAATAAATTCTAATTCGAAAATTATATTTTTTAATGGTGGCTGGTCTTTTATAACCGGGTTTGATGAGGTACCACTATTGGGGAATAAAACATCCTTTAATCTGTCCAATAAACTAATCATGCGACTACTGTAAAAACCTCCTATAAAAGAAAATACAATGATTCCCTTGCTTGAAGAGATGTCAACAATATTTTGGTTATTAAAAAAATTATATCCCAATATGATGACCAAGGTGCACAATGGCGCATATAATAATTTTGCAATCTGGTAGGGTATTTCCGAAGCATCAAAATAAGTTGACCTGTCAGTTGGATTGGTAGTGCTGTTTTTCCCAATTACACCAAGGTTAAAAAGTAAACTGCAAAGCACGCCGAATAAGGTCCATAAAACAATTTCTAAATAAACTTCAGGGCCGGTTAACCAAAAATAAGACCTTACCCTTAACCGCATATTAGCAAGAAAACTTGTTGCCTCCAGTGGCATCGAACTACATAAATAATTACGGAAAGAATCGATTTGAAGGGTATCAATTTTATTACTAAATTCAGTCTTTAAATACTGTATCACCCGCTCGCATTGGGCTTTACTTACACAACTGCAAGAATCTGTTTTCTTATTTTGCAATACAATATCACCCCCGATAATTATGGAATCTTTTATTTTACCGGAATCAGTTAAACTTTCTGAAAGCGATTTATTGACAACTGGTTTTTCAACTGCTGCCCTCATTTTTTGTACCTTTTTTACAGAATCTGTAGTTTCTGCAGCAGCCTTTTTTGGTGGTTTTGAGGTAAAGGCAGAATCGAAATAAATTCGATTTATTTGCTGAATTTGTTTTTCATCAAGTTTTGAATATTCATACCCGGCATGAGGGCAAAAAAACAAATGGAGCAACATATAAAGTAGCGCTAAAAGTAGCAGGCTTAAGCCCAAAAAGCGAAACCATTCTTTTTCCTGGTATAGTTTAAAGTCCCATGATCCTCCAATTTTCATACAGTAAGATTTAGTGATTTTTAAATATTTTTTTTACAAATAAAATTTATTGTGGCAGGTTTACCTGCTCTGTGGCTCAACAGGTATAGCCAACACCATAAAACAATCCTGCTTTAGCATCCATTACAGCTGAAGATCCCATTAAAAAAGTTTTTATTAATGGTAGTTATTAATACAAGGAAAGAGGTATAAATTGAAGACCTTTCTTAAACTATTTTTAATAGTAGTAAGGCAAAATAAAAAGAGAATGGCAGCTGGGATTTTTATAAAGATTGGATTATATTAAACCATCTATAAATAATAAAGAATTTAATTAACCCTTTAAATAAAAGTGGTTACAAAACTCAATAAATCAACAAGCCAATTTAAAAAAAATTGACCTAGAGTTATGATGAAAATGGTACTATAAAATTATCTTCTAACGGTTTTAAGTAGTAGCCTTTCAGAAGAAGTAAAGTTTAAATTTTGTACCTCATACTTACTACACACTAAATTATATGTTAGATAGGAGAAATGCAAGCATTTGCAGTAATATAAAATTTATTTTTTAAAATATTATTACCCTTTTCAATAAAGTTTTTGACTGACTAAATATGGTAATGCAATTGCTGTTTTGGTAATTAGTGCAATTGCGGATTCTATTAAATATAAAACAGCCTGCAGCATATTTTATTTGCAATACAAATGCAACATCGTTTTAGCATCAGGATTTCCGGCGGCGGCGGCCTTTTTAAAATCTGCACAAGCCTGTTCCTTTTGATTGATTTGAAGCTCACAGATGCCCCGTAAATAATATCCGGCTATAAAAGAAGCATCCATATTCAGCGCCTTATTCAGATTAGGAATAGCATTGGCATAATCTTTTTTAACAACCAAAAGGAAGCGGCCATAATAAAAATTCAGACTGGCATTATCAGGGTATTG
>JAYTHI010000313.1:0-9417 GCA_043732685.1 Ferruginibacter sp. | reverse complement strand
TTCAGTTGGCAGACAATATCAAAGCGCGTAAATTAGACAATGAGTTGAGCAACCAATATATTAATCCACGCAATCAAAAAAAGGTTCGCAGTCAGGTTGAAACCTATAATTATCTTTACCGCAAATCAACCTTATAACCAAGTACGATTTTAGTTAAAAACTGTATTAAATTATCAATTTATATTTGCAGTTGTTACCTTCTATTTTGACAATAAATTTTTAAATATTGAAATTAGCAGCAATAGACATCGGCAGTAATGCATCAAGACTTTTAATAACGGAGGTGCTGCAAGATGATGGAGGAATACCCAAATTTAATAAACTTAATTTGGTAAGGGTGCCGCTGCGACTAGGTTTTGACGTTTTTGAATATGGTGTAATATCTAAACCCAAATTAGAAATGGTATTACAAACCATGAAGGCTTACAGGCATTTGTGCAATGCCTATGAAGTGGAGCATATAAAGGCTTGTGCCACAAGCGCCATGCGGGATGCAAAAAATGCAACTGAAATAATAAACAGAATAAAACAGGAAACTGCCATTGAAATAGAAGTGATTACCGGTGATATGGAAGCGGGTTTAGTATACGAAAATCATGTGGCAGAAAATATGAATAAAGACAACAGCTACCTGTATATAGATGTGGGTGGTGGTAGTACGGAACTATCTTTTTTTAGCAATGGCATTTTAATATTTAAGAAATCTTTTAATATTGGAACCATACGTCTTTTAAAAAATATGGTGACAGATAATAATTGGGATGAAATGAAGGATGCTATAAGGGGTATTACCCGGGGGCAAAAAAAAGTAGTGGCAATTGGTAGCGGAGGTAATATAAATAAGGTTTTTAGTATGAGTAAAAGGAAGGATGGCAAGCCACTCACACTTGATTTATTAAGGGACTATTATAAAGAATTGGGTAGTGTAACTTTAGAGCAAAGAATAAGTACTTATAATTTACGGGAAGATAGAGCTGATGTAATTATTCCTGCAATTCAAATTTATATTAACGCCATGCGCTGGGCTACGGCAGATGAAATTTATGTGCCTAAAATTGGACTTGCGGATGGTTTAATAAAACATTTATACGAAGAGGTAAGATAGTAATATAATACAATGCCGTTTTAGTTTAAGGAGTCAAAAAGTATTTTTCAGGCAAGTAGCAAGGGCGTAAAAAAGACTTGTACCCCGTTAATACATTTGTATATTAAACTTGCCAACTAATAAGCGCTATGCTGAATAACATAAGAAAATGCATAATTTAATCTTAGATATTTTTTGATAAGTTGCACCAAATAAATCGGAACCTGCAAATGTTTACCAATTAATACCAAGACATTAATTTGCCATTCAATACATTCGATAATAGTAATTTTATCATAAAATTATGTGCTGGAAAATTAAAACCTTAGGCAGACAGTAACCTAATTTGATTACCCAACCACCTTTGCTTTATAATAATAATGTTGCAATATCCTGCCAGGTATCAACTCTTTTATGCACACCAATTTCAGCATACCTGTTATGAGGCTGGGTAAATAAAATAGTTTCACCTGTAAAAAAATCGAGGTTTTTAAAATGATCATCAATCATAATGTCTGCCCGTATAATTTCTTTTGATCCACAGAAAACCATTTGCTGCCATTTAATAAAGGGAAAATGTTCGTTCAACCACCACTGTTTTTCCAGTAAACTATTGGGAAATTCCATGGCAGCAGATACTATAAATAATTTATATTTTTCATTAATTTGAGATAAAACCCGCTGGCTATCGGCTATTACGGGTGCTTGCCTAAAAAAATTGGGACTATCAACATGTTTTCTTCCATTTGGAAACATGTGTAATTCCGGCACTCCACTCACCTCATCCAATGAAAATGTTTTACCAAAATCCAATGCGTGTAATTTAATAAACTGGCTATATACATCTGCCAAAACCCCATCCATATCTACCGCAATTGTTTTCATTATACTATTTTAAAAGAAAAAAACTATGATCGCAAATTTAAATTAATTAAGTGAAATACTACACTTTTAATGCCATTACTCCCAAAACGCTTGCCCTGGTAAAACCATAAATAAAACCGGTAACACCAAGGTTTAAGGGCAGCTATTTTTATCGCAAGTTTAATAAGTTTTAAAAGGAAGAGCCAGACGGATTGAATTGAAATTTGCGGCTTTTTAAAAGCATAAATATGATGCGTTTTTTAACAGGAGTTTGTTTTAAAGTGTGATTATTTTTAATTGAAAATTAGCTGATAATTTTACAATTTCAATTTAATGTTTCCTACTATTTTAAAACTTTTACAGGTATTGAAATAAATAATGCTGATGAAAGTATGCAGTAGGGATTGAAACGGAAATCCTTTTTTTGTCGGTCGCCGCAAAAAAAGATTGAAGTGTAAAACCCGGCCCCCATTAGCCGCCTCGGCGTTATGGGGGAACTGCCCGAAAAAAAACAAAAAATACTGCAGGGGTACACCCACCCTATATTTAAGATAATTTTCCGAAAATAAAACCGACTTTTAATAGCAGGATTATTTTAAATGCGGTAGCACCATAAAAATATATCAAAATACTATTTAGCCTCTGTATCCTGCATTTTTTTCACCATTGCAAGATGCGTTTCCATCACAGGAATGGTATTGCTTATAAGTTTATTGAGTTCACTATTTTTTACTACCAATTGTGCATTTTTTAAATTAATCAATATTTGATTATGATCCGTTACAGATTTTTCTATCCAGGCCGAATTCCAATCATTACCAATTTTAATTTTACTATTAATTTCTCCGGCGGTATCTAACGGAGGCAAAGTAAAATTCTTGTTTTTACGTACCCATTCTTTAATGGCATCACCAAGTTTGGTGTAATCTTTTAACATCAGTTTGGCCTGCGCTTTTATTGCGGCATCCCCTTTTGTCAAGCCTGCTTTTAACCATATAATTTCATTATTATTTTTAGGCAAGGCGTAATTTATAAAATCCTGTTCAGGCAATACCACCGCCATAGGCTGAGTGGAATCTAATACTATATAGGTATTGTTTTTACTGGAAGAATCACTGTTGCCTGGAATACGGTGCGTATTGGTATTTTTACTGTGACAACTAAAAATTGCTAGGAATAAGACTGCTAACCCTATACTTTTAACTGAATATTTCATACAATTTTATATTGATTTGGGGATTTTTGATGTTAACAGAAAATATTGTGCCATATAAAATTTTTAACCGGCTCAAAATAATACTGCTAAAACTGTGCAGTCCTTTAAAAAAAAGGATGTTAATTAGTTAATCATCAATAATATATAACATAAACTCCCAGTTAGGAAATTATGTACTTAAAAAATAGTAAGGCTATTCTGGTTGGATAATAAAATTGTAGGAGAAATAAAATTGCTCTGTGCCAATAAATTTAATAACAATGTAGTTTACTAATAAAATTATTATCAATTAGTTTTTGTGACCATATTTATGACATCAAGGGTAGGGTTTGTCATTAAATATTGCAGCCATTTTAAAGTTTCCAACTTAAATTTATTAGATCGAATGGAAGCATATAATTCTGTATAATTCCATATAAAATCAATTACTACAGTTGGCTCTTTTAATTGCCAGGCATTACAATAAATTTCAGCCTCCATATCATTTATCGTATAGGCTATTCCATTAATTGACCCATAATAATTGCCCGACAGATCCTGATAACACCTCATAAATAAGATATGGGCCGCCATTCCCAATGCCATATGTTCAGGCATTTCTTCATACTTATTTAAATATTTATTAAGCATTAATAAATTTCTTGTCATCATCTTAGCAGAATAATGAAGGGTAATATTTAACCATTTATGGGCTATAAAATTATTATTATACCTGTCTATAACATCATTGGCGAAGGTTTCAGCAGCTTCCCTATTAATAAATTCATCAACTAAAACGGGTAAAATTTCAGCTTTCATTAGTTGTAAAACATAGTTGGCAAAAGCCTCATTATTCATTCCTTGTTTTACGGTTTCAAAACCAGCCAGGTGTGCTAGTCCGCAACTAAAAGTATGCGTACCATTTAATAAACGCAATTTCAATTCCCGGTAATTATTAATAGCAGGCGCGATAACCACCTGCTTATTTTCAAATGCAAAACTGAGTTTGTTTTTAACTTTTTCATTATCGGTTTCAATAGCCCACAAATGGTAGGGTTCAGCAATGATTAACAGGTCATCGCGATAACATAATTCCATTTCGATAGCGGATTGATCAGCTTCCGAAAGTTTACCGGGAACGATCCTATCTACCAAAGAACTACAAAAATAATTGGCATCATTTAACCAATCCATAAAGGCGCCATCTAGTTTATTATGCTGTGCCAATTGTAAAACAACGGCTAATAAAACTTTACCATTATCAGGTATCAATTCGGTGGGAATAATTATTAAACCCAGTTCCAAAGCACCTTTACAATAAATAAACCGATGATATAAAATAGCTAACAATTTACCCGGAAAAGAATGGGGAGGATTTTGAAATATATCTTCCAATTGTAACGCCAAGCCAATTTCGGTAGTGTTAGAAACTATAATTTGTAAAGCCGCATTAGTGGCCACTGACGTTACAATTTTTTGCCAGTCATCTTTTGCAGACAGCACCCTACTTATAGCAGCAATACAATGCTGCTCCATTACAATATTTCCTTTTTGCATGCCCCTTACCGCAACAGTATATAAACAATCTTGCGCTTGAAAAGTACTGCTAGTACCGGTTTCTGTAGATTTTACCACCACTACCCTTCCGTTGAACTTTCCTTTTTTATTGGCTTTGTCAATAATTACATCAATAAGACCACGTAATAAAACCCCTGTTCCAAACTGGAGTACTTTTTCGTCCAGCTCAAATAAATATTGCCCGGGTAATAACACCGGAGAAGATTTGCTGATTTCTGCTAAATTTTTTTTACACAATTGCATCAAAAATAAATTTTATTCACACCCTTATAAAACGGATAATAATAATGACACTTCAAATTAGGGTATAATTATTAATTTACCACGGCTCATCTGTCGGCAGTAGATAATGTTTTTTGTAAAAAGCATTTACTATCTAAAAAGATAAATTCTTATTTAAAAAGCTGTTAATAATTTAATTAATTTGCTATAAAATAATTTTTGGCTTTACAATGTAGGAAGCAAACCATCGCTGGCATTATAATTACCTTAAAGCTTTGTAGAAGAACTGTAATTTAACCTGTTTGACCTATATAGCTGTAGGAGAAATGGTAGCTGTTTTCGAAATTAAATTATATGCATAAATTGATTTACTGAAACAAGCTTTAATAAATATTGTTAACAAAGCATACTTACTTTTTATAGAAAACCTGAGGTTAATGAGAATGTAAGATGTTCTTCATTGAACGCTAAGTTAAGGGTTGGTGGGGACACCAACCCTGGCGGGTGTCCGTGGCGGGTGTCCGTGGCGGGTGTCTCCACCCGCCACTTGCATTCTATTAAATTAACAGCATTGATAAATAATAGATTATGGAAAATAAAATTTTAGGGCTGCATCACATAACAGCAATTGCCAACAATGCCAGGCGCAATGCAGATTTTTATACAAAGGTTCTTGGCTTAAGAATGGTAAAAAAAACAGTGAATTTCGATGACCCAACGACCTACCATTTTTATTATGGTAACGAAAAAGGTGAACCTGGAACCATACTTACTTTTTTTCCATGGGAAGGCATTGGCAAAGGTGAAAATGGTACGGGAATGACCACCAATATTGGTTATGCAGTTCCTGCAGATAGTCTTCAATTTTGGAAAAACCGATTTAAAAAATTCGGAATAAAATATGCCGAAGCAAAAGAAAGTTTTGGAGAACAATCCATTTCATTTGTTGATCCGGATGGACTTGAATTTAATTTAATTGTTGGCAATAAAGCGGACAACAGAAAGCAATGGCTTACAGCAGAAATCAATGAAACTGTTGCTGTTAAAGGATTTCATTCCGTTACGCTTACCTTAAAGTCCCTTGGCCCAACTGCTGCTATATTAACAGATGTATTAGGATATACCCTTAAAGGGCAGGAGGGAAATAAATATCGCTTTAGTACAGAAACTGTTGACACTGGGGCTATAATTGATATTATAGAAGCTCCGGAAATGCCTGCAGGCAAATCTGCCGGTGGTACCAATCACCATATTGCTTTTAGAGTAAAAGATGAAGAAAGCCTGATGGAATTTCGCAGAAAGATAGCTGCAAAAAACATTGGTATTACCAACAAAATAGACAGGGATTATTTCTTTTCCGTTTACTTTAGAGAACCGGGAGGGGTATTGTTTGAGTTAGCAACAGAAAATCCGGGATTTACCGTAGATGAACCGCTGGAGGAATTGGGTAAAACTTTAAAATTACCAAAGCAGTATGAAAATTCGCGGACAAAAATTGAAAAAGCATTACCGGATATTGCGTAATATTTTATAAAAAGCATCACCTAAAGTTTTGATAAAATGGAAACCATTCAACTTGATTTGGATAGTAAAAATAAGGGTCAATTTTTTATTTTAGAAGATGAAGAACAGGTTGGAGAAATGGATGTACTCATTTCAGGAAATACCTTAACCGTATTTCACACGGAAGTTTTACCCAAGGCTGAAGGCAGAGGTTTAGCCAAGAAATTATTTGAAGCCATGGTTGAGTATGCCCGAAAAAAAAACTTAAAAGTTGTGGCACTTTGCCCCTTTGTATTTGCACAATTTAAACGGCATCCGCAGGAATATACTGATATTTGGACCTACACGGTTTAATTTCAGGTAATTTTATTTAAGTTCAAGAGCTTATATCTAACATTGCCACTTCTTTAAAAAAATTTTATGAACAAAACCAATCAACATCATTTTAACAATATAATTGCTGAAGGGCAACCGCTTGAACTTGCTGAAAAAGTATTGATAATGTTGCATGGAAGGGGTGCAGATGCGGCAGATATATTATCGATGGCGCACCATTTTAATGTAAAAGAATTTACTTTACTTGCGCCAACAGCCACAAACAATACCTGGTATCCGCAATCTTTTTTATCACCACCCTCCCTTAATGAACCCTGTTTATCTGCAGGGCTTGACCTGCTTAAAGAAATGGTGAAGGAAATAAATGAAAAAGGCATTGCAGCTGAAAATATTTACTTTCTGGGTTTTTCGCAGGGCGCATGTTTAACACTGGAGTTTGTGTGCCGGAATGCTCAACAATTTGGAGGCATAGTTGCTTTTACCGGAGGATTGATTGGTGACAAAATTTACACGGAAAATTATTCAGGTGATTTTAAAGGAACACCCATTTTTATTGGGAGCAGTAACCCTGACATGCATGTTCCGGTGGAAAGAGTTAAGGCAACTACAAGTATACTTACAACAATGAATGCGGTTGTTACAGAAAAAATATATCTTAATATGGGGCATACCGTTAACCAGGATGAAATTGATACTGCAAATAAATTAATTTTCAATAAAAAATAATTCGTTTTTTGAATCAGGGAGACAATTTGCAAGAACAATAAAAGCCGGAGCTATCCATTTTATTAGTTTTGAAGTCAGAAATGCGTTTGCAGGAACGCTTCCTACTTAAAGCAGTAATTGTATAAGTTGCGTAAATGAGTTTGATTATGCATCTTTAAAATTAAATGGCTGTTGTATACAAACAGTAGGAAACCCGTGTTATAAAAGCATAAATTAGCTTGTACTAATCCTTATAAAAGTTACAGAAGTTCTATAAGTTTTTTCACAACCAACAATGCTGAGGCAGCATTCTGACCGGTTATCAAATTACCTTCATCAATGGCATAAGCTTGGCCACTGGTCAGTTTACTATATACAGCACCGTTTTCTATTAACATATCCTCGACAGAAAAAGGAACTGTTTTCGTTCCAATATTACGTTGTTCTTCATTAGAAAATCCGGTTACTTTTTTACCTTTAACCAATGGCTCCCCCAAGGTATTTTTTGCAAATTGTAATGCTGCACAGGCCTGGCCAACAAAAGCGATAGGCTTGTTATTTCGGTAAAAAGCTTCAATTAAATGTATAGACGATGTATCTGTGGCGAGATCCCGCAAAGTTTCATGACCACCCGGATAAAATAGGGCATCAAAGTCGGTTTCTTTTAAATTTTCGATTTGTAAACTATGCGTTAATTTAAATTTGGTATCGGCATCATTTTTCAGCCTTTCCATTGTAGCGGAGATATTTACAGGATAAAATGATTGGGCAGCGAAAGCAAGTTCACCTCCTTTGGGTGAAGCAATTGTTACACTAAATCCTTTATCATGCAAGGAATAATATGAGGTAATAAATGCTTCTATACCAAATATGGTTTCAAGTGAAGCCTCTTCGCTATCATCCTGATTTGAAAACACCCACAAAATTTTCTTAATCATTAATATGATTTTTTGTCGTTAGGTTATCACTAATATCCAAAATAAATTTCAGTAGCCCCGTAACCATAATCAGCACTATATTGATTTATGAACGATTTTACTTCCTTCTTCGATTTAAGCAGTTCATGAATTTCATTGCGCAATTTTCCGGTTCCAACACCATGAATAACGATAAGCGATCGCTGACGGTGAAATATGGAGAGCTCATAAAACTTTTCAAATTCTTTTAATTGAATGGATAAAATTTCAAAATTACTTAAGTGCTTCCAGGTATCTGTCAATTTTTCAATATGAAGGTCTATTACCGTGCGTGCCGGGGCTAAATTTTCTCTTACCTTACTAACATCATAAACCCTGTATCCAGCACTACCCAACCTGCTCAGGTCAACCTTTTCATCATCAATTTTATCTGGAAATTGTTCAAATAAAGCATAAGAAAACATGGGTTCATTTTTAAGCTTGGTTTCTTCAATTTTTTTAAATAATTGTTTGGCCTTTAGCTTAAGCGATGTTTCAAAATAGGGTGCTTTATTTTTAACGGGTTCTTTCAAAGAAAACTCAGCATCAAACCGGGGGTTATCGCTTAACTCTTCAAATTTTACATCGTGTAAATAAAATTCATTAAGGGGTTCGATGATATTTTTTAATTGAAAACTACTATCCCCATTAAAAAATAAATTGTAGTTAAAAGTATAAGCAGTATCAGTTTGGTTGATGAGGTAGATCTTTAATTTTTCTACCACATCATCATCAAAAATATCCTTATCATAAATGGGCATAAATGAAATAAACATACCGCTGTTGCCTGACGGGGTTTTTACATTTCCCTTTTCTTTTTGCAGGTTATCGACATACACTTTCTTTTTTTCAACTACCTGTTTTTTGGAGAACATATTAAAGTAAGGAAAATCTATTTGGTCCATATAGGCAGGAAACCGCACTCCTTTTACTTCAATCATCACCATTTTTTCGTTCATTATCTCCACAACTTT
>JAYTHI010000312.1:0-25224 GCA_043732685.1 Ferruginibacter sp. | reverse complement strand
ATTGCCACTTACTTTAATTTGCGACCAGCATAACTCCTGCATCGAAAGTTCAGGTGTTATCCAGGTACCCCCGCTTGATTCATAACCTGCACCATTATACATTCCAAAATCCATTCCCAGCCGTTTAGATTCTTCTGCAGCAAATCTAACCAGCGCCCACCAGGGCTCTGTCCAGGAAATAATTTCAGGGGTAGGACTTTTACCAATTACCCCTGCCCACGGTGTGGTAATATCCGCCAGGCTAAACATGGTTGTTCTGTTAAAGCCTTCCTTCTTTAACGCCTCTAAATCTTTTGTAATGCCTACATTACTTAAGTTACTTCCCATCCACATCCATAGTACGCCAGGCTTTGAACTTTCTGATGGGTGTAGAAAAATTGTCTCTGCATCACCTGATAGTTTTATTGTTGAAATTAAAGGATGGATTTTAGGCTGAGAATATGCCAAACTAAAACTGAAAACAAACAACAGGGCCAGTATTATTTTATCTAATGGGTTGATAATATTTTTAACTGATTTTTTAAATTTCATTTGTATAATTTAAAAATACGATGATTGATTGGTTTGATTATTGGACAGGGTTAATTTAAGATTTCACAAAAAACTACCCATTTAAAAGTAATTTTTAAGGATAGTAAATTAGGAATCCATTCTACATATTTTTTCATTTTATAGCTTATGTACTTTCCAATAAGATAACAGATATAACTGACTTATTGAGTAGCCCGGTATCTTTACCACGAATATAATAGTAAATATTTTTCATCTTCAGGCACTGTCATACAAAAGGCATAAATGCTTTTATCGACATCTGGCGTATAATAAAAATCTTTTGTTTTACACAATGCAATCACTTCTTTTGATGGCACCAATTTTTAAATATCTCCAATCTTTCTGTAGTAATAGTAGTAAGGTCATCCCCGATCAAAACTAATTCGCCTGATAGGCCGACCATCATCTTTGGTACAACATTCTTATACCTGATGATATTCAAGTACTCAATTCACGGCAAATCCTGTACCAGTCTGGAATTAATTCAATGTCAGTTCCACCACAGGAATTTCAAAAAGCGGCTTTTTCTCAGGCATGGTTAAAAGGATATCATTGCCTTCTTCTTTCATTTTTAACTCAGAATTATCATGTAAAAACTGTGCATATTTTATCTTGCCTTTATAGCCGGGAAGAACCAGATTTCCCGTTGCAGGATAGTCAAACAAATGCACGTACAGCCGCTTTGTTGCTGCATTGTAAGTTAGTTTATCCTTATCAGGAACCCGAAATGTATCGGGTGCAAATGTGCAGTAGTAAATAGCTTTACTGTTGGCATGCATCCATTGCGAAAGACTATCTAATGCATTGATGGCACGATAATCGAATTCGCCACGGGCTGTGGGGCCAACATTTAAAATTAAGTTGCCGCCATTGCTCGTGGAGGTAATCAGCAAATCGAGTAACTGGCGGTGTGTCTTCCATGAATTTTCATCCCGGTAATAACCCCATGAACCGGAAAATGTCTGGCAGGTTTCCCATGTTTTTCCTTTAAATTTCTCCAGTTCTTTCGGGCTTACCTGTTCAGGCGTATCAAAGTCCTCGCCGTCTGCATACGAAGCCAGGTCGAGCCTGTTATTAACAATAATAGCGGGCTGCAATTTTCTTACATGTTTTATTAGCGCTGCTGAATTCCAGTCATCCTTCCCTTTACCATATTTACCCGGAAAAGAAAAGTCGAGCCACAGAATATCAATTTTGCCATAATTTGAAAGCAGCTCTGTTACTTGGTTGAATAAGTAGGTGCGGTACTTCGTCATGTCCCTCCCCTTGTTCAATCTTGCGTAGGCTGTATCGCTATTAATCAGCGGACGTTGAGGGTGTACTTCGTCAATTGTAAAATCCGGATGATGCCAATCGATCAAAGAATAATAGAAACCTATCTTTATTCCTTCGGCCCTAAAAGCATCCACATATTCTTTGACCAGGTCTCTTTTGGCTGCGGTATTGGTTGCTTTATAATTAGTGTATTTACTATCGAACAAACAAAACCCTTCATGGTGTTTTGTGGTGAGTACGGCGTATTTCATCCCCGCAGCCTTTGCTTGCTTTGCCCATTTTTTTGGTTCAAAAAGATCAGGGTTAAACTCATCAAAATATTTTTGGTAGGATTCGTTGGTAATGCGATCCGAGTTCCTTACCCATGCGTCCACTGCAGGCAATGCATACAAACCCCAGTGAATAAACATACCAAAACGAGCGTCTTTCCACCATTGCATGCGTTTCAATTTTTGCTCCGGTGTTTCTTTACTGAGGGATGGTTTGGTTTGTGCAGTAACCTGTATTGCAAGAAAAGATGATAAGGTTAAAAATAATAGGTAAAAGGCAAAAGACAATATTTTTTTCATCTAATTATTTTTTAGTGTAAAATATTTTACGGACAATGAATGATATTAATTTATGAATGGTGAATGGTCAACCTATTGCAGAACGAGACATCACTAATATCAATTATTCCAACTCCATAGCCCATATAAGAAAATTCATTGCTGATAAGTTTTACCGAATCGTTCTCTGCGATGATATTATTAAAGCCGATACCTGACTCTGCGGCGTTCAACTTTATGAATACTTTTTTTACAGATTTAACTGAATTATTACTGCTCGAATATATCAGCAACAAAAGCTTACTAAAAAACACAGGCTATTTTTGACAACATACAATATTGATTGATGAATTTTATTTAACTGACATAATATTAAAACTTCAAACTTACCCTAGCATTTTTATTGAAATGCGTTTTTTAAATTGGTTTAATTAGCAGTTTTATATCCAGGCACATTGCCAGCTTCCATACCCTCCATATCAAAAATTATGATTTCATTATTTCCTTTTTTAAGCCAGGGCGCCGGGCAGTATAAGCGTTTTTGCGGACCTCTTACCCAATACCTGCCCAGGTTATGCCCGTTTACAACAACAAAACCATTTTTATATTTACTCAAATCAAAATAGGTATCTCCAATTTGATTTAATACAAAGTCACCTTTAAAGAATCCTCCTTGTTTTATATGAGCCGGAGCATTTTTAAATTTTAATTGCTGCAAATATTTGTTATCCATAGGCAACGGAAATACTTCCCAATTCATTTGGGTAAATGGTTCAAGTGCAACATGGTCTGTAATACCTTTTCGTTCTTCCAGCATTCTGTCTCCATAATTATTTCTTCCAAATGCAGTAACCAGAATTTCTAAGGTTAGCTCTCCTTCATCTTTTATTTCGGGTAACCGGATAGTATCTATGTTTTTAATCCTGTCTAAAGTACCAATTAGTTTTCCGTTAAGAAATACAGTTGCATAATCATGCAAATCTTTTACCCTCATCAAACCACTCCTGGTGCCGGTAAGTTTGGTACGATATAAAATGTATCCGCTGTTTTGATTAAAATATTCCATTGACTTTGGTTGAACGGAAAAGATACTTTCAGGCAGATTGCTCCATAACGATGCAGTAAATTTCATATTAACAGCAGAAACTTCAATCACAGGCTTTGGTGCAGGATAATCCGGAATTTTCCATGTGGCATATTTTTTTATCAGCTCACGTATCACTAATGCCCTTTCGGTAGGTATTCCGCCTTCGCT
This sequence comes from Ferruginibacter sp., assembly GCA_043732685.1. Taxonomy (GTDB): domain Bacteria; phylum Bacteroidota; class Bacteroidia; order Chitinophagales; family Chitinophagaceae; genus Ferruginibacter. The sequence goes on along the minus strand of JAYTHI010000312.1, from coordinate 21,594 downwards.
AATAGGTGCTGCATAATCATAACTGGTGATATATGGCTGATACTTTCCCCACCAGCCATTTGCCCCAGCGGTAAAACCAAAATTTGTTCCACCATGTATCATGTAGCAATTAAATGATTTACCATTTTTTAGCATCCATTCAATATCCCTCTTTTGAATATCAAAAGAAGGGTTGGCAAAACTGGTATCACCCCAGGAAGTAAACCAACCTGTCCAATATTCACCACTCATCTCAGGAAAATTAGATTGTTGTTGAGAAAGTACTTTAAAAGCAGCATCAGGCAACATGTTATAGATTGCTCCAAAATTCACAACATGCTTAACATCGTTCAATTGTGTATTAACATACATTTTAGATTCTGGATTATCAGCGCTAAAAAGTGGAACAGTAAACCCGGCTTTTCGTAAAAGTTTCTGTAATGCTTTCAGATAATTTTTATCATTACCAAATGCGCCATATTCGTTTTCCAGTTGCACCATTATTATCGGGCCTCCATAATTTATCTGCAGCGTTTTCAATTCTTTTCCTAAACGGTTCAAATATTTTTCCGTGGCCTTCATAAATTCAGGATCGTTACAGCGGATTTTAATATCCGTCTTTTTTAGTAACCATGCAGGCAAGCCACCAAAATCCCACTCTGCACATACATACGGGCCTGGCCTGAGTATTACATTTAACCCAACTTCTTTTGCAGTACGAATAAATTCTGCAATATTATTATCACCTGAAAAATCCCAAATACCCGGATGAGTTTCATGAACATTCCAAAAAGCGTAAGTACTTATTGTATTAAAGCCGGTAGCCTTTATTTTTAATAAGCGGTCTTTCCAATATTCATGCGGTACCCGGGAGTAATGTATTTCGCCACTATAAATTTTTGTTGGTTTACCATTTAAAAGAAAGTTGTTCTTCTCAATTGTAAAATTTTTCTGTGCAACTCCTTTTGAGAGCAGCAGCAAAAAAATGAATATTATACTGATACTTTTCATTGCACTTTTAGTTCTTTATTTATTTAAATATTATTCTTTGTTGTGTTACAAAACTAATGGCTTATGAATACTACCGGATATTTCTGTTACACCAGAAGCATCCGGATTATTTTATCACAATCATTGCTTTATCAATTGCTGCCAGAAGAACATCCCCATTATTATAATCGGTATGCTCACCAATAATATTTATCCTACCAAGTGAATTTATAATTAAAGGCTGCCCCGGAAAATATTCTAAAAACTTTTTTTTAATCCGGAACATTATCTTAAATGTTTAATTAAAAGAGAGCATTTGGCATAGCGATAGTATAAGCAACAGAATGTACCCATTTTTAACAATAGATTTTAGTTGATGAAATACAATTAATTACAGAAATAATACTAGTAATTACCAGGTAATTCTAACAGTAGTAAATGATTTGCCTATATAATCCACATCATAGTAATTCTGGTTAACATTATCCTGTGACCATACGAGTAAATTATTTTCTGTGCTGCTTGTCCTGTAAATTTTTATGGACTTTATGTTTCCACCAAAATATAACCTTACTCTATTTTGAGCATCTGCGTTCCAATTAACAACATTAATATCTGCCCTGTTTAAGGTTGTAAAAGCACTTACGTTATCTGCGCCAAAATTTGTAATACCACTTAGCGTTGTGGTGATATAATTTTCATTTAAAAGATTTGCAGTGAACTGTTGAAATACATAATAATTTTTCTTTCGTTCCGCATTTGCTCCCCATGGCGTATACAATAAACCTCCAAAATTAGTTTCCGGGTTGCCCCATTCAAAGTAAAGCCACCCTTTAGTTCCACCCCTGAATGCATCATGAAATTTATTTACCAGGTCAAGAGCTGCTGTTAATTCATCAGGTGTAGTTCCCATTCCAAACCCTGCATGCCACTCAGTCATATATAAACCTTTGCTACCTGCTGATGACGATGCCGAAGTGAAATTGGCTGCTGAACTATTGGTGTATTGATGGGTTGTAAAGAAATCAAGATTACCAGAAGCGTTTAATGGAGCAACATAATTACCGGTTTGATTAACATCTATACAATCAGGCGAACCGAATTTAGGTACGGTAATACCTACTGAAGGAAGTTTAGTTTTAAGCCAATTACCAGTATTAGCGTACACATTTTGCGCCTGCGAAGTTGTAAACTCTGCTGACTCATAAGTAATTGCCGAAGATGGATAATCAGGTTCATTCATCAGGCTAAGATAATTTACTACAATTGCACTGTCTTTCAGATGCTTTAAATGAGCATAAATAAATTCTCCGAATTCAGCATACGCATTTGTAACTGCTGAATTTAAAGTTCCTCCGTTATTGACACTTAAATTAGTTTTTAAATACTTTGGGGGTGAAAGCACTATAGCCCAAATCTTAATTGCTGGATTTATCAACAGCGCTTTTTTTACAGCAGTAATCTGGTCAATAAGATTAGAATTAGCCGCAAAATTAAATTTTGTAAAATCGGTTACATTGGGATCACTGTTATCATTTACATCTTCAACTCCATCAGCCCTTAAAACTATTTTAAAAGTATTTACATTTAAGTCTCTCCACAACCAATTACCGGCATCTGATAAATTGGTTATGCCGTTTACCAAATGGCCACTATAAAAATAACATCCGGCTCCAATTACATCAATTTTTTGCATTGGATTGCCAATATTTACATTAATACTTCCACCTGTTTGTACAGATAGAAGGGTACCAGTTACGCTTTTTTTTGTTGTAGAAACAGGAAGAAAATCAGTGGTTATTGCTTTTTTACAACCCATTAAAGCATACCCGGTAAATGCAAAAATGAGTAAAGGTAATTTTATTGCTTTCATGATATAAAAGTTTGGTTTGTAATTTAATGTTATACACCTAAGTTCTATTAAAAAGGAAATAAATAAAGGGGCAATAGAAATTGCCCCTTTCCAAAACGACTGCCTAACGATATTTAAATTTAGTTTGCACCTGTTATTTTAGTTATAAAAGCCCACAAAAGTGGTTACTGATTTTGCTTCAATATTAATATTATCGGCTGCGGAAACAGACCTTGATAAATTTTTAGAAGCAGTTGTTGTATACGTATCAAATGTATTTGCCATTATATTTATCGTCGATCCTAACCCATCAAGCAAAAACTTTTTACTACTATTTGTCATGTTTACAATTACCAATACAATTTTTTTATTGGCGACATCCTTGTATGAAGAAACCATAAAAGATGCTGCTGCTGCAACATCATCAATCCCAGTTATACTAGAACTAACCCTCTTCATTCCGGGGCGGATAAATCTTGAAAAATTGCCCATACACCACAACTGCTTTGAATCTAAAACAGTTCCATCGGTTTTACAATTATTTACATTGATATTGCCTGTTGGATCATTTATATAAACCAATGCATCGCTGTAATCAGAAGGGCTTACCGCCAACCACCACGACCATGAATTCACATTTGCTACAGCAAGATCATGATGAATAACTTTTGCTACATAAAGCCCATAATCGATTGTTGTATTTCTAGGATAACCATTATAATTACCACAGATATCACCCAATATTCCAAATTCAGTTTGCCAAATTCCTAAAGATGCATCTGTAGCATTTTTTTTATTAATGAGGGCGGTTCTAATATTTATAAGATTATTATCCGGGCAGGTAGTAAAATAACTATGACCTGAAATTGCTTTTTCCACATTAGGTACATTACCAATATAATTTGCAGAGGCAGGGTTAAACCAGTTATAAATTTGATCGCCCCTGTCTCCTCCGTAAGCATCGGTCATAAAATTTAATTGCGCAGCTTCGCCTAATACAATTTTAGTATTAGTTGCAGCCGTTTGTAGTTGTGGACCCAGCAATTTTGTAAGGTTTGCAATTTCTGTATTAGTGGCCGCACTTCCTTCCTGGCTTGCTTTTGCACCACCCCAATTCCATTGAGGTTCATTAAACGGACTTAGATAATCAAAATTAAAGTGGCCGGCAACGGCACTTAAAAAATTGGCAAAATCCGGCATTTTGTTTGCCTGAATATTGAAGGAAGTTCCACCACCGCCATGTGCCATTCCATCTTTAGTCATCTGTACCGGGGCAGAAACACTAAACCCATGAACGTACTTTACATTTCTTGCTCTGGCAGCATTTAAAAACCACTGCGCACCTTGTTGTTTTGACCAGTCATAATTTCCAGCAGTATTTAGAAAACATTCCTCGCGTCTCCATTCATCAGATATTCCGCTTGCTGCTCCTTGTTCGTAACTGCCGGCTCCAATATTAAACCGCCACAGAGACAATCCAATTCCTTTAGGTGTTCCATCGGATAATGTATCGGTACTAAAAAGGTAATCTGCAATTTTATTCTTTTTACTAACGTCACCCCATTTACCAATAAACTTTGTAGTCCAGCAATCGGATGCACCAAAACTATGTATAGTTTGTTTTTCATCCGACAAATTGATAACTATTTTAGATTTCGCATTCAGAAGACAAGTATCCACATTATTATAAAAACAAGGGTTCGGAGCTGGCGGTACGGGACCTTCTTTTTTATTACATCCCATCATTAACAATGAAAGAGCAATTTGCAGAAATATTATCATAATAAACAGATTATATTTTTTCATTTAAATTATTTGCTTTTAAAAATATTTTTCACCCAATTATTTACTGAACTGGCAAGCGGTAACAAACACAGAAATAGTAAGTTTTATTACCAACATACCCATTGATAAAATAGAAAAATTAGTAGCCATTATTTTGTGTAACCTTGCCATTACTTGCTTGAATAACTGTTCTCGGTATTGGCCATAATTCATTTTTACCTTCCTTAAATTCAGTGCCTTTACTCCTGCTTTCACGATGTGGTTTTGATTCAACAGGGTCTGTGTTCAAGGTGGTGTTATATTGAACAAAACTTCCGTTTGGCCCCATCAATGAAGCAATCAATTTTTTACCATTAATTTTTATTCTTCTGATATCATCCCATCTGTAAGTACGTTCGCCGGCAAGCTCAAGCCTTCTTTCGTTCCAAATTGCCAATTTAAGCGCATCACCGCTTAGGCCTGTTTTTGGGGCAAGTCCTACCCTTGCCCTTACCTTATTTAATGCAATTAAAGATTCAGCACTTTTTCCATTAAATGCAGTGGCTTCAGCATAGATCAGTAATATTTCTGCATACCTTATTATAATTTGATTTAAAGGTTGGTTGCCATATAATCCGCCCCTATCTGCAATGGGTACATAAAATTTCCTAAAATGACGGCCGGAGGTATGTTGTCCATTGTAAGCCGGATAAATACGGTTTTCACCTGCAACTGAATCCCCTTCTTTTACAATAGTATTTTTTCTTCGTACATCATCGCCTTCAACTTTAAAGGCATTTTCTAAATCACTTGTTAGTCCAAACCAGCCCCAGCCGCCATCACTTGTTGCCCATGTCATTGTAGTCGCTCTGGTACCGGTACTAAATTTTGTATCAGGAAAATAACCAATTTCAAAAAGCGATTCTTTACTCCATGGATTACTAACTTTCCACAAGTCCTCATAATTTGGTAAGAGATCATATTTATTAGATTGAATCACCAATTGCGCTGTAGTTTCTGCATTTGCATAATCTTCCATAAAAAGATAGGCTCTTGATAATAAAGCCAGCGCTGCCCCTTTTGTTACCCTGCCTTTATCTGCTGCTGCATAAGCATCCACCTCTGGTAAATCTGTCGAAGCTTCTTTTAAATCTTTTACAATTTGCAAGTACACATCTTTTGCAGGGGAACGCAGTAATAAATCAGCACTCGTTGGTAAGTTGGTATAAAGAACACAATCACCATAATTTTTTACTAACTCAAAATAATAATAAGCCCTTAAAAATTTTGCTTCTGCAATAGTTCGTTTTTTTAATGCATCAGTAACAGGAGCATTTGGCATAACAACCATTAAGTTATTGCAGTTTCTAACGCCCTGGTAAAGGTTATCAAAAAGACTTTGAACAAAACTATTATCAGGATTTAAAGCATTCGTGAAACCCATAGTACCTATTTCTAACGGACGGTCCTGGTAATCATTACCTCCCCATCCATCATCAGACGAGCATTCCAGCATCATCCTTTCAAACCTGCCCGAGTACCAGTCTGTTCCATCAACAAATGCGTAACAACCATTTGTTAATGCAAGTGCCGAAGCTTCATCTTTTATAGTTGATAATTGATCCTGAGTGCCGTATAATTTCTTATCAAAGAAATCCTTTTTACAACCTAAAGAAGCAAACAATATAAATACAGATATTGTCAGGATTACCCAGTTTTTAATATGCCTTATTTTCATACAATAATATTTTAATTTTTTAAAAGTCTTTTTTATAAACCAACACTTAACCCTACAATAATTGTTTTTTTAACAGGATACTGAGAGATGTCTACACCATTCGCATTTATTGGAAGGTCACTATTATATATTTCGGGATTGATACCCGGATATTTTGTAAACGTGATCATATTTTGAGCATTTACATACACCCTTATTTTCCTTAAATTCGGAATCCATCTTGCCGGAATTGTGTAACCCAATTGTAAATTGTTTATGCGGAAATAATCTCCATTCTCTAAAAACCAGGAACTAAATCTTAATAAGTCAGGAGAACCTCCGTCCTTAACCAATCTGGGATTACTATTGGTTGAGCCTTCGCCATTCCATGGTTTAGAAGATGCGCCGGCAAATATATTTGCCCCAAGTGCACCCTGGTAATTGAATTTTTTGGCAAACCATAATACCTTTTGCCCAAACCTTCCGTAACCAGACATAGCAAGATCAAATCCTTTAAACTCCACGCGTAAATTTAAACCAATTTCAACTTTAGGATTGCGGCTACCCATATAAACCCTGTCTTTATCATCAATTACACCATCTCCATTTGTATCCTGATATTTAAAGTCGCCAGGCTTTGCAGTTGGCTGAATTAAATTACCCCCTTTATCTGTATATGCATTAATTTCAGTTTGATTCTGAAAAACTTTACTCACCTGGTATCCCCAGAAACGACCAATTTCTTGTCCTATTTCTGTTTTTGTATAGGGACCTTGCAATTCTTCCGACAACCTATAATACCCTTGCGCATTACCCAATACAGGATCTCCTGTTAAACCATAACTATTCAGGTAAGGAGTATTGTGCGAAAAATTTGCTGAGACATCATATTTAAGTTTACTACCCGATTTATTTTTGTATCCAATGCTTGCTTCCCAGCCTTTATTTGTTATTTGACCAAGGTTTAGTTTTTGTCCACCAGGTATACCCAGCTCCTCTCTGCCAACATAATCAGTAAAAAGCAGGTCTTTAGCTTTTCTATTATACAATTCACCATTCAGGTAAAACCGGCTTTCAAACCAATAAGAATCAAAGCCTATATTCTGGTCAATATCGCGCTCCCATTTTAGTTTAGGATTGGAAGGCCTTGCTACAACATATATGGGATATCCAACTCGGGGATCACCGAAGTTTACAGAATTTACACTGTTATAGGAAGAACTAAGAAAATTAAGATACGAGGCAGGATCGTTCAAAGAACTGTTTCCAATTTCGCCGTATCCGGCCCTTACTTTTAAATAATTTAATGGCTTAAAAGAGCTGATGAAATTTTCTTTTGAAACGATCCATCCTATAGAACCTGAAGGAAAGAGTGCATATTTATTGTTATTATAAAATCTGGAAGAAGCATCTCTGCGGGCATTGCCTTCCACAAAATATTTTTCTTTGTAATTATAATTTATCCTTCCAAAAATTGCTCCCCAGGTATCCTGAGATTCATAACCACCTGTGCTTATAAAATCTCCCTGCATGTAGTTAAGGTAAAAATAATCCGGATTGGTAGGATCCTGACTTTTATACCGTGCAGCAGAATTACCTACACCATATTCTTTTCTTGCCTCATACCCTGCCAAAAAATTAAAGGAATGGTCTTGTTTAAAACGATAAGAATAGTTGGCCGTTTGTGTCCATATCCAGTTAAATGAATGATAGGAATTGTTATATGCATTATCAGATTTATTTAAGGTAGACAAATCTGTAGGATCATAGTTTCTATCTAAATTTCCATTAAAATATTGCGGCGTATATCCGGCACTGTAACCTTGCCCGGTATTAATATTCATTTGACTTTTAAGGTGTAAATTTGGTAACGGACTAAAATCTAAATAGGTAGAACCGATTATACCGATCGCATAATTTTTGTTGTAAATTCCCCTTGTTAATGCTGCAATGGGATTTGAATTACGATCAATACCAGTTTGGCTAAACTGACTAAACTGATTTAGCCCCGGCCTTGACACAAATACCGGAAGTGTAGGCTCTGTGCGCATTACAGGCATCAGATCTCCCTGTGCCGAGTTAACCCAATTTTCAAATCTCGGATTTAGCGTGAAGCCAACTTTTAAAAACTTGTTCGGTGTAAAATCTAAATTTATTCTTGCTAAAACTTTTTGCCAATAAGCGCCGCCAACTGTATAATTACCGTCCGATTTTGTATAGCCCAGGCTACCAAATGCGTTTAGTTTATCGGTGGCACCGCTAAAGCTTAGGTTAGCATTTATTTGATTGGCACTTTTTACAGATTCTTTCCACCAATTGGTGTTAGCTGCATTGGCCGGTACAACATAAGCAGGATCTTTTCTTTTTTGTACGGAAATATATTCATCGGCACCTGCCATTTTTGGATCTTTGTAAAATGAACTTCCGTAAGACACATCGCCATCAGTTTGTAATTTTCCAAGCTTTCCCTTTTTTGTAGTAATAATAATTACCCCACCCGAAGCATCCGAGCCGTAGATAGCTGCACCTGAGGCATCTTTTAAAATATCAATGTTCTCAATATCTGAAAGATTAACAAAATTTAATCCTGATCTTCCAAGATTTACACCATCCATTATAACCAATGGATCTGTACTATTTTGCAAAGAAGTAAAACCCCTGATCAATATTTTTTGAGTAGATGGATTGCCGCCACCACTATTGGTAACTTGTACCCCGGATGCCCTTCCTTGTAAAACAGAGCCCAGATTAGTAGAAGGCATACCGGCAAGGTCCGTACCTTTTACAGAAGATATTACACTGGTTACAGCATTTCTTTTTGTTTTTCCGTAACCCCTGTCTACCGTTATTTCTACATCTGCCAACTGGTTTAATTTTGGCGTTAAAATAATTTCTACATTATCTGCAGCCGGTATTTCTTTTGTGTCAAACCCAACAGAAGATATTTCTAAAGTGGCCCCTTTGGTTATATTTGACAAAGAAAAACTACCGTCGGCACCCGAGGAAGTTCCCTTCTTTTGCCCCTTTTGTAAAATACTTGCACCACTTACCGCACCTCCCGCAGCAGATTTCACAACACCTTTAATGGTGGTTTGGGCCCATACTCCTGACATACAGCAACAAAAAATATTGAGTAGCAGCAGTTGTTTAAAAATTATATTTTTCATAAATTAAGCAGTTATCGTTAAAAATTAATTTTGATTATTGACTTTCAAATTTGCATTGGTTGGTATAACTATCAAAAGTTACTTTGTAGGTTACCGGGGTTGACGTAATGGGAATATCTGTATTAGTCCCCCCACCAAATATTGTATAATTTGGAGAAGTCGCATTATCAAAACGCCAGAAATTTGACCACCCGTTGTTAGTAGTGATAATAAATTGCGTGGTGGTATAAGTGGCACCCGGAGGTATTCCAACTTTCAATATTTTAGTAAACAAGTATGGATTAATCGGGTCTTTATCCAACAATATTATATTGGGTAATGCATTCTGCCAACTCATATCCGGATAATCAAAAAATCCTCTTCCAACTAAGGCTGTCTGCGGAAAAGCAGCAGCAGGATCCGGCGCAGACATCGGCGTTACACTGTAGGTTAAGTTTAGTGTATTAAATGCGATGGTGTAATAGCCAATATTTGGTAAAATAATTGGAAGTGCTTTTGCATTATCACCACTTAATTTCAAATTATTTTGCGGGTCAACTCCATACATAAATGGTTTAATTGTAGACCTGCTGGGAATGAACCAAATTTTTGAATTAACAGCAGCAGCATAATAAACCGCATTAAAATTATAAGAAGATGTTTTATTGATACCCATTGGAGCGCCAAAAAGCGCACCGGTTAATTTTGCGGGATCTTTACTTTCTATCAGATACATTTTAGGAAAATCGGCATCTAAAAGAATTTTAAATTGGTTTGATTGTGTGGCATTTCCTATATTGGTTGCAGTTAAATTAATACTGTGTATTTTATTTGCAGCAGTATCAGGCATTTTAAATTTATATTTTACATGATAGGTTTTAGGATTTCCCAAATCATTCAATGAAACGGTATTGTATAAATACCAGTCGTCGTACCTTAACGTAAATGATTTAATTCCTGCATCATCAGCCAGGTCTGCCTCCATAAAAAATTCACTTCCTAAAGTGGTAATAATAACATCGTTGGTAAGTGTAATTTTTGGAGGAATTGCAGACACTGCAGGTAAATCATTTTTTTTACAAGCGGATATTGTTAGTAAAAAAATGGTCATTAAAAGTAATCCGGAAAAGGAAATATATTTTCTCATAACAAAAAGAATTTAGCGGTTATTGCAGTATTGCTTTTACAAGATTAGTTTGAGTGTCGAGAACAAAAAGATAGGTTACAGGGCTGCTGGTTATAGGTAATTCAACATTTACACCTCCATTAAAAATGGCATACTCCGGAGCAGTTGCATCACTAAATCTCCAAAAATTTGTCCACCCATTGTTTGTTGTCATTATAAACTGTGCAGTGGTATAGCTAGCGCCTACTGGTGTGCCCAGTTTAAGTTTTTTGGTAAATAAAAACGGGTTCAATGTATCCTTATCCAGTAAAATAATATTGGGTAAAGTATTTTGCCAGTTCATATTTGGATAATCATAAAAACCCCTTCCTACAAAAGCTACCTGGCTTACCGGCGTACCTACAGGCGTAAAGCTTTCAACAGTATAATTAAGTAACAAGGTGTTTATGGTGATTTTATAATAACCTCTGTTACCTAATGTTATTGGTAAAGATTTCGTTCCATCCGTAATTAATTTTGCAGCATTGGCAGGGTCAGTACCAATGGCAACCGGAATGAAACTATTTTTATTGGGTACGAACCGTACTTTTATTCCCGCAGTATTTGCATAATAAATTACCTGAAAGCTATGGGATGCTAATTTAGTCATAACAACAGGCACTCCATACAAATTAGCACTTGTGGCTGTAACATCCGTACCATCAGTTAAATAGACCTTAGTATAATTCAAATCCAGCAAACCTATTTTAATTTCAGTGAAATTAGTTCCGCCTTTAGTGTCGGTAACTTTTAATAAAAGACTATGAATTTTTAATTCCGCATCTTTCGGGATGGTTACCGGTACATTTACAGTATAATCATTTCCGGAAACAGCAATTGTTTTTGCCAGGTTCCATGGCTGGTAAATGATTTCAACTTTTTGTAGTCCATTTACAGATGAAACATTGGACTGTACATTTATAGTTTTACCCAAACTATCTAAAATAAAATCTGATACATTGGTGAATACAATTGTTTGTTTCGGAGGTTTTAAAACAAAATCAGTATCAGTTGCTTTTTTACATTGAACCAGCAACATGCAGCCCAACAAAAAGCAGGTCAATATTGTAACCGTTGTTTTTTTCATCATAAGCATTTTAATCGTTAAAGAATTTGTTGTTATCTAATTAATATTCTAATATCTTTTTCATAAAGGATTGTTACCGGATTAAACTGTTTACCATTCATATACTTCATTAAACTGTACCTTAATTGTGTCGCTACAGGTCTATTTAAAAGGTCTTCATTAATATTAAATGTGCAGAGCAATAATTTACCTTTCCCAACCCTCGCCTCGATGATACTTGCCATATTTCGGTTCTTAAAAAAATTATCGATATTTCTTAAAACTATTGATGAAGAAGGGATGCCGGTACTATCCAAAACCAATGTTGTAGAATTTTTACACAAATCCCACCATTGCCAGTTTGTATAAGTATCTGTTGGAAAATCTTTAAAAGCCGGATGTTCAGGATTGATCAAAAGCCCCATCGTACCGGGCTGATCCGGAAAATGTACCGGGCTCCAAAATACCTGAACAAATTTTCCCTCCACACCCCTAACTTTTTCTTTTGCAGGATTTAATAAAACTGTTTTCCCTTCCTTCAAAGCTTTGATGGCTTCTTCTGCATTGGTTGTAAAAAGAACCTCCTTTTCACTTGTAGGAATATTTTTTGGATAAACCCAGATATTCCATTCGTTACTGTAACTGGAATTCCCGATACTTACAGAAATGGTTAACTTTTGGGCAGTTGTAACTTTATTTAAAGCAGCTGTAATACTTCCGATTGTAATTCCATTGCCAATATCAATTTTTGATACAGAAAATTTACCGGCTGCAATCTGTTCATTTTTATTATTGTAAATTTTCCAATTAATGGTTGGCTTACTAATGATAGCATTACTAAAATTTGCGATTTCTACGGAAGCAATGAAACTTTCATCATTGGTGTATGCTGCTTTTGGAAACCTGATCAACGGAACTACAGGGGAACAGAACTTTCTAAAACCGGCCGGCGAAATTAATCCCTTACTATCCCAAAAAGCATCCAGTATGCCTACCAGTGCAGTACCCTGCCCCGGAAAATCATGCAGATCCAATAATTGGAAACCACTTACCAATTTTGTTTTTAATGCCCTTTCAATTTCTTCTTTATACAATAGCAAGGCTAACTTTCCGCTTGCCTTTGTATAAGCACCAGCTAAGTCAATTAAATTTTTTCTTTTCAAATCATTTTGAACTGCAATAAAATTAACAGGCTTCAAAACACCTGTATATTTAGGTATTTCCTTCATGTTTGGATATACAGCATATTGACCAATTTCATGCGTAATTAATGGAACGGTTAAACCTTCGGTAGCAGTAGTATAATCTTTATTGAATGCCGGGGATTCAGTATCAAAAATACCCTGCCCACGTACCCATCCTTTTTTTGTGTATTGAGTTATTAGATAATCATCAGCAGCCTGCGGCGATTTTCCATAACCTTCTTCAAAAGTAAAAGAGGTAGTTGTGTATAAACGTCTGTTATCTTTTGCTTTTAGCAGGTTTACTTCGTCTGAAAGCCATTGCATATTCCCCTGCATTTCATTCCCCATACTCCAGAAACAAAAGGAAGGATGATTGCCATAGTACTTAATTATTCTGTCTGCCTCAGCTTTTAAAAAATTATCTGCGGCAGCATCCATACCAATCTTCAAAGTCCAAACCGGCAATTCTACCTGCAGGTAAAAACCCAATTCGTCAGCTACTGCAAAAGCTGCTTCAGGCGGGCACCAGCTGTGAAAACGTAAATGATTTAAGCCATAAGATTTGGCAATGGTAAAAACCCTCAACCAACCAGCCTTATCCATGGGTGCATGTCCAGCTATAGGAAAAATACTGCATTCCAATGTACCACGCAAGAATAAGGGACGTCCATTTATTTGGAAATGTGCTCCAGCATTAGTTATTTTTCTTAACCCAAAAGAAGTCGTTTTTGTATCGGTACCATCACTTGTTTTTACGGTGGCAGAAAGCTTGTATAATGCAGGATTAAATTCATCCCATCTCTTAATTGGTTCATTAATTCTTACAGTAGTATTTATTTCCGTTTTACCGATGCTCAGTGCAAACGCACTATCAAAATAAGTAGTATTATTATTTAAAATAACTGAAAATTTAATAGAAGTTTTTATCGTTGAATTTGTTTCATTATGCAGGATACTTATAGTTTTTACAGAATTACTTTCTCCATCACTATATACTTGTAAGTCTTCTATAAAAACTTTTGTCTTTGCAGTGATACCAATTTTACCAATTACACCATTCCATATAATTTGGGTGTCATCTGTGTAGGCCTGAGCAAAATTTGCGTTGCCCAAACTAATGTCATATTTCCTGCTGTTATCTATCCGAAGGGTAATAAGGTGTTTCCCGGGTTTTAAATTTGGAGAAGCGTTAAATGTATGCGGCGCTACCAAACTCTCCCCTTTTTCATTCAGGGGTTTTCCGTCAATCCATATTGATGTTGCCCAGATTACTCTTTCTAAAAATATTTCTACATATTTATTTTCCCATCCGGCAGGAATTATTATTTCTTTTTGATACCATGCAGCACCTGTATAAGAAACTTTGCGCCATAAATGCAGCATCACTTCTTTTTTTAATATAGGTAAAACCTTTACCGGATTACCAAAACCTGCATCATCCATGGTACCAGGTAAATTTATTTTTTTTGCAAAAAAAGATGCAGGCTCCTTAAACCATTGTTCATTTTCCCCGATATTTAAAGAGTCAATTTTAAAAGCCCAGGTACCTGCTAATGATAAATATTTTTGTTGCCCCATTGTATGTGTGGACAGCAATACTGAAGTAAAAAATAATATTATCCTTAACATGGTCATCAATAATTTATTTTAAAAATATAGGCTAAGCAGATTTATTTAATTGAGCTAAAAAATTGATCATCATCAAGTGTATAGCAGCTCCCTGGTGATTTAAGTCTTTATTTAAAATATTTAAGAAATAATTTTTCGCCTCCACCTTTTTACCCAAACCAAGCATACCCAACCCAATTAAATAGGTACAATGAATATTGTTTTTTACATCAAGGTCCTGATCAAAAACAAGCAGATCGGGTAAGGATACAGCGAAATAATCTATCTCAATCCTATCATTTTGGTGTCTTTTTCCAAAAGCAATTAACTTATTAAAAATTCTATATGCTGTTGTACGATCGCCTAGTTTTAACCAGGCCAATCCCTGATAAAATATTTTATCCGGTTGCTGATCGTTGTAAAAAATAGCTTGTGCAGGTTCACTGTTTCCTTTAGTAGCGGCAGTAAATTTATCGGTAGCGTTTTGTGATAATCCTAACGCTTCGTAAGCACAACCCTGTAAATAATAAATATCATTTTCCTGCGTACCATACAATTTTCCTTCTCCTAAATTAAAGGGATAGGTTTCAGCCGCATTTAATAGGGATAATGCAAATTCTATTCGTCCTTCAGACAATGCCTTTTTTGCCAGTTCGATATGGCAAAGCAAAAACTGAAATACTACTTTCCCTTCTCCACCTTCCCATGGGTGAAATTGTCTGCCAGCAATAAGATCCAGTACTTTTTCATAATTACCCAACTGGTTATACAACGTAATTCTCTCTAAATAAATATCATCTCTTTGCTCTGTGAGTATAATATATTTTTCCAAAAGGGCAAGCCTTTTTTGGTGTGGATAATATTGTATTTTATACAATTGATCAAGCTCCATTAAAACCCTTGCATCGGTAGTATTTAAATTAAAAGCCTGTTCTAATAAAATCAAACTTTTTTTAGGCTCGTTTAATTTATTATAATATGCAAGAGAAAGGTTACGTTGAACAGTTGCAAATTTATCATCCAGTTCTATTGACTTTTCCCAGTAACCAATAGCCTGCGCATACTCACGGTTAGCATACCAATAATTACCTAAATAATACAGGGCTTTGGCATCTGTAATATTATTGCCCACGGAATATTCCAGTACCATTACATCTTCAATCTTATTTGGAAAACAATAATCCGGCGGAGTTAGTGAAGCTATTTTTAAATATTTATTTGCATTGATCGGGTCATTTAATTTGATAAATAACCAGGCTATATAGTAGCTTAATAGAGGAGATGATTGTGCATTTTGATCTTCATATATTTGAAGCAGACTTAAAGCTTCCCGATACATGCCAGCTTGTATATAATCAATTGCATATTCTACATAATTATTGAAATTGTTACGAATGATTTTTTTAAACTCAGTTAGACATATCCCCTCTTGTATCGCATCGCCATTAAGTTTTGTAATAACGTATTGCTCAAATAAACACCCGTAATTAAATTTATCAATTGCCAAAGAATCATCAATAAGTTGTAGAGCTTCGTTGACAGTTCCGAATTTCCTTAGAATAGCAACTTTCAAATGCCTTGCACTATGACTATGATAATTTTTAATGATCGATTTATCAATCAAATAAAGTGCATCTGTAAAATCGTTTTTGATACATGCAAGTCTTGCCAGCTGAAAAAATGCCCCATGTTGCCAGGCATCATTCCAGGTAGCTTTATAAAAAAAATCATAGGATTCATCAGTTTTATTTTGCATTTTCAGACATAACCCAAGGTTGTAAAAAACTTCGCCATCATAAGGATTTGGATTCCTTTCGGTACTCCGCGTTTTTGCATTTTTTAAATAAGGTTCCGCTTGACGGCTCATTCCCTTCCTCATTAATAAAAGACCCATTGCATTATTACACCGCATGTCCTGCGGGTCCCTGTTCAAGGCTTCCTGGTAATAATTAACAGGAGAAAAAGTTGCATGGCGATATTGCTCCAGGTGCAATCCGTTTAAATACAATTCTTCAGTAGTCTCAATATCTTTTGGTGCTTTTGCTACTTTGGCAGGAGCAGGTATTTCAGCATCCCTTTTTATATCAGGCTGATAACTTATTAAAATATTATTTTTATTATCCCGCAGGATCACTTTAATATTTTCGGGATTAAAAGAAGTAGTTGAACTATATGTATTTTGATAAATATTAGCAGGAGATAAATCAAGTTCAACGCTATTTATCAGTTTATCATTTTCGAATATTTGGACTACAGCATTTTTATACACTGCGGTAGCATAAATTTTTACCAAAATGTCATTACCATTATATTCAACATTAATTGCAGCTTCTTTGGAGGCATTTTTAACCAATCCAATTTCGGCATAGGGCATAAAATATTCTTCAAAACTTTTTTCTTCATAGGGCTGCATCCAACTAAAATCTGGTTGATTGTCCGTAAAGGCACCGCACATCAATTCAATATAAGGTCCATCATCATCTGTAAGATTTCTGTCCCATGCCTTTCCAAAATCCCCGTTACCCCATGTCCATTGTTTTTTGCCGGTAGATACATGATGGTTAGCTACATGAAGCATACCTGCTTTAGTATCATGTTCATAACAACCAATGAAATTATACTTAGATTGAACCGCCATGTAAGAGGTAGGTACAGGAATATTTTTATACATTGAGATGTCGGTTCCCGGACCATAATTTACTTTATAATAAGTGCCTGTTGCAATAGGGAAATCACTGACATCCCTTTTTCCATGATCGTATACCGCATGAACATCCGGTGGAAAAACAGATTGATAATGATCATTTACTTTTACCGCAGGATTTGCCCACCATAAAAAGGTTTGCGGAAAGGAAGACCTGTTATAAAAACGAACTTTAATTTCCAGGTAAGCTTTATCGGGGTACACCGTAAAACCTGCCATTCCCTTGGTTCTGAACATTTGTTCCACTTCATTTACCCAGATGGTTTTACTGCCATCACCGTTTTCTTCAACCGAAAAGTCAATGGGTGCAAACGTGGTCGGGCGGTGATGCTGGGGCCAATTAAATTCAATACCACCGCTTATCCATGGCCCGGTTAAACCAACCAATGCTGGCTTAATAACCTGATTATAATAAACAAAATCTCTATTCCTTATTTTATCAAAAGCCCTATGGACCCTTCCCCCCAATTCAGGCAGGATCATTATTTTGATATAGTCATTTTCAATAAAAATGGCATCATATTCTTTATCAAATTTCTCCTCTTCAATCTTTTCAATAACCGGATGAGGATATACTACGCCACTACTTCCCTGATAAATTCTTTTCTCTGAAAAGATGGGATTTTTCTCCGGCAAACCAGTTCCATAAGTGGGAATTATAACTTTTTCATGCCATACTTTTACGGAATACCTCATAGTGCAATTACATTTTGAATCGTAAGTAAAAGTATGCTTAACCCATAATTGCGTAAATGGAATATTTGCTGAATATGATGGATTATATTACTATTGTAAGATGGAAAGAAAGAAAGAAGGTTTTGATGGGCAGCGTGCAATAGTAATACCAAGGAAGATATTGGCTAAATATTGCAGTACTAATCCATTAATAGCAGGTGCTTATATAACGGATATTGGATATTATCCTAAAGCTAAATACCATTATAGAGAAAGAGCGCATGGCAGTGAGCAGCATATTTTATTATATTGTCAGGAAGGAAAGGGAAGAGCAATGGTTAACGGCGAGGAATACCAATTAAATCCCGGAGAATTTATGGTGATACCAAAGGGCATTCCCCATAATTATGCTGCCGATGAAACTACACCATGGACTTTATATTGGATTCATTTTAAAGGGGATATAACAAAAGGATTGTTTGATAATTTTATTTCTAAAAATGGAAATTGTAAAGGTTATGTTGAACACAATAATACAAGAACCCACTTGTTTGAAGACCTTTATTTAAACTTAGAAATGGGCTATAGTAATGAAAATTTATGTTACGTAAATTTATGTTTACTGCATTTTTTATCCTCTTTTTTATTTAAAGAAAATTATAATTTTGCAGATAAAAAGCAAAGTATTGATACTGTAAATCTTTCTATCGGTTTTATGCAAAAAAATATTGACAAAATGCTTACATTAAAAGAAATAGCGAAAGAAGTAAATTTATCAGGCTCTCATTTTTCTTTTGTATTCAGAAAAAAAACAGGGTTTTCACCAATTGAATATTTTAATCACCTTAAAGTACAGAAAGCATCTCAGTTTTTATTATTTACAGATTTACGGATTAAAGAGATAGCAGATAAACTTGGCATAGAAGACCCTTATTATTTTACAAGAATGTTTACAAAACTGATGGGTATGTCACCTGCAACGTACCGAACAAAACGAATAAACTAATTAACTAATGGCCTGTAAAAATTCCATCCATGTCTTCAAGTGACTTTCCTTTTGTTTCCTTTACTTTATACCAAACAAACAGAAATCCTACCATACAAACAACTGCATAAATATAGAATGTTTTGTCTTGCAGCCTGCTGTATAAAATAGGAAAGGTAAAAGTTAAAACAAAATAAGCAGCCCAGAGGCAAAGCACTGCCACAGAAATAGCAGCAGCCCTTACTTTATTTGGGAAAATTTCGGAAATTAATACCCAGGTAACAGGTGCTAAAGAGGTGGCATACAAACCGATGGCAGCTAATAAAAACCAGGAGACATTTGATGATCTAACCCCAAGTAAATTTGCTATAATTACATATAAAATTGCTAATCCACCGGCACCAAGAAGCATCAGTGGTTTTCTACCTAATTTATCTACGAGCAGCATTGCTAAAATTGTAAAAATTAGATTTATTGCACCAATAAAAACAGTCTCCAGCAATTGGTCATCTTTTGAAAAACCAATACTTTCAAATAATACAGAGGTATAATTAAATACAACATTTATACCGCACAATTGTTGAAAAACTGCCAATCCAATTCCTATTAATACAGCCGGAAAAACTGCTTTTCCAAAAACTGATTTGTAGGAAATTTTAGAGTGTGACGTAATAGTTTTATCCATACTAATTAAAGATTCAGCTGCATAATTTTCACCTCCAATTTTACTCAGTATTTTTTGAGCCCTCCCTCTCTTTCCAACTTGTAATAGCCATCTTGGACTTTCAGGCAACCACAATACGCCGATAATGAATAAAGTAGAAGGTATTACGCCTAAACCAAACATCCAACGCCATGCTTCCGTACCATTATCCCGTAATGAATAATTTACTAGATTGGTAACCAGTATACCAATTACAATGGTCAATTGATTAATTGCTACCATACGCCCCCTAATGTGCGAGGGAGTCACTTCTGCAATATATAAGGGAGATAACATCGATGCCATTCCCACTCCGATTCCCGCTACGAATCTTGCAAAAATAAATATAGACAGATTATTAGCGGTTGCCATTCCTATCGATGAAATAGCGAAGATGGAAGCTGCAGTCAATAAGCCATAACGTCTTCCATATTTTTCAGCAACCCCACCTGCAATAAGGCAACCAATAATTGCCCCCAATGCCAGGCAACCAGTAGTAAACCCTTCCCAATATTCATTTAAGCCAAATTGAACTTTTAAAAAAGGTAAGGCGCCAGAAATAACCGCAAAATCAAATCCAAATAAATAGCCGCCCAAGGCAGAGATAAAAGAAATTGCAATGATGTATTGTAAATTAAATTGCGCGCGCATCGTATTCATACTTATTTATTGAAATAAAAGCAAGTTGTAAAATTCGTTAATTCAAAAGCAAAATTTATTCAAACTCATATTATATTGACAATTAATGAATTTAAAAATTTGTGGGGAAATAATCAATGTACTACCTTCTTATTAAATTGTTATTCCTTATAAAATTGACTATAATTATGTAATTAAAATTAGACCAGCAATTATTATTTTTAATGGATATAAAAAGCATAATGATGGACTATTTTCCGAAATTTTACATTTTACGTAAAATACTTTTAGGTAAAAAGAATAAAAAATTGAATTGGAAAACCTCCACTATAAATTGCCTTTATTGAGATATCGTTAATAAATACTAAGAAATAAAACCGATAAAAAGTAAAGGAGGATTTTTTATGGGAATATATAAAAGCCACAAAAAAGTACAAAGAGATAGAAAAATTATAGTTCCTTTCTAATAAGTTTATCAATAGTATCACGAAATGTTTCACCAACAGGTAACTCTATTTCTTTTATAAAAATGCTGTTCTTACGAACGACTGTTATTTCTGTAATGGCAACTAAATAAGACTTATGGATTCTTATAAATTTATTAGGCGAAAGTTGGAGTTCTATTGCTTTAAGACTTGTTCTAACTACCAGTGCCTTTTTTGTGCTTTTAAGATTTATTTTAACATAATCTCCTAATCCTTCAATCCAAATAATATCATCAAACATTACTTTTACCTGACTGTAATCAATATTTAAAAAGAAATATTCTACAGAAGATTGCACCGCATTGTTCTGTTTTGTTGCCTTCAATTCGTAAAGCTCTTTAGCCCTGTTACAGGCTTTAATAAATCTATCCAATGGCACAGGCTTCACCAAATAATCCACAACAGATAAATCATAACTTTCCAGTGCATATTGTTTATATGCTGTAATAAAAATTACCAACGGTTTATTTTCAAGGCTTCCAATAAACAATATGCATTGGAAAGTTATGATTTATCTGTTGTAGATTATTTGGTAAAGCCTGTAGCATTAGATAGATTTATTAAACCAGTTCCATGTTTGAAAGCGTTTTCTACGAATGGTATCAGCAGCATGGGTTCAATACTGTGCCAGTTCTCTTTAACATCTAATGAAATATGTAATGTAAGTTTTTCGCTGAAACGTTGCTGCTGCAAGTCGATGTAACTTTGTAAGTATTCTATTTCGCTTTGCAATATCACTTTTTCTTCATCCGTTTCATACAGCATATACTGCATAAGTGATGACAATTTATGAACAGTAGGTTCCAGTTCATCGCTTTTCAGACGAATCATTGCTGCTATATTGTTCATAATATTAAATAAAAAATGTGGGCTGATTTGAGAACGCAAAAAAGAGAGTTCGGTTTTTAAATTTTCTTGCTGCTTAGCCGCAA
>JAYTHI010000311.1:0-2851 GCA_043732685.1 Ferruginibacter sp. | reverse complement strand
CCCAATCATTAAATGCTGTCAGCCCACTCAATCCTTTGTAGGTAAATCCAAAAGACGTATATCCTTTTAAAAAATCGGTATACTGTGTAAACCCTCCGGGTGCCGGAAAGTGATCAAAATAGCCATCGGTGTATAAATCGGTTCCTCCTATAGATTCAAGTTCTTGTCCAACAAAAAGAATTACGCGGCCATCAGCAGGTTCAAATTTTGCGCGCCGGCTGCTGCTGTTTGCTTTTACTATTTGCGAAACATCCTTAAAAGTATAAAATGATAAAATACTTACAGCAAGAAATACAATCAGGCTTAGGTAGAAATATTTTCTATACATGCTATTTCTTTTTTTATGGTTGAAATAAATTCATATTCATTTACGGTATAATTAAACCAGTCAAAATAAGCAGGCATTTTATTACCGGTAAGATCCTGGCAACACAAACCAACAAAGGCACCTGTAAATGCAGGCCTGTAGCGCGTTCCACCTTCCCGTACATAATCATCAGATAAAATACCCGCATTTAAAACAGCACCTGCTTTTATCCATTCATTTTCTTTAATGGCATAATAGAATTGTAATTCGATTCCGTTTAAGGTTACTTTTAAATAAATAAATCCGGTATCCGGTAAGGATAAAGCCTCCTGATAGGCTTCAAAGGGTTCAAAATGATCATGGGTAATTATTTGTAAACAGCGCTTACCTTCATTGTTGGCACTTACATGCAGGTAATGAAAATGGGCAGTGTTATAAAAACAAACCAGGCCTGCCATCTGCTGAAATGTTTCAGGATAAAAATCAAGACAGGCAGACGTTTCCATGTTTAAACTATCTATCCTTCGGGCCAATAAACTTTGCTGATATTTGGAGCTCAGAGAATCCCGGCCAACCAGGGTAAGAAATCCCGGACGGGTTTTTAAAGAAGCCCATTCTTCTGTTATTGGTATGCGTAAAGATTGAAAATTTATATTTAATTCCATCGAATTAAAATTATCTTTTGTTGGTAATTCATATCGACCATTGGTTGCAACTTCATTGATGGGAACATTTACACGGGGCATATTATTTCCACTTCCCAAAACCGGCCATTCGTTTTCCGGCCAATCAACCGTTTCAATAGAAGTCTCCCTGCCAAGAATACAAAGTCCCCTGGGAGTAGTTGGCCGGGCAGTTAAAAAAACAGCCAGCCATTTCCCATCCTTCGTTTCAACCAAATCTGCATGTCCACTTTTTTGTAAATAATAATCGATATTATCGCGGCAACTGATGAAGGGATGATTAGGGCTTAATTGGTAAGGACCTTCAATATTTTTTGATCTCGCAATTGTAGCTGCATGCCCATATTCTGTACCACCTTCCGCTGTGAGGAGATAATAGTATCCATCCTTTTTATACAAGTGCGGACCTTCTGTTAAGCCAAGGGAAGACCCTTCAAAAATATATTTTACCGGTCCGGTTAATCGTTTTTCTTCCAAATTATATTCCTGCAAAATGATACCCCCAAACATTTTTCCTTTACGATGATCAGTACGCATACTCAGGTACCATTTTCTTCCATCATCGTCATGGAATAAGCTACCATCAAAACCACTTGAATTTAAAAAAACCGGATCAGACCAATCACCGGTAATATTCTTTGTTGTAACTACATAATTAGGGGTGTCTTTCCACACCCCTGCAAAGGATTTTACATTGGAATATACAAGGTAAAATATACCCTTATCATAGCTTAAACAAGGTGCCCAAACACCACAGGAGTCCGGAATCCCTTCCATTTGCAACTGAGATAACCTATTTAATGGCCGGGTAATAAGTTGCCAATTTTTTAAATCTTTTGAGTGATGTATCTGTACACCGGGAAACCATTCAAAAGTTGAATTTGCAATATAATAATCATCTCCTACTCTTATTATTGATGGATCGGGATTAAAGCCTTTTAAAATGGGGTTTATAATTATATTCATGATTTGATCAATTCTTTTTCAATTTGTTCTAAAGATTTTCCTTTTGTTTCTACTACATATTTCCACACAAACCATAAACCGAAATACATGAATGCTGCGTAAATAAAATAGGTACCACTACTTCCAAATTTCGCCAATTGAATGGGGAAAAATGTTGCCACCAAAAAGCTGGCAAGCGCATTTGCAGCGCCTACTACAGAGATAGCGAGACCACGCAAACGGTTGGGGAAAATTTCTGAAAATATGGCCCACATTACCGGTCCTAAGGAAATGGAAAAACCTGTAATAAAACCTAAAATACTTAGGAGTACCCATAGGGAATTTATTTTTATTCCGGCTTTTAATAATACGTCTTTATACGCAGCTGTATTTATCCCGGCCGCTGTACTTGCAGAATTAATGGCTGCATAAAAATCGGATTTACTACTGAATTCCCGATCCTTTAGTATTGCTGCTTTTTCAACAAAAATATTTTTTCGCAACCTGCTTTCATTTATGTCTTTAGCTGAAAGATCCAATAAACTTATAATAATATTATTTTTTATAAATGCTGCGCTATCCTTCGAAACAGCAAAATGATCATATCCTTTTAAGGAAGCGTTTTGATTTTTAGCCGACTGCCATAATTCATCTTTATAAACCAAATTGGCTGCTTCAACAATTTGCTGCTCATTAACCTGGTAGGCTGCACTATTGAATAAAAAACCAGTAATTGTTAATGATATTGCCATGAGTCCAACACCCATATACAGCAAAGGTTTTCTACCTAACCAATCAATAAGAAACATCGCTACGATTGTCATAATTACAAACACAACGCCCAATACAATGGCCTGAACAAAAGCAGCATCTCTGCCACCGCCGGCCGATTCAAAAACCATGGGAGCATAATACA
>JAYTHI010000310.1:0-2873 GCA_043732685.1 Ferruginibacter sp. | reverse complement strand
CCTGTCGGGGATTAAGGGCATATGAGTAATACTTTACAAATAGTTTGGCTGATTCCTCTTTTACCATTGATTGGTTTTTTAATCAATGGCTTATGTAGAAAACAGTTGTCAAAATCATTGGTTGGCATTATTGGAAGCGGTGTTATTCTGGCGTCCTTTTTAATAAGCGTTTATGTTTTCTTTGTAATAAAAAATGGTTACCTGGATAATGATTCAAACAAGGCAATCCTGCCATTGTTTAAATTTATTAATACAGATACGTTAAAAGTTGGCTTCAACTTCCAGATAGACCAGCTCTCTTCAATATTCCTGCTAATTATAACCGGTATTGGTTTCCTTATCCATGTATATTCAACATCTTACATGCACGAAGAAGCATCAAAAGATTTCGCTAAGTTTTTTGCATACCTAAATCTATTTATATTTTCAATGTTATTGCTGGTGATGGGTGGTAATTATATCATCATGTTTATCGGCTGGGAAGGGGTAGGATTATGCTCTTATTTATTGATAGGGTTTTGGTTTAAAGACGTTAACAATACAGATGCCGCAAATAAGGCCTTTATCATGAACCGTATTGGTGATTTTGGTTTTTTATTGGCTGTTTTCTGGCTTATTACAAAATTGGGTACAACAGATTATCATGCTGTTTTTGAAAATGTTTCCAAGCTTTCAACGCTTGATATTACAGGCATTACCATGCTGCTGTTTTTAGGGGCCTGTGGTAAAAGTGCCCAAATACCGTTGTACACCTGGTTGCCGGATGCAATGGCAGGTCCAACACCTGTAAGTGCTTTAATACATGCCGCAACAATGGTTACTGCCGGTATTTATATGATTGCACGAAGCAATATTTTATTTACCATGGCACCCGCAACCCAGGCTTTAATTGCCGTTATCGGGTTAGCAACCGCTGTAGTTGCAGCAACTATCGCCCTCAAACAAAATGATATTAAAAAAGTATTGGCTTACTCAACTGTTAGTCAGCTGGGTTATATGTTTTTAGGTTTGGGCGTTGGCGCTTATACCGGAGCCGTGTTTCATGTAATGACGCATGCATTTTTTAAAGCCTTATTATTTCTTGGTGCAGGTAGTGTTATCCATGCTATGGGTGGAGAACAGGATATGCGTAAGATGGGTGGCTTAAAAAAATACATGAGCATCACACACCTTACTTTTTTTGTAGGTTGTTTGGCCATTGCAGGTATGCCACCGTTTTCCGGTTTCTTTTCTAAAGATGAAATTTTGGCTGCAGCATTTACAAAAAATCCAATTTATTGGGGTATTGGTGTACTCACTGCTTTCATGACCGCCTTTTACATGTTCCGGTTATATGCCATGACTTTCCTTGGCAAATTTCGCGGCACCCATGACCAGGAGCATCATTTACATGAAAGTCCGGTAGCTATTACTATTCCCTTAATTATTTTAGCAATACTGGCAGTAATTGGTGGATGGATAGGTATTCCCGAAGTATTTATGCATGGCGGACATCGTTTGGAAAGCTTTTTAGAACCAATATTTGCGCAAAGCAATACCTTGGTTGCTGCCTTGGCTGAAAAGCATGAATTATCACATACCACAGAATATGCTTTAATGGCAACATCGGTTATTGGGGCACTTATCGCATTATTATTTGCAATAAATAAGTTTGGTAAATACCAACAAACTTCGGAGGAAGAGACCGGATTAAATCGGGTGCTCGTCAATAAATGGTATGTAGATGAAATTTATGACGCTATCATAGTTAAGCCTGTAAAATCAATTTCTTCCTTTTTTAATGGTATAATTGAGAAAAAGGCGATTGATGGATTTGTAAATGGTGTTGGCCGGGCTGTAAATTATAGCAGCAGGCAGATGCGGTTGTTGCAAACGGGGCAGGTAAGTGCTTACATGTTAATGATGGTTGTCGCTATCATAATTTTATTTATCATTCAATTGTTTTTGTAATCAGAAGGTATGGATCAAAATATTTCGGTAACATTTCCACATGCATTAATCTTTTTTCCGCTGTTGGCGGGGCTCATTACTTTTTTAATAAAAAAGGATTCAGCTGTTAAAGCATGGGCGCTATTTGCTTCAATTGTAACTTTGTGTATTGCTGCGTTTAGTATTTATTATGCCAATAATAAAGCATTAAGCGGACTGGCATTCAATTACGAATGGCTTAAATATATTGGCGCAAGTTTTTCTGTTTCTTTAGATGGAATGGGCAGGCTATTAACCTTGCTTACAGCGATATCGTTTCCAATTATCTTTTTAGCTACCGCAAAGACCGAATATAAAAACACCAATATTTTTTACGGACTGATGTTGTTGACACAGGCTGGTTTAATGGGTGTTTTTCTGGCCTCAGATGCGTTGATCTTTTATTTTTTCTGGGAGTTGGCAATTATTCCTGTTTATTTTTTATGTAGCCGCTGGGGCGGAGAAAAACGGATTCAGGCAACTTTTAAATTTTTTATATACACTTTTACAGGATCCTTGCTGATGTTGGTTGGCATTATCTATATGTACCTGCATACTGCACCTGTTTTAAACGCGCAGGGCGCAGTTTTATCGGAACATAGTTTTGCCTTAAATTATTTTTATGAGGCACAATTATCAGCGGTACAACAAAACTGGTTGTTTTGGTTATTCTTTCTGGCCTTTGCAATTAAAATGCCTGTATTTCCATTTCATACCTGGCAGCCTGATACCTACGAACAAGCGCCAACTGCAGTTACAATGGTGCTAAGCGGGGTAATGGTAAAAATGGGTTTATTTGGAGCATTGAGATGGTTACTGCCTATGTTTCCTCTGGCAGTTGTAAAATTTGATAACATCGTGATCATATTATCAATAATTGGAATTATTTATGCCAGTTTAATCGC
>JAYTHI010000309.1:0-103405 GCA_043732685.1 Ferruginibacter sp. | reverse complement strand
GACGGCGTATTTATCGAGTACAGTATACATGTGACGCATCACTGATTCGTCACGTAAAAGTTGAGTTTTCAACTTTTCATTGAAGATGGTTGGCGCTTGATACTCCATTACCCAGTAAAGACCAGTGGTCTTTTTGGCGATGGGATAGGCCAGTGATTTTAATCCCCAAGGATTGGTGTGTATAACTACACCGCCATTGTCTGTAACAATCGCAGCGAATTTTTTCTGAGCGGCTTTATATTCCTCTTCAGACAACACCGGGGTAAAAATCACCATCAATTCGTAGTTGTTCATTTTCCCTGTTTTATTATTTAAAAAATTGGTTAATCCCGTATTCATTTTGTCTACGGGGCTGCAAAGGTAAGGTTTTAATGTTTAATTTGTTAATCACCAATTTTATTTTTTGTAATCGGTCATTTTCTGCGCAGGAACGTGCCAACGTAGGAACAGGCCGCGGCCTGTTCCTACGTTGGCACTAAATTTCAGAAAAATGCCGTAAATATTTTCATTTATTTTCCCTCTACCGTTACCCTAATTCCTTCACTATGGCTGGTAAATTCAGGCGCATACATACATTGAATACTTGTAATACCATTGCTGAAATTACCCGGGGTAGTCACAAATAATTCATACTCAAAAATATAACTGCCCCTTGGTAAACGACCAAAGAAAAAATTGGTACTTGCATCTAAGGTAGACTGGTAATACCCCAAACCATCCTGATATTTATACTGACTTAGTACATTGGTTGGTTCCATACAAGCCGCCCGCATATCTTTCATGTGTAAATATTCCATATCACGGTCTGCTTTTAAACCTATCCTAATCTTTACTTTATCACCTACTTTTAAAGTAGCGCCATCGGTTAGGGCAATTAATTCCGGACCTTTATCCGTATTTTTTTCTACAAATAAATTTTTTGTCAGCTTGAGCGGAGTGGAGGCATAGGTTATTTTATCAAGATCTTCAAAATATTGCCAGTAAACAGCACCCCAGGCTGTGCTGCCATCTTTTGTTACTGTATTACTTGCATTCTTTATAGTAGTAGTTACCTTTATATTTCCCATTTCCGGATTAATATCCAAAGCTTTAAATGTTTTTTTGAAGTAGCCGGTTCCAGCTTCCGTTTTTTCATCCGAACTTTTTATAATTGTATTTCCTATTTGGATATTTACTTTTTTTTCTACCGCTAAATAATTGGTTTCATTTAACAATAAGGCATAACAAGCGTCTGCGGTTGCCTTGGTAGTTTTCCAGTTTTGAGTTTGCTTTTGTTTTAATAACCATGTTTTCAGGTCGTTGATAGTGACAGTATTTTTGTCAATGTCTGTAAAAGCCTCTATCATTAAAGACTGGCTTTCAATTGGTGCCTGGTACCAGTAATAGCCGCCATTGGTAAATTCTTTCCAATACATGCCCAGATCTTCATTAATGATGGCATTTTCTTTTAATGATTTAATAATTGCAGTTGGGGTAATTTCATCTTTGGTTCGGTTTAAACTTAAAGCAATCATGGCTTGCAAATACTTACTTGTGCCTAACCAGTATTTTTTTGATTGACCCTTATAATAAGTATAAGCTGTTTGCGCACTTGGGGTAACGGGTATTTCAGTAAAAAAACTTCGCATGTACAAATACTGAATGGCGGTGTTGCTAAGGTTATTATTTTTAAGGATCGTTTTGTATTTTAATAGCGCTTCATACTCTTCTTTTATTTTTGTATCAAGATATGGGATTGCCTTATTTACAATGCTCATTATATCTTTTAATTGGCCTGAATTATTGGCGGATAACGCCTGCAGTTTTTTAAGATGACCAATACCGGTAAGGATATATTGGGTAATGTAACGGTCGTCTTGTCCGCCTTTAAACCAAACAAAACCACCACTGTTGCTTTGCATATCTTTTAATTTGGTAATGGCTTTATCTGTTTCCCCATTCATTTTTACCATATCAAAAAGTAAGGCTATATTTTTCTTTTGTTTGCTTTCATTCTGTGCATCCAAAACCCAGGGCGTTTCCTGCAGCAGGGCAGCTTTTAATTCTTCATTTTTTTGAAGATTGCTTAATAGTGCGGTAGTATCCAGCGTAAGCCATTTTTCAAAAACAGCTTTTATTTTTGGCATGCTATTACTGATAGATTCAGCAAGCGTGTTGGCATAATATCGATTGAATGTTTGCTCTGCACACTCGTATGGATACTCCATTAAATAGGGTAAGGCCTGCACAGCATACCAGGCCGGGTTAGTAGTAAACTCTACCGTTAATGCATGGTTGGTCAAAGTTTGACTATTACCGCTTTTTAATAATTTATCAAAACTAAAAGATTTGGTTGTTTCGTTGCGAAGGTTAAGGGGTAAAGATTCGGTAACCAACATGCGGTTGGTTAAAATGGGTATGGACAATTCTTCACCGTCAGAAAAATTTGCTCCTGCTGTTTTATTGGAAGAGGAAGCAGTTATGCGGTAGGTTAATGCGGAATTAAAGTTAAACGGAATTTCCATCGGGAATTTTACGGCTACACTTTGACCAGCGGCCACTGTAAAATATTGGGTAGAAAAAATATTTTTAAACCAGCCATCAATTGGTTTATTGGTAGCCACATCAAACAATTCCAATTGCGTTGTTCCGGTTATTTCTTTATCGCTAAGGTTAATAATTTTAGCACTCAATTCTAACCCGTCTCCTTCTCTTAAAAAGCGGGGCGCATTGGCTTGCACCATTAAAGGTTTTTGTGTTACTGTAGTTTTTTCTGAGTAGCCACTTGCTAAGTCTTTAGTGTGTGCAAAGGTCATCAGTTTCCATTGCGTTAACGCTTCGGGCATGGTAAAAGAAAACTCAATATTGCCTGCTGTATCCGTTTTTAAATCCGAAAAGAAGAAAGCTGTTTCGTTAAAATTTTTACGGATTGAAGGTTGTTCAGGTGCTGTATTTTTTGATGCTGCTTTTACGGTCGAAATACTATCAGATAATATTACTTTTTTATTTTCCCCTGTATTGCTTATTTGAATTTCAGCAACTTGATCTTGTAGAGCCACACTTTGATTTACTACAGGTGACCTTGCAATATCCAGTAAGCCGTCATTTCCAGAAATATCTTTCCTTTTTGTACTGCTATAACCTATTACTACCACTTCATCCAAACTTGTAGCATTTGTATTTAGTAACTGGTCATAAGTTTTAGCCGGCAACGAAATATATTTATTATTGCCCCAATTAGATTCTTCTGAATTTATCACTTCAAATCCATTAGCAATCCAACTAATGGTATTGTCTAAGTTTGGCCAAATATTTAATGCGCTCCAACCATGTGTTTTAAATTGATCAAGACTTGCATCGTACATACTCACCAATATTTCGGTCGCCAATTTTTCACCCTTTGTTCCGCTTATTTTTGCCTTCCATTTTTCGGTACTGCCCGGTAATAATTTATCCCTAAAACTGGAGTAGTTAATATTTAATTCTTTATTGCTCCAGGGAATATCAAACCTTTCCTCTCCTTTGTACATCCTGTTGTGTTGTACAAATACATAATCAACCTCAATACCGCCCCGATCTGTCTCTTTTATAGTCAGCTCATTTTGGGACGGTTTATTTGTAGTGATACTTTGATAATTGGTACGTGTGGAATCTGACATTTTACTCAAAGACTGTATCAGCCAAATTTTATTAAACCCTGTAGTAATGGTGTATTTAATTTTTTCACCCGGTTCAGCCATATTTTTATCAGCTACACATTCAATTGGTTTATCGGTTACTTCACTTTTCTTGTTGTTGTATAATTCAAAGTATTTTTCTGCCCTTACTTCTTCTCCGTACTTATCTTTTGTAATAGCCGTAACTAAGTACCATCCTGCTTTTAATGGCTGCACGCCAAGCGATAAAATTTTATTGGTACTATCAATTCTTTCAATAATTTTTTCGCCCTTTTCATAATTTTTTATTTCATTTTCATCTTTGTAAACATCGTAAGGGAAGTTGCTGTAATACTCCTCTTTACTCATTACAAATTGATCGGGTACGCTCCAAAACCTTTCTCTAAAAATTTTACCCGGGCTTTTTAATTGCTGAATGGATACTGTAGCGATAACGTTTTCTTCAATGTCATTAAGATTGGTACTTTTTATGGTTATATTTTTAAGACTGTCTATTAAAAGTTTTGCAGGCAGCTTTATATCGAGTTGTAACATTTGGTAAGCAACCGCAACTGAAGTATTGCTGCTCCTTGTTTCTCCATTAATATCTGTAATATCTGCACTTACTTCATAATAAAATATCGGCTGAGTTTTTTTATCAATACTTTCATCCGGTAAGGCTTTAAAGCTGGTGGTAAATTCGCCTTTTGCATCTGTACTTGTTGTTCCGTTGGCTATTTCTACTTCATTAGTATTGCCAGGTGGATAAATAGAATTTCCGAAACTATTGTAGCCACCCCAACTCCACCAAATAGGATACCGAACCTTACGTACCACTCTGTAACTAACTTTTGCACCATCAATGATATTGCCTGCATAGGCCTTTGCAGTACCGGTAATTTTAATGCTGTCCATTAAGCGGTAAGTTCCCTTTGGCTTTTCAATTGTAACATAAAACTTTGGTCGTTTGTATGCTTCAACATTAATATATTGTGTGGTAGCTGTACTGCTGTCATATAAACTATACGTACCATTAAGTCCTGTTTCTGATAATTTGAAAGCGCCATGGTAAGAGCCGTATTCATTGGTAACCATGCGCAGTTCATTAAGTTTTTGATTATTGGCATCTCTTAATTGAACCGTAGTTTTAAAGGAAGTATAGATGCCTTTCTCACCTCCTTTTGATAATTTTTTTATTACAATACCCTTAAAATAAATAGTTTGTCCGGGTCGATAAATGGAACGATCAGTAAACATAAAGCTTAAAGGTGCTATTGATTCTGTTCTGTCGAAGTCGTTGTAAAAGCCTTCATTGTTATAATTGTTATTGTCCGTAAAAAGTTCCTCTTTACCAGTATTTATTTGAAAATTTATTGAGCGGAACTGTTCGGATGCTTTAAGTTTAAATAAACCATTTTTATCGGAAGTGTATTGCTCCGCTTTTATGTCTTCCCGTTTATTATTGATATTGTTATATTGGATTTGCCATACCTGAATTTTTGCATTGTTTAAGGGCTCCCCGTTTTCCCGGTTTAATACGTAGTAATCCTTTTTATTATTGTGTATTAAACTGATATTGCTGACATAGGTAACTTGTTTTGCAATAATATTTTTTTCTAAAGAAAATTTTTCATCTAAACTGGAAAGGATATAATAAACACCGCTTTCTAATGCATCAATTTTTATTTCAGCAGAATGGCTTTGGAAATCCTGTGGATCAGGAAGTGTTACCTGCCAGTTTTTTATTGCTTTTTGGGCAACAATATTTTTCCAGAATTTATCTTTGTCGCGTGCGTTTATACTATTTATTTCTTCTCTCGACGTTTTAATAATGCGCAAATAAATTGTTCTGGTATTTTTATAAGTTACCAGGGTTCTAAACGCTTGTGCGGGTACATTTATTTTTTCTGTCAGCAAACTAAGTGCAGGTTGTAATATTTGACTGATTAGGTTTTGAGCATTAATACCACCTTCAGCTGCAGGAAATTTTTTGACTGCAATTGCGGCCAATTCTTCGGCTCTTTTAATTTCATATTGAAGACCAGTGGTTGTTGTAGTAATATAATTGAGACCACGGTTATAATAGATTTGAGCGCGTAAAAAGATGGCCTGAGCACTTGCCGGTTCATTTGGATAGGTTGTTTCCAAACTTTTTAATGCAGCTTCGTACCGTTCACTTTTATCCTCATTAACAGCATGTTGCTGCACATAATTTAATCGGATAAGATCGGCATCAACCAACGCATTGGGATCCTTATCTTTTAAATGAAAACTTAAAATATTTTGTAACAATAAAATGGCTTTGTATTGTAAGGATGCAGTATCTCTTGTAAGAAAAGAAGCCTTTGCAAATTCTGCCGCCGGTGCAAAAGCCACCTGATCATTAATTGTAAATTTATACGCTGGGTTGGTAAGATATCGTTCATCATTTTTAAAATAATCTAAAGCCCGGAAGGCTAAAAAGTCATATAGTGTAGGACGTAACTGACGGGTATTTACACCTTTAATGATAATAGGATCAAAGCCCTCTATTTTGGTTGCCTGTAATAATTTTTCGTTTGCCAGAGATTGATTGTACAGTGTACTAATAGTTTCATTTAATTTTTCAAGGCTCCAGGTGCTGATATCTTTACTTTTTTCAACTGCTAATTTTGTCCTGTTGTAAAATTTATACCGGTTTCTTTGCAGGTATTGCCAAAACATTTCTGCCTGCATATTTTGTAAAATATTTTTAACAGGCGCCCCGGATTTTGCAATTAATGTATCAACAAAAAAAATATTATTTTCCCGGCTATCTTCCTGCACCATGCTGCGGTACTTAATCTGGTAAATGGCCGATTTTATTTGCTGTACCTCATTATTATTTTTTTTGGCAAGGTCATAAATAATCATTATCTGATTTAATGCAGTCTTTGTAAGTCCCTTTTTTTCAAGACCTTCAACTTTTTTCCAGTTTTCTGCAAAGTCGTTTTTATTTTGGGCAAATAGATTTGTTGTAATAAATACCATTAAAAAATACAAAAAGAAAATATTTTTAAACGACATAAACTTTTAGGTTTAGTGACAAGTTATAAATTGTTGCAAAAGATACTGTAATTGTTACAGGATTATACTATTTACGGTAAGATGAAATAATAGGGAAATTGCATAATTACCCATAGTTTATACTTACAGTGCCATTCATCAAGGGAAAGAATTATTTGTTGATTGTATTTTATATGGCAATAAAAATATTAACACGTCAATTATTTTGCTTTAATTCAGTGCCGCTTTTAAGCAAAAAAAATGCCTTCAACGCTAATTGAAGGCTAATAAAAAAGGTTATAAATTTTACTATTTTTTAAGTGCTTCTGCCATTGTTTTACCAATTTCTGCAGGACTATCAACAACAATAATTCCGCAGGCGGCCATAATTTTCATTTTTGCTGCTGCGGTATCATCTTCACCACCAACAATAGCGCCTGCATGGCCCATACGACGTCCCGGAGGAGCAGTCTGACCCGCAATAAAACCAACAACAGGTTTTTTATTACCGGTACTTTTAATGTAATGAGCTGCTTCAGCTTCCATACCGCCACCAATTTCTCCAATCATTACGATGGCATCGGTTTCCGGATCGTTCATAAAAAGTTCAATTGCTTCTTTAGTAGTAGTCCCAATAATTGGGTCTCCGCCAATCCCGATTGCAGTAGAAATGCCTAATCCTGCTTTGGCAACCTGGTCAGCCGCTTCGTAAGTTAATGTACCACTTTTAGATACGATACCAATCCTGCCTGTCTTAAAGATAAAGCCCGGCATAATACCCACTTTACATTCCTCTGCTGTAATAACACCCGGACAATTTGGCCCTATTAATCTGGCATTTGTACTTTTTAAATAATTTTTAACCTTTACCATATCCTGTACCGGAATTCCTTCTGTAATGCAAACAATTAAAGCAATACCCGCATCGGCAGATTCCATAATGGCATCTGCTGCAAAAGCAGGAGGTACAAAAATGATACTAACATCTGCACCGGTTAATTTTACTGCATCAGCTACAGTATTAAAAACAGGTTTGTCCAAATGGGTAGTGCCACCTTTACCAGGTGTAACACCGCCAACCAGTTGTGTGCCGTATTCAATCATTTGGGTAGCATGAAAAGTACCTTCTGTACCGGTAAAACCTTGTACAATTATTTTAGAGTTTTTATTTACTAGAACTGACATGGTGACAAGAATAAATTTAAAATGAAAAGTAAAAAGTTTCGCAAAGATAGGGTAGAAGAGGAATTGTTGAAAATTGATTGTGTTTAATTTTGAATTTTACCCGCAGAGGCGTTGCAATGCAACGGCTCTGCGGGTTTGATGCAATGTTCACAGATGGGATTGCAATAGGGTTATTTGAAATTCCATTTTTATCAATTATTAAAATGCGGTGTGTATGATTAGGCTTTACTTCAAAATTGCCTAATTCTACAAATAAAAAATGGTTGGGTATTTCCAACCAATATTTTTTGGGTAATATTTCCAACCGCATTTAAAATCATTTCTCTGTTTATAATTTAACCAAAATAATGTTGGCGATTTTTTTTGCAGATGGTTTTAATATATTCGCCATTGCTACTATAATCCTAATTGCGTAATCAGGCAGACAATATACGGTATTTGTTTTTGTATTTGTTCATTGGGTTTTCAATTATGGGGTAGGGTTTGGATTTTATTGGTATGGTATTTTTCTCGTAGAGACATTGCATTGTAACTTCTCTACTATGAAAATTATTATTTTATCTCCTCTCCGCTATTCAACATCTCTTCCATATTTCTGTCATCGGCAATTATGCCTTTGGCCTCCAGCATACGCATATCCTTTGCATCCTGTAAAAATTTGGAAGCAAAAATAAATTCGTTTAATTTTTCATTTTTAGAAAAAATAATCTCTTCATTATTTCCTGTCCACTCCTTTTGCCCTTCAAACATATACAATATATTTTCGCCTATTTCCATCACACTATTCATATCGTGCGTATTTATGACGGTTGTCATATTAAATTCTTTTGTAATATCATTAATTAATTTATCTATTACCATCGAAGTTTGCGGATCGAGTCCGGAGTTGGGTTCATCACAAAATAAAAATTTAGGATTTAAAACGATGGCTCTTGCAATACCTACACGTTTTTTCATTCCTCCGCTAATTTCAGACGGAAACTTTTTATTGGCGCCTTCCAAATTAACCCTGTCCAATACTTCGTTCACCCGCTTTCTTTTGGCAGAACTATTCATTTTACCAAACATATCCAGGGGAAACATAACATTCTGTTCAACAGTCATACTGTCAAATAAGGCAGATCCCTGAAACAGCATACCAATTTGCTGCCGCAGTTCTTTTCTGCTTTGCTCATCCATATCGGTAAAATTTACCCCGTCGTAAATAATTTCACCACTGTTCGGTTCAAATAATCCAACCAGGCATTTTTGTAAAACTGTTTTACCACTTCCGCTTGTACCAATAATGAGGTTGCATTTACCGGTTTCCATGATATGACTTACATCATTTAACACTACCTTTTCTCCAAAACTTTTCTTAATATTTTTAAATTCAATCATGCTATTTTGACTTAATGACTCAACAATAATTGTGATAATGCGTAATCTGCAAACAAAAGTACAATACAGCTTACAACAACGCTTTTGGTACTGCTTCTGCCAATCTCTAAGGAACCTCCCTTAACATAATATCCAAAATAGGCCGGGATGCTACTAACAATAAAAGCGAAAGTATAGGATTTAATTAGTGCAAAAGTTACATTGTAAGGTACAAAAGCCTGCACCAAGCCTCTATCAAATGTATCTGATGATACAATACCAGACGCCACAGCGGCAAGCCTTCCACCCCAGATCCCCAGCACCATCGATACAATTACCAGTAAAGGTATTGTTAGCATGGCGGCAGCAATTTTAGGTAAAATTAAATACGCTTTTGTATTGATGCCCATTATTTCCAACGCATCAATTTGTTCGCTTACGCGCATATTACCCAATTCACTTGCAATTTTACTTCCTACAACACCAGCCAATACAATACATATTAGCGTGGGTGCAAATTCTAATATTACAGTATCCCTTACTACAGTTGCAATTGTTTCGGGTGGTATAAGCGGACTTACCAATTGATAGGCGGTTTGTACTGCACTTACAGCACCAATAAATACGGAGATGATAGATACAATACCGAAAGATCCGATACCAATGTCGTTACATTGATTCATAAATTCTTTCCAGTACATTTTAAAGTTTTCCGGTTTAGAAAACATTCCCTTAAGCATCAAAAGGTAACGGCCGAAGTCGGTAAAAAAAGTCATAAAGCAAATTTATTAAAAATATGATTAGCTGCGTACAATTACCTTGCCCATATGCAAATAATTCATAAGGCGCTTTCTTTTTAAGTAAGCGCCTTATGAATTAAAGCTATTATGCAGTAATGGTATACAATTAATAATGATGCGTTTATACGGTAGCGTTAGCTTTACAAACAGCCTGTTGGTATTTACACTCTAATACCATTACTCATAAAAAACCATATCATTGCTCCTTCAGCAAAATAATTTCAGAAGGATACTGCAATTTTTTACCAATAGATTAAGTATGAAATGGTTGCCTACAAATCATGACTGGTTTTTTTGAAACGTTTCCACCATTTGCTTTTACTAATGGCTTCCTGGGTATCGGTTTTACATTTCATTTGTGCATCCACCACTGCAATAAGCACCATATTGAATATAGCCCTTATTGAACTGCCTAATTGCAGTACATGAACAGGTTTTTTTAAGCCTAATAATATGGGACCGATCGTATCTGCTCCACCAACTTCCTGTAACAGGTTATAGGCAATATTACCCGCAGCCAGGTTTGGAAATATTAAAATATTTACCTCACCATCCAGCAATTCGGTAAAGGGATAATTATCTTTTAAAATTTCTTTATTAAATGCCAGTATTCCCTGCACTTCACCATCACAAATAAGCGTAGGGTCTTTTAATTTTACTATTTCACGTGCGGTGCGTACCAGGTTTGCCTCGGGTGAATTACTGCTTCCAAAATTACTGTAACTCAGCATGGCTATATGTGGTACAATATTAAATTGCCTTACTTCTTTAGCCACCAGCAGGGTTATTTCAGCTAGTTCTTCGGCGGTGGGGTTAAAGTTTATCGTGGTATCTGCCAAAAATAAAGGGCCACGCTTTGTGAATAAAATATACATACCGGCAATTTTTTTAACCCCTTCTTCGGTACCAACTGTTTGCAGTGCCGGTCGAATGGTATCGGGATAATTACGGGTAAGCCCACTGATCATACAATCTGCTTCACCTGTTTCTACCATCATGCAACCAAAATAATTGCGCTCCTGCATTATTTTATAGGCCTCATGTTTATTGATACCCTTTCTTTGCCGGCGGGAATAAAATAAATCACCAAATTGCTTTCTTAAAGAATGAAATTCGTCTGCCTTAGGGTCAATAATTGGCATGCTTTCAATATCAATGCCATTTGCCAGGGCTAATTTTCTAATTCTAATTTCATCGCCCAATAAAATAGGGTAGCCAACACCTTCTTCTTGCGCCATCTGAGCTACCTTTAATATTTTTATATTTTCAGCATCAGCAAAAATTACCCTTTTAGGATCTTTGCGCGCTTTGTTGCCAATTACCCTGCTCAACTGATTGTCTAAACCAAGGCGTTTATTGAGTTCTAATTTATAGGCTTCCCAATCCTGGATGGGATATTTTGCTACCCCACTTTCTATAGCCGCTTTTGCAACAGCCGGTGCAATGGCCGATAACAATCGCGGGTCTAATGGTTTTGGGATAATATAATCCGGTCCAAAAACAATGGTTCTTTCATTATAAGCGAGGGTTACAATATCAGGTACGGGTTCTCTGGTTAATTCGGCCAAAGCCTTAACCGCAGCTAATTTCATGGCTTCGTTTATAGAGGTTGCGCGTACATCCAGGGCACCTCTGAATATATAGGGAAAACCTAATACATTATTTACCTGGTTGGGGTAATCACTTCGGCCTGTTGCCATAATGATGTCTTTACGGGCAGCGGTGGCAACTTCGTACGTTATTTCAGGGTCGGGGTTGGCCATAGCAAATACAATCGGATTTTTCGCCATGGTCTTCACCATTGCAGCAGTAACTACATTACCCACACTTAAGCCTACAAATACATCTGCACCCTTCAGCGCCATCGCCAGGTCGTAGGCCTTGTATTTTTCATCTACACAAAAATCTTTTTTCAGGTCTTCAATATCTCCCCTGCCTTTATATAAAATACCGAGTTTATCAAGCACCATAAAATTGGCGAATTTTGCACCCAGCGATACATATAATTTCATACAAGCCATTGCCGCAGCGCCTGCTCCATTAATTACAATACGTACCTGGTCAATCTTCTTTTTTTGTAATTCCAATGCATTTAATAATGCTGCAGAGGATATAATTGCCGTTCCATGCTGGTCATCATGCATCACCGGAATATTCAATATTTCCTTTAGTTTTTGCTCAATATAAAAACATTCAGGCGCCTTTATATCTTCTAAATTAATGCCACCAAATGTAGGCTCCAAGGCCTTCACGATCTGTACAAATTTTTCGGGATCGGTTTCATTAATTTCGATGTCAAAAACATCAATATCAGCAAATATCTTAAACAGAACGCCCTTACCCTCCATAACGGGTTTGCTTGCCCCGGCACCAATATTACCTAGTCCTAAAACCGCGCTACCATTACTTATTACACCTACAAGGTTTCCTTTGGCGGTATATTTATAGGCATCCTCGGGGTTAGCTGCTATAGCCAGACAAGGTTCGGCAACACCGGGCGAGTATGCCAGCGAAAGGTCCCGTTGGGTTTTGGCTTCTTTAGTTGGTATAACTTCAATTTTACCTGGTCTGCCCTTGGAATGGTAATCCAAAGCTTCTTGTTTTCTTAATTCTTTCGACATAAATAATATTTAAAAGCCAAATAGGGTAGACAATCAATTTATTAAATTACACTCATCCTAAACCATCAATTTTTTCGAATGGTGATATTAACCTGTTCATTGTCAATTGTACCTGTTATACTTCAGCAAAACTTCTTTTTATTAAAAGAGTGCTGCAAGGTACAAAAAGGATTGTCAAACCTGTTTAATCCAACAGGCAATTAATATTGGTAGCAATTAGGAAGGATCAATTGAGTTTTTGTTAAATTTTTATAAAGCAGACCGTATATTTTGAAAGGGAAAACCTTGAATGCTTTAATTTTTTAAGAAATATTCCCAATAACAATACCTGAATTTTTAAGGAGTCTATAAAAAAATAAAGATAGCGTTGTACCTTACCGTTTTAAATTTAATTAGTAATATGGCAGTAATATTAGATCTTGTTGGCAACACTTCCATGGTAAAATTGGAAAATGTAATTAGTAATAAAAATGTAACGATTTATGGTAAACTGGAAGGAAATAATCCTGGCGGAAGCGTAAAAGATAGGGCAGCATATGGAATGATAAAGGGGGCGTTGGACAGGGGAGAAATAACAGAAGGTATTACTTTAATAGAGGCTACCAGCGGCAATACTGGCATCGCATTAGCAATGATAGCCAGTTTATTTAGAGTGCCGATAGAATTGGTTATGCCCGAAAATTCAACAAGGGAGCGGGTTTTAGCTATGCGTGCCTTTGGTGCAAAAGTTACCCTAACACCAAAAGAAAGATCGATCGAAGGATCAATTGATTATGCCAATGAACAAGTTGCAAAGGGTGGTTTTTTAATGCTGAACCAATTTGCCAATCCGGATAATCCTGCAATGCATTATAAAACTACCGGGCCGGAAATATGGAGAGATACCAATGGCACAGTAACACATTTTGTATCATCCATGGGTACTACCGGTACAATTATGGGGGTTTCCCGGTTTTTGAAAGAGCAAAATAGCGATATACAAATTGTGGGCTGCCAGCCAACAGACGGATCTCAAATACCCGGCATTAGAAAATGGCCTGAAGCCTACCTGCCTAAAATATTTGATAGAAAAAGAGTTGACAGAATTATTGAAATAGATGAAAAGGATGCCCGTATCATGACAAAAAGGTTGGCTCGGGAAGAGGCTGTTTTTAGCGGGCTAAGCAGTGGCGGCGCAGTTCATGCAGCCATCCAATTGTCAAAAGAATTAAGTTCAGGCGTTATTGTAGCCATTATTTGCGACCGTGGAGACAGGTATTTATCGTCGGATATTTTTGATTAAACAGCAGTAAATGGTTATGTTTTAAGTTATGTTTTAAGGTATGTTTAAAGTTATAAGTTATAAGTTATGAGTTATAAGTGATGCGTGTTTGATGGCTTTTTTAACTTGTTAGTTTTTGGAATTAAAATATAATTCGTTTATTTAAAATGCAATAAAAACTCCTAACGCCTCAATGGCAAAAAAACAAACGTCTTAACGCCTTACCGGCAAAAAAACGTCTTAACGCCTCAACGGCAAAAAAAACGTCTTATCGCCTTACCGGCAAAGAAAAAGTAAAATAAGCAAGCCATTTCAACCACATTAAAAAGAAACTATTTGATAATGCTTTTAATTTGCACAAGATTATAAAAATTATAAATAATATTCAGGCAATATGCAGCAATACCTCTTTAAAAATATACACCTGGTTAATGAAGGAAAGATAGCCGTAATGGACCTTTTAACCAATG
This sequence comes from Ferruginibacter sp., assembly GCA_043732685.1. Classification (GTDB taxonomy): domain Bacteria; phylum Bacteroidota; class Bacteroidia; order Chitinophagales; family Chitinophagaceae; genus Ferruginibacter. The sequence continues at coordinate 89,050 of JAYTHI010000309.1, read as the reverse complement.
GGGAAAGAATAGAAAAAATAGCCCCGCAAATAGCAGCTAAGCCCGGCGTTATAGAAATTGATGGCGGCGGAAAATATTTATTACCCGGTGTTATTGACGATCAGGTTCATTTTAGAGAACCGGGTTTAACCCATAAAGCTACCATCTATACAGAGAGTAAGGCAGCGGTAGCAGGCGGGGTAACCAGTTTTATGGAAATGCCCAACACCATCCCCAACGCACTAACCATCGATTTGTTGGAAGATAAATATGCTATGGCAGCACAAAACTCATTGGCAAACTACTCTTTCTTTATGGGCGCCAGTAATAGCAATGCCGAAGAGGTATTAAAAGCCAATAAAATGGCAGCGGATATTTGTGGCATTAAAATATTTTTAGGTGCAAGTACCGGAAATATGCTGGTGGATAATTATGGTACCCTCGAAAAAATATTCAGAGAAAGCGAATTGTTGATAGCCACACATTGTGAAGATGAAAAAATAATTCGCGAAAATTACCAACGGATAAAACATGTAAAACCTGTTTTGTCTGCTGCCGACCATCCCATAATTCGGGATGAAATTGCTTGTTATGAATCTTCGCTGGCTGCCATTCAGATAGCGAAGAAATTTAATAGTCGCCTGCATATTTTACACATCAGTACCCAAAAAGAACTGCAATTGTTCGGTAATATGTTTCCGCTAAAAGATAAAAGAATTACGGCCGAGGTATGTGTACATCATTTACATTTTACGGCGGCTGATTATGAACGCCTGGGATATCAAATTAAATGCAACCCGGCTATTAAATCTGCAGAAAATAAGGAGGCCTTGTGGCAAGGATTACTGGACGATCGTTTAGACATCATTGCCACCGACCATGCACCGCACCTGATGAGCGAAAAAGAAGGCGATTATGAACATGCCCATGCGGGTCTGCCACTGGTGCAGCATCCGTTATTATTGATGTTGCATTATTATCAGCAAGGAACCATTTCTTTAGAAAAAATTGTTGAAAAAATGTGCCATGCGGTGGCAGATTGTTTTGGTATTAAAGATCGCGGTTACTTAAGAGAAGGTTATTTTGCAGATATGGTTTTGGTAGATTTGCACCAGCCTTCAACAGTTACCAAAGAAAATATTTTATACAAATGCGGATGGAGCCCGTTGGAAGGTTTCGTTTTTCCGGCAACGATTACCCACACTTTTGTAAATGGCAAAATGGTTTATGGAAATGGGGTATGGGATGAATCTATTAAAGGGCAGCGTTTGAAGTTTACTGTAAATGGAGCCGTGTAATTTATATTGCTTAACAAATAACTGCATTATTTCATAATTTTTTTCGGCGGTTTCTTAATAGAAAATTATCCTTTTTATATTTAGCCTAAAACTGATTACTGCGTAAGATTTTATGGAAATAGATAAAACAACTTTTACCGATCTGGCTATTATAAATGGAGAAGAGTTTTCTTTATTTAATAAACTTAACCTTTGCCGAACGGTAGGCGGTAAAGACAAACTTTTTGATAATTTTTTTACGCCGCTTAAAACGATTGAGGCCATTGAGGGTATTCAGCAAACCATCAAAATTATTCAGCAAAATCTATCCTTGTGGCCTTTGCAAATTAGCAACGGTTCGTTATTAATGATCGAGAAATTTTATCAGGCCAATATTGATGAAATACCCGCTAAGCCTACTGTTGTGAATGCCTACGGATACAAATATTTTCATCGCCCCGATTTTTCATTGGTCGAATATTCAGTTGGGCATGCTTTCGATTTTATAAAAGGCATTCAGACACTGATCAATATTTTTATGAAAGATGATTGTCCTTTACCGCTTCAAAAAAAATTATTGGTTGCCGGACAATTAATCGATAAAGTTCCGTTAGCAATTATAAAGCAAACTGAAAAAGTATCCTCCTTAAACCTGGTGCAAAAATTACAATTGGGAAGGTTTCTTAGAAACCATTACAAACATAATATGGAGCAACTGCTTGATATTTACTTTCAGTTAGATGCATGGTATGGTATGGCATTAGCTGTAAACCAATACGGGCTTGTATTTCCTGAATTTTTATCCGGTAATAATCCCCTGTTGAAAGTTAATGGTTTATATCATTTATTATTACAAAATCCAGTTGCATACGATATTACGCTTGACCCATCCAGCAATTTTATTTTTTTAACCGGGGCAAATATGGCGGGTAAAAGCACTTTCATCAAAGCTGTAGGAGCTGCTGTATTTTTAGCCCATATCGGCATGGGTGTTCCGGCAAACCACCTGCAATTGACCTTATTCAATGGTATATTGAGCAATATAAATGTGGTAGATAATATTGGTAAAGGCGAGAGTTATTTCTACAATGAAGTGCAACGCATTAAATCTACCGTTACTAAAATTTCTGATGGTAAAAAATGGCTTGTCCTGATTGATGAGTTATTTAAAGGCACCAATGTGGAAGATGCCATGAAGTGCAGCAGTACCGTAATTGAAGGCCTGGTTAAAATTAAAAATTCGCTTTTTATTCTGTCTACTCATTTATATGAAATTGGAGAGGGGTTAAAAAAGTATCCTACCATTAGTTTTAATTATTTTGAGACTGCAGTTGAAAATGACCAGCTTTTATTTAGTTACCAGCTAAAAGAGGGAATTAGTCATGATCGACTTGGCTACCTTATACTAAAAAATGAAGGCGTTGTTGATATGCTGGCGAAATTATAAAACTTACCTTCTAACAATGCTATAATATAGGCTGCTGTTTTAAATTAAGCTAAAAAAAAGCGAACGGCTTCAATGAGGGAGTGCAAGTGTCCCCTATTTAAATTGACGCAGCTTTGTTTAATTCGTAATGATAACAGCGATAAATCTTTTGTGGGCCGCCTTTTAAATTTTGTAGGATCTTTTTCTTTATTCAATGTAAATTTGCGGCTACGTTTTTAAAATGACCCATAACAATTTTACATGAAGAATTTTTTTAGGATATTCAAATACATTCATATTCCCAAAAATAAGCTGGCGCTTTACCTTTTTTATACAATTGTTGCAACCCTTTTCAACCTGCTTTCAATAAATGGACTCGCTCCCTTTTTAAATATTCTTTTTAAGGCGGATAGTAATTTGCCCGTTATGCAATCCAAATCTTTAGGTAGGTTTGGTAACTTTTTTCAATTGTTTGTACAACACCACAGTCCTCAATTTGCTTTAGGTATCATTTGTGTGATAATGGTAATGTCCATTTTATTGAAAAATATTTTTGTGTATTTATCCATTTATGTATCCACGCCTTTGCGTAGTAAAATATTAGCCGATTTTAGGTTAAGGCTCTATACAAAAATTTTGGAGTTACCTGTCAGCTTTTTTACGGAGTCTAAAAAAGGTGATATCATGAGCAGGATGATCGGTGATATTGCAGAAGTGCAAAACTCAATTTTCTCTGCATTGGAAGGCATTGTAAGGGATCCCATTATGATTATTGCATTCTTAATTTCTATGATCGTTATTAGTCCTAAGCTTTCTTTGTTTCTCCTCATATTTTTACCCATCACGGCTATCATAATCGGCAAAATAAGTAAGCGTTTAAAAAAGCAATCCACCCATTATTCGCAAGCCAACGGCGAAAATATTTCGCATGTAGAAGAAACTTTAGGCAGTATAAAAGTTATAAAAGCATTTACCGCAGAACCAAGAATGTTACAAAAATTCAGCACTGGTAACGACAAGATGTTTGCCCTTTTAAACAAAATGACTTTAAGGCGGGATCTTGCCAGTCCGGTTACAGAAGTATTGGGCATTACCGTACTTTGCTGTATTTTATACATTGGAGGCCGGTTTGCATTTTCGGGTGATAACAACCTAACCGGGGGTGATTTAATTACCTTTATTTTGGCCTTTGCATTGATCATAAATCCGGCTAAAAATTTATCTACCACCATATCCAATATACAAAAAGGTATGGGTGCCATTGAAAGAATTGAGGAGATCTTACATGCACCTTTATTGGTAGAAGAAAAAAAGGATGCCATAGTATTAAATGGATTTAATACGGCTATTGAATTTAAAAATGTGAGTTTTAGTTATGAGGATAAAGTGATTTTAAAGAATATTAATTTTGTTATCGAAAAAGGTAAAACCATTGCGCTGGTTGGTTCTTCGGGTTCCGGAAAATCAACTTTGGCAGATCTTATTCCCAGGTTTCATGATGTAGGGGAGGGTGCTATTTTAATTGATGGAATAAATATAAAGGACTTTACAATTTCTTCTCTGCGAAAGCAAATGAGTATTGTTACACAGGAAGCAATTTTATTTAATGATACCATTGGTAACAATGTAGCTTTGGGAAATATCAATGCCACCGAAAATGAAATTACTTCAGCGGCAGTAATAGCCAATGCTCATAATTTTATTTTACAAAAGGAAGCGCAATACGATACCAATATTGGCGATAGAGGAATGAAATTAAGCGGCGGAGAACGCCAGCGTATTACCATTGCAAGGGCAGTGTTACAAAACCCACCGATACTTATTTTAGATGAAGCTACGTCCTCCTTAGATACAGAAAGTGAACGCCTGGTGCAGGATGCTATAATAAATTTGATGCAGGACAGAACCTCGCTGGTTATAGCGCACAGACTAAGTACCATTCGAAATGCAGACGAAATAATTGTATTACAAAAAGGGGAAATTATTGAGCGGGGTACCCATGATATTCTGATTGCACAAAATGGCTTTTATTCAAAACTGGTTCGGATGCAGGAGATAAGCTGAGTTTTTTAGTTATGAGTTATAAGTTATGAGTTATAAGTGCATGTTTGCAGGCGTTTTTTAAGAGTTAGCTTATAATGTCTGCTATTAAAAAATTAAAAACGTTTAATCGGATCAGGTTCAAAATATCAACCTTTCAAGCCTCTTATCAGTTACCTTTTTATCACATTAAATAATAAAAACTAATACTCTACAAGGTTACTTGTTTGTAACAGCCAATAGTAAAACTACTAATTGTCCCATCGGGACTACCTCATTGTAACAGCCACACAAATATAAAATTGCAATATGTCCCATCGGGGCTACCTCTTTGTAACATTTAATTGTAATACTTTTAATTACCCCATTGGGGCTACCTCTTTGTAACAGCCAATAGTAAATCTACTAACTGTCCCATCGGGGCTACCAATTTGTAACACACACACACACAAATATAAAATTGCAATATGCCCCATGGGGGCTACCTCTTTGTAACATCCAATAGTAAAAACTGCTAATTGCCCCATGTGGGGCTACCTCTTTGTTACAGTCGATCGTATAACTGATAAATGCCCCAATGGAGTTACCTGTTTTAACAACTAACCTAAATTAGTTTTTTCCATAAATGATTTTAAAATTCAAGGCTAAATGTAGTTTTTTCTCCCAAACTTCCTGACTATACAGCGTTTCTGTTAGCCAATAAAAATATTGGCATAAAATTTTATTTCTTTTGATTCAAAAAATTATACATTAATAAAATATAGAATTTCATTAATGTTGTTCATTAGATTTCAAAACAGGCTCATTTAAAATGAAGGCAAATATAATCTGCTAAATTTTCACTTTAAACCCATTCTATTGCTATGATTTTGAGATAACTATTCATTTATGTTATTGATTGTTTACCTTTCAACAGTTTTTAATCATTCTACAACCCCTTTTGAAACATGTTGGTAAAAACCCACGGAAGCGCTGTTTATGGCGTTGAAGCAATCACCATTGCCATAGAAGTAAATATAAATAATCAGGGAAAATCGGATGCTATTATTGTAGGCTTGCCTGATGGAGCTGTAAAAGAAAGTTTGTTGCGGGTTGAAAGTGCCATTAAAGACAATGGTTATTATATGCCCCGAACCAGGCTCATCGTAAACCTTGCTCCTGCAGATATTCGTAAAAGTGGCAGTGCATTCGATCTGCCCATTGCACTGGCAACATTGGCAGCAAGCGAGCAATTAATTAACCCCGAAAAATTAGAAGAATATGTAATTATGGGAGAGCTTAGTCTGGATGGTACTGTGCGGGCAATTAAAGGTGCTTTACCAATTGCCATACAAGCACGGAAAGAAAATTTTAAAGGACTCATTGTACCAATTCAAAATGCCCGGGAAGCAGCTATGGTAAATAATTTGATGGTTTATGGCGTTAGTCACATGAAGGAAGTAATTGAATTTTTTAAAGATGAAACCACCATCGCACCAACCATTGTAAACACCCGGGAAGAATTTGCTTACGCACAAAGCGATTTTGATATTGATTTTTGCGATGTAAAAGGGCAGGAAAATATAAAACGTGCTCTTGAAATTGCTGCTGCCGGCGGGCATAATGCCATTTTAATTGGACCACCGGGAGCAGGGAAAACAATGCTGGCAAAGCGTTTGCCAACTATCTTGCCCCCTTTGTCTTTACAGGAAGCATTAGAAACCACTAAAATACATAGTGTTGCAGGTAAGTTACCGGAAAACGCAACCCTAATTTCTAAAAGACCTTATAGAAGTCCGCACCATACCATTTCTGATGTGGCCCTGGTTGGCGGCGGCGGTAATCCCCAGCCAGGCGAAATATCTTTAGCACACAATGGTGTTTTATTTTTAGATGAATTGCCCGAATTTAAAAGAACGGTTTTAGAAGTTATGCGCCAGCCGATGGAAGAAAGAAAAGTAACGATCAGCAGGGCAAAAATAGCCCTTGAATTTCCGGCGAGTTTTATGCTGATCGCCAGTATGAACCCATGCCCTTGCGGATATTTTAATCACCCCGAAAGGCAATGCACCTGCCCGCCCGGCGCAGTTCAAAAGTATTTAAATAAAATATCCGGACCATTATTAGACAGAATTGATTTGCATGTAGAAGTAACACCAGTGGCCTTTAGCGAACTTTCTTCTACCCAACAATTTGAAAAAAGCGAGATCATCAGACAGCGGGTTATTAAGGCAAGAGAAATTCAGGAGGAGCGGTATAAAGACCATGAAGATGTACATGCCAACGCACAAATGAGCAGTAAAATGCTGAAAGAAATTTGTGTAATTGATACGGCGAGTCAAAAATTATTGAAGATAGCCATGGAAAAACTAAACCTTTCTGCACGTGCCTACGATAGAATTTTAAAAGTTAGCAGAACCATTGCTGACCTTGCCGGTACAGAAAATATTAAACCAGAACATTTGGCAGAAGCCATTCAATACCGAAGTTTGGATAGGGAAGGATGGGCAGGTTAAAGGGTGTTTTTTGTGATAAAGTCATTATAATTTTAATAGGATAACACCTTATTTATTTTTTTTCAAATAAATGAGTTTCTTGTTGGGAAATAATTTATCAACCAACGCTTTTAATCTGATACCGGTATTTTTTACTTTTTCTGATACCGGTATTTTTGTTTTATCTATTAAACCCATTTCTTCAATAATGGTTGTATCGTTCCATTGTGCGAAATAGGCCTTTAAAAAGAAGTCGCTAATTTTTACATTCCAAATTTGTTTGGTTGACCAATAATGCGCAATAAAATCCTCGGCCGCTTCCAACCCATAGGTTTTTTCTAAAGCCAGCGACAGTGCATATTGTTCAATTAATCTTTTACTAACGCCGGCAGCGCACATTTCGTCACAAATATTTAAAGCAAGTACAAGATCAGCCCCATTGGTGGTATTCGGTGTAGCTACTACCCCGGCATTCCACATACAATCTGATTTTTGCATTAAAATAGCGCCAAATTTTTTATTGGTAATTTGCCGCCACATTTTTTTTTCGGTTTTACTATTTTTCGTAGATAAATAACCTTCGTTGGTGTGCATTAAGGCTTTATTATTGGCTAATCTATTTTTAATGCCTGCAATATCCTTGTATAAAAAAGTATCGGTATCCAAATATACAATTGGTTCATTCGGATATAAATGGCAAAGCTTTTCAATGGCTTTAATTTTGGCTCTCCAAAAAAAATGATGTGGCCCTTCCCACTCCTTTAGCTCTTCTTTACTTATGCAAATAATGTTTACGTGCTGTGCAAAATGTGTATAAAAAGTAGGACTATCAGTAATAATAGTAATTGAATTAATTTGTTTTTCTTTTCCTAGAAATGAATAAATAGAAAATGCTGCCTGCAAATGAACGCTGGTGTTATTGCCAAAAGTGAGATAAAGTAAATTCATATTTTATCCTCAAATAACCCTAAGGTTAAATGCGCCGCTTTTAGTTGATGGTGAAAAATAAATAAATTGTGCAACCGTTCTGCCAAAAAACCAAAAACCCTTGTTTGGTACCCTTCTTTATTAATATTAATGCGGTGTTGCACCTCTGCTAATACCGTAAATAAAAAATGCAGGTAATCATCCCAAACACTCCATCTTGCAATCATCATGTTATTGTAACTCATTTTATTTAGTTCACCGTAAGATTCAATGCTGGTGCTGTACTCCGGAAATTTTTCTGCCACAACGTCCATCATCGCTGCATAGTCTTCTTTAAAATGAGCTTGGGTATAAGCTTCTTTAATCGTATAGGTTATGCCCTTTTCTTTTCTGGCCCAGGTTGGTCTTTGTACAATGATATCATTATTTACCAATAAGTTTTGCAAGGTGTTATAAAGCGCAGGTGTAAGTATTTTATCCAGATTTTTTTGTTTGGTTCGGTAATAAAATCTGCTTCTTTTTTTAACGAATAATTTATATTTATTTTCAATAAAATAACGGCGGTAATGGCATAACCCCCAGGCGTCACACTGTGTTCTGTCTGCATTTTTTATAACCCAATAAGCCACCGTTAGCTCACTGTATAAATTATTTAAACCCGAAATATTATCGCCTGTATTATCTCCCTGCATGGGCAGTTTAATTTTTGCAGTTTGCGCACCTGCTTGTATCGGTATAACATAATCTGCCTTTGGCATCAACGGAAAAGGTTGATAATAAGTACTGTATAATTTTATCGAAGGTTTCATAATATGCGACTAAATTAATAAATAATTAGGGTTGTAAGTCAAATAATTCAACTTTAAACCGCAAACCTGCTTTCTTTTCTTTGCAGGTATTAAAGGCAGTTTATTAATCAGCTTTCATCTGCAAAAACCTAAGGGTAATTATTTAATAATCTTTACTGGTAAAAAAGTTTATGTTTATCAAAATTATTTTATTTAATGAATAGCATATCTGTAATTATAATTGCAAAAAATGAAGCTGATAATATCGCAGATTGCATCTATAGTGCCAGATTAATTAGTGTTGATATTATTGTGGCGGATAGTGCCAGTACTGATGATACGGTTAAAAATGCTGTAAAAGCCGGAGCAAGATTATTGCCAGTTACCTGGAGTGGTTATGGTAATGCCCGAAATACTGCAGCAGCTATTGCCGTTAACGATTGGATTATTGCATTGGATGCTGATGAGCGAATTACTCCGGAACTGGCAAGCTCCATCAATGCACTTTCTCTTACCGATGATAAAAAATTATTTGGTTTTAAAAGGGCTAATTTTTTAGGCTCAAAAAAAATAGTATTCGGCGAATGGGGACGGGATAAATTATACCGCTTGTACAATAAAAAACAGGCCGCTTGGAACTTGGCCCTTGTTCATGAAAATATTGAAGGTCTCGGGCTCGAAAAAAGTATTATCTCCGGCGAACTTTTGCATTACACCATGAAGGACGTACAAGAATATTACGCCAAAACTATTTTGTATGCCCAATTAAGCGCAGACAAATATCTGGCGCAAAAAAAAAGACCTAGCTTTTTAAAAAGATTTATCTCGCCGGTTTTTAGCTTTCTTCAAAATTATATATTTCGCCTTGGATTTTTAGATGGAAAAGAAGGGTTTATAATTGCCCGGACATCCTCCCGATATATTTACTTAAAATATAAATTTTTAAAGCAATTAATCGATAAAAAAGTAGCTCAAACTTAAGCTCAGCTGCTGCAAAAGAATTATATAATCATTAAGATACTCCCATTAAAATGGTTATCGCAAAGTTTGATAGTGCATTCAGTGCCACTGTTTTTAAAACTATATTTATTTAGAATTTTTTAAATGAGCTTGATTGAAATAATAACTAGCCGCACTGTTTTAGGTGCAAAAAAATGCTATCGGATAGCAACAAATTATTTAATTATTTTATAGTTTTTAAAAGAAAACAACCTGATATTGGTTAGCTTTTCAAAATAATACAATACCCTGTCTTTTAATTTTAATTTCTTTTTGCTGATGTCCAGTGAGATGTTCCAATTTTTTGCAGCTATCCTATTTTTCATTGCGGCAGGGTGGGTGCCGGTAAATTTTCGCAGGGCATCAAACTCATTAAAATCATACAGGTCCGGACTATTTAAAAATTCTTTTGTGGAATCATCATCTCCATGATAATATTTAATTACATCCTTGTGTTTGGCCTTCATTTGTTGCGGACTTTTTACCCAGCCGTAATGATACACTTCAGCATTGATGGGTACTACATTTAATTTAGTGTTACCTATTCTAAAACCCTGTGCATCTTTATAGGCTGTTATGCGCTTGTCGTTTTTAATCAGGCGCACTTCATAATTGTACCACTTTCTGCTATCGCCTACATAATCGTAGGTGGCATAAAAATGAAGGTACTTAAATAGTAAGCCCTGTACTTTATCAATATTATTGTATTTTTCTGCTGCCGCAAGTATTGTTTGGTGGTACTTTTCATGAATTATTTCGTCAGCCTGTATATAAAATATCCAATCCGTATCTGCACTAACATGGGCCAATGCTTTATCCGTTTCGATAGCATATACCATACCTCCCTGGCGCAATTTCATATCCCATTCACTGTAAACTATTTTTATTTTATTGGATGCAATTGTTTTAATTAAGGCATCCGTTTCATCTTCCCCTTTATCGATACTTACAATCATTTCATCTACCATTGGTAAAATAGATTGGATGGCCTCTACAATGGGATAATCATTTTTAACAGCATGTCTAATGATCGTAACTCCGGTAATCTTCATATTCAATTTATTATCTTCAAAGAACCGAAATTATTTCGATTATTCGATTGCCAATTTATTAGAAATTCCTTACTCAATTGTGGTATAAGGTCTGCAATCTTGTCATTTTGCCCGAACTTGTACGATATTTGTTGGTTCAATTCTCTTCAACACCAAGTTACTTCTCAATTTTATACATGAAAATATTACTTACTTATTTAAAACCCTACAAGTGGTTAATAGCGCTGGCATTGTTTCTGGCTACAGTAAACCAGGTTTTTTCCATGCTTGACCCCTACTTTTTTGGAAAACTGGTAGATCAATTTGCATCTCATCCAAAACAAACCGGCTATTACGATGCTAAAAAGGTATTTCATGCAACCGGTATCAGAAGTCAGCACGATTTTGTTTTGGGCGTTTTGGGGTTACTGTCTATTTTAATTAGTGTTGCGATGGTATCCAGAATTGCCAAAGCATTTCAGGATTATTTTGGAAATGTTATCGTTCAAAAATTTGGAGCCAGGATATTTACAGACGGACTTCAACATTCTATGAAGCTGCCTTACCAGGAGTTTGAAGACCAGCGGAGCGGTGAGACCTTATCCATTTTAACTAAAGTGAGACTAGATACGGAACGGTTTATCATATCCTTTATTAATGTGCTTTTTGGTATGCTGGTAGGTATTGTTTTTGTATCTATTTATGCTGCCAGGTTACATTGGTCCATCATGCCGATATATTTGGGTGGTATGATTGTACTGGCCATATTAACCAGTTTGTTAAGTAAGAAAATAAAGGTAATTCAAAAAAATATTGTAAAAGAAACGACGGTGCTGGCGGGTACCACCACTGAATCTTTAAGAAATATCGAGTTAATAAAAAGTCTCGGATTAACCAATCAGGAAATTGGGCGGCTTAATCAAAATACCTATAAAATTTTAGACCTGGAATTGCGTAAGGTAAAAAGCATCAGAACCCTAAGTTTTATACAGGGTACATTTGTAAACCTGCTACGGCAAGTAATTATGTTTACTTTATTGTGGTTGGTTTTTCAGGAAAAATTAACAGCAGGAGAGGTGATAACCTTAACATTTTATAGCTTCTTCATTTTTGGTCCCTTGCAGGAAATAGGCAATATCATTTTATCGTATCGGGAATCGGAAGCCTCGCTGAATAACTTTCATACCCTGATGAGCAAGGCGCCGGAGACCACACCTAGCAGTCCCATACCATTGGGTAAAATAAATGAACTTGCTTTTAAAAATGTAAGTTTTAAACACAATACAGCCAGCCATAAAGCGATAGATAAAATTGCCTTTGATGTTAAACTTGGCGAAACCATTGCCTTTGTCGGTCCCAGTGGAAGTGGTAAATCAACCTTGATGAAATTATTAGTTGGTCTTTATCGGCCGCAGGAAGGCAGAATCGAATATAACGGACTGGATGAAACAAAAATAAATTTTGATGATCTCCGCAATCAGATTGGTTTTGTAACACAAGACACCAATTTATTTAGTGGTACCATTAAAGAAAACCTGATGTTTGTAAATCCTGCTGCAACAGAGGAAGACCTTAGAGATGTATTGGAAAAAGCAAGTTGCACCAATTTGGTTTTACGTGCCGAAAAGGGATTGGATACCATGATTGGTGAAGGTGGATTTAAATTAAGCGGCGGTGAAAAACAACGCTTGTCCATTGCCCGTGCTTTATTGAGAAAACCTCAATTATTAATTTTTGATGAGGCAACCTCGGCCCTGGATTCTTTAACAGAAGAAGACATTACCAATACCATAAAAAACATATCTTCTGCCAAGGAACAGATCTCTATTTTAATTGCACATCGGTTAAGCACTATCATGCATGCCGATAGAATATATGTTTTAGAAAAAGGCGATGTAGTTGAGACAGGCACTCACGAAAAATTATTAGAAGAAAAGGGTTTGTATTATGCCATGTGGCGCCAGCAAATTGGAGAAAGAAAAAAGATGCAGGCAACTGTTTAAAACTAGTAAATTGATCCGATTATAAAAATTGAGGTGTACGGAAATTGGGAAATTATTTAAAAGAGTAAAAGTATTCATACGCTATAGAAACGAAAATGATCTAACCGTTTAACACTTATAACTTATAACTTATAATTTATCACTTTTAATCTTGCTCCTAACTTAAAGATTTATCTTTATATATATGGAAAATTTAAAACCCAGACCTGGTTACTGGTCCAGCATTTTTGCAATGCGTTGCCCCCGGTGTCGCTGTGGTGCTATGTTTACCAACAAACATCCTTTTAAAAAGCTAAGTATCGCTTATATGTTGGATATGCCGAAAAATTGTGAAGAGTGCGGTCAACTTTTTGAATTGGAACAGGGCTTTTGGTTTGGAACAGGATATGTAAGTTATGCCCTGGCGGTGGCTTTATCTGTAGCTACTTTTGTGGCATGGCTGGTTTTAATTGGTGTATCAACAGATGATAACAGGGTGTTTTGGTGGTTGGGTTTAAATGGTGTTATGCTGGTAGTAATTCAACCCTGGATGATGCGGATTAGCAGGGTAATTTATTTGTACTTTTTTGTAAGATATGATGCGGAGTATAAAAAATCGAATCCGTTTGAGTTTGATACAAAGCAATAAGTTAAGTGGACGACTGTAACTTTTTTATAAATGTTTTGATAGTAGCTGTAGTTTATTTAATTAAAAGCTGATCATCTTTCTAAATGGCATACCGCAAACCTTATTCCCTGAACATTGTTTTAAAAGTATTTTATTTTTTAATAAATACCAATATTTTTATTTCATTAGCTGCAGTAGCGTTAACCCTTCAAACACAGGTGCAGCTTGGTTTGCGACCTCAATTCCATCCCTATATATTACTTCTTTTTTTTGCTACAATTTTTGATTATAATCTGCACCGGCTTATTACCGTGTTAACAAATAAAGAAGCGCTCAACAGTGTAAAACATACCTGGGTAAAGCAAAATATCAGGCTGTTTTATTTGTTGGTAGCTTGCTCTGTCATAGGTTTTTCATGGGCTGTTTTTTATGCAAATGTAAAAGTATTGATTACACTTGCGCCACTGGCCGCTATAACCCTTTTTTATTCACTGCCGGTATTTAAAAATAATAAAAGTATTTTTCGGCTACGGGAAATTCCTTGTTTAAAAATTTTTCTGATATCTTTTGTCTGGGCTGGGTCAACGATTTTTTTGCCCATTATTCAATCTGCCATTGTGTTTAATAAGGAACATGTAATATTGATGTTTATTGAAAGATTTCTATTTGTATTTGCCATTACCATTCCATTTGATATCAGGGACATGCGGGCAGATGCTAGGGAAAATCTGCTGACGATTCCTATTTTAATTGGCAAAAAAAATGCCCTGATTGTCTCAAATATAGTGTTGGTGCTGTTTACACTTTTATGTACCGCACATTATCAACATACCCATTTCGTACTAATTATTGTTGCTTTTATTTTATCGGCCATCAGTACCTTCTTTTTTATAAATAACAAGAAAATGCAGGTTAAGCATTTTTATCATTATGGTATTTTAGATGGCACCATGTTATTACAAGGATTGTTGGTGTTAGGGTTTTATTATTTGGATATGTTTTTTACCCATTATGGATAGTGATATTGAATTATTGCTACGTAAAATTTGTATTTATTTGATTGACTCCTGCTTATTTTTTTTCTTAGCTAAATTTTGCACTTTTTTTTATTGTTTCTGAGTTCAGAAGCACATAGTGTTTTATTTCTTATAATGTTTTATAATTAATTCGCGTTTTATTTTGCCATGAATAAATTTAAAATCTAACTGTAGAATAGATTAATAGGCCGCAATATTTTAAATATTTGGGGAATATTTAATAATATTATATATCAAATATTTGTTAAAGTTGCTAGGATGTGGTACAAGGGAGTTTAATTATATATAAAATTTCTTAAATAATTACGTTAAGGAGCATGGGAACCCAAAATGTAAAATTTTATTTTTAATGATAGCTTTAGGGAAAAATTAAGTGTTGAATTGATGTACCCTGAAATTAATAGGATGTTTTTAGATGGAAATAAGATGGACTACATGTAAATTAAAAGAATGATTTTATTTATAGTGTAATCTGCAACTTATAATTTTTATAAAGTTTATTTCCACCCTGTAAACAAGACGGTGCTCCTCATTTATACGCCGGCTCCAGAAACCCTTTAAATCATGCTTCAAAGCTTCTGGTTTTCCTGTTCCTTCAAATGGGGTGCGGGTAGATTCAATAATTAATTTAAGAATCTTGTTATGAACGGTTTTATCAATAGTTTGCCATTCATTGTACTGCTCAAAAGCTAGTGGAGTAAATTGAATATCTCTCAAGCGTTTCCAGGTATAGAAATACTAATAGATTCACCATTTTTGTCCTGTGCAATAGATTTTAATAACATTGCTTTATTAGCAGGATTTCCCATTAAAAAGGCAGTCTCGTCTATTTCTTCCTCAATTGTAATTACAATCGGCTTTTCTTTAAAAGCGACTTTAATTGCGTTTAAAATATCCATATTAATATCAGCGGCTGATTTAAAATGATATGTGGTGTACATGTTGAATAATTTAAGTAAATAGTCTTTTTTAGATAGAAGACAAAGCACAATTATGTTTTGTTCTGGCTCCTCAGCAAATGTAGTTTTTAATACTTTGTTTTTTAAATAGTTTTTATTGCTGTAGTCCCATTTTAATTTTTTGTTGTAGTTGTATATTGAAAATTCATAAAATAATTCAGATTCTTTATGTATTTCAGAACTTTAAATAGTTAGAATTATTCAAAATGGTAATTGAGATCAAGAATTTGTAGTGTAAAAGTTTTCATCTTTTATTTAAAAACTATTTACATTTTTAAGTAAATAGTAATTCCCTTCCTAATTATATAGTTACAATTATTGAACAGGTAACAATTTAATATGGCTCTTTTTGGCAATAAATTTACCATAACCATAACCCAGTGCAAAGCCTAATGGATAGTCACCTGCCCAATGAACGCCATTGTTAAGCATCGCTAAACCAAGTAATCCGGCAATGGTATAGCCAACAGGAGCAATCCATTTTTTAGTTGGATAATTGGTAGAGATGATGGTTACCGCACTTACAAAAGTGGCCAAATGCCCGGATGGAAACGCATCGTATTTTGGTTTGTTATTCTGGAAATTCGAAAAACTTGGAAATGGTCTCCACCTGCCGCCGGGTGCGGTAATATCTGTAGGGTTTTCCCTGCCGGTGCTGTATTTTAAAATTTGAGTGCCTGCGCCCAATGCCAAAAAAGCTTCCACCAGTTGACTGGCAGTCTGCAATGCGAGGTTGTCGTGTTTAAATTTACCCAATATAAAAAAACCTGCTGCCATATAAACAACAGAAGAACCCTGCCCCAGATCGTAAAAGGCGGTATTGATATTTAAAGGCCATTTGCCTAAAACGGTAGGTTTACCAAAAAGTTTTACTGTTACTATATTATTATAAGATTCTGCGCCGCTAATGCCATTTTGCCGGCCAAATTTTTGTACACCATCGGTTATACGCTGATCAAAAATTATTAATATAGCAGTTGAAGCTGCTATTATACCTACCTTATATAAATTCTCTTTTTTAAAAGATTGTTTTACATAACCTGCGCCATCTTTTGGAATATGGGTTAAGAAATCAAAGAATTTGGGCTTATTGCAAATAAAGCTGTCACCATTTTTTTCGAAGTAAATTTTTTTTGCCGGTAATAACTGTACTGCAGGCAGGCTATCTGATAATATTGTAGTGGTTTGGGCAGTTGTAACTAAGGGAAGTAGTACAATAAGGGTAATTACTAATTTTTTCATTATCATTTAAACGTATGTTTTTATTTTTTTGTTTTACAAGGGAAGCGATATAATATCATTCTAGCTAATAGAATATGCTGTTAAAATAACATTATATAAATTTAGCTTAAAAGGATTTGCAAGGTAAGGGCAATGGATGGCTTTAGCGCGTAAAGTGCTATTTAATCTGTTATCCAAAAGTTATTGCAATGTGATAAAAGTATTCTTTAATTTTTATTTTAATAGATAGTTATTTATCTAATATTTTAAATAAAACTCAATGCATTCAATTAGATCGGAGGAAGAATTAATATGGCTTATGCGAATCATCTGCCTGATTCAAGGTGTTTAAATATGCTGAATTATAATGTACAATTTTATTGTTTTGTAAAACCTTCAAAAATAAACAATTAAATAAGGGAGGATTACTGCGGTAAGGATTGCAGAGGAAAGCCCACAGAAGACCCTTGAAATTATAAAAACTATAGCCGTGGCCTTGTAACGAAAAGCCTGGTAACGTTTTCGGCGCATCGGCGAAAACGGTAACCGCCCAATAAAATTTCTATAATTTCTAAAAGATTTGTTTAAACCTTATTTACAAATTTCCTTATAAATTAAAATTGGAAAATTTTTAAAGGAGAGCTGGAAATATATTAAAAATAATTAATATGTATCAAATGATAAAAATATTTGGTAAGCACAAAATATTCAGGTAGCTATTTATATTTTTGAAAAAGCAGGCTAATTTAAAATACTAAAATTGTTTCAGCCAATTGTCTAAGTGATGAGAAATTTGTACAGATTCAACCATAAAACCATCATGCCCATAATCGCTGTCAATTTCTATTAGTTCGCCATTTGGCATGTAGCCGGCTAAAAATTGTTGTTCAATTAGCGGACAAAGAATATCGCTGCTGATACCTACAATTAGGGTGGGTTGTAGTATATTTTCTAAAATGGGAATTAGTTGCCCTCCTCTGCCCCGCCCTAAATGGTGGCTATCCATACTTTTTGTCAGCAGCCAATAACTATAGGCATTAAAACGCTGCACCAATTTATCGCCTTGGTAATGAATGTAGGCGGAGGCTTTATAATGGTCTAATTTTTCAAAATCGCTGTCGCTCTGCTGTTCCACCATAATGCCATAGTTGCGGTAAGTTAACATGCCAACTGCGCGGGCAGCTTTTAAGCCCTTAGCACCAGCGGTTGCTGTTGGTTGTTGCCAGGTACAATCTGCCTCAATGGCCAAACGCTGGGCCGTATGTGTTGCAATACCCCAGGCGCTTTCAGTAGGCGAGGTGGCCAATAAAAATAGGTTTACAATTACATTTTTTTCAAGTATGCACCATTCAAGTGCCTGGTAACCACCCATACTGCCACCCATCATTAAAAATATTTTTTCTATACCTAAATGTTGACGCAGTAAAATATGCGCCTTCACCATATCCCTGATGGTAACTAGCGGAAAGCTATGGTAATAAGGAGCTCCGGTGGTAGGGTTAATGCTTAACGGGCCCGTGCTGCCGTAGCAACTGCCCAATATATTTGCGCAAATAATAAAATACTTTTCGGGATCGATTACATAAGATTCGCCCACAATTCCCTTCCACCAATCTGTTGCTTCGGCATTGGCAGTTAGGGCATGGCAAACCCAAACTACATTACTCTTGTCAGCATTAAGCTTACCGTAAGTCATGTAGGCAACTGTAATTTCGGGCAATGTGCCGCCGCTTTCAAGCGTTATCGGGTGTGGGTAATGAAAAAAGTCCATTAAAATAATAAGTATTCGTCTGTTGAAAATGCAAAGTAAAGGCTTGCAGGAATTATATTTGTAAAAATATTTTGAAATGATAGAAATAAATGTAAACCGTGTAGAAGGTGATTGTGGTTTTGAGGCAACAGATGCCAACGGACATACGCTTAAAATGGATACCAGTCCGGAAACAGGCGGTGTAAATTTTGGTGTGCGCCCCATGCAGGTTTTATTAATGGGGCTTGGTGGCTGCAGTGGTATTGATATTGTAATGATACTAAAAAAACAACGTCAGGTAGTTGAAGGTTTTTCAATGAAGATTGAAGGAGAACGCCAATCCGGTAAAGAACCTTCTTTATGGCAGGATGTTAAAATTGTATTTGAAATTAAAGGGCCTATTGATGAAGAAAAGGCTTACCGCGCCTGTGAATTATCGATGAATAAATATTGTTCTGTGGCAGATACCTTGCGCCTTGCCGGTACCAATTTTACTTGGGAGCTAAGGTTAAATAAATAGGATGGAAATGGAACCTTCTTTATTGTGATTTTTTTAAAAATATCCAATTGAGGCGCTGTACCCTTTAAAATTAAAAGCTGCCTTTTTTAAATAAATTACTATTTAATCTATCACATAGTAACACTTGTTGCCGGTAGTTATAGTAAGGTGTTGTTTTGTTACTACATTAAAATGTTGCTTAATCTAATAAGGCTTTTATTTTGATGCAATTACATTGAGTCCATGGCTATTTTTTATTTAACCGTACTATTTTTAATATGCTTTCCTGCTGCAGTTTATTTGCCTGGGTAAGATAAAAATCAAAAAAAAACCATGAAGCCCATCACAAAAGCGATAAGGATACAAACAGAACGTACCAATCAGATGGAACATTCTACCCCATTATTTTTAACAAGTAGTTTTTGTTATGATGATGCCGAAAGCATGCGGGCAGCCTTTGCAGATGAGAATGAAGATAATATTTACAGCCGTTTCAGTAACCCTAATAATACAGAATTTATAGATAAAATGGTTGCCCTTGAAGGTGCCGAAGCAGGTTTCGCAACTTCTTCGGGCATGAGTGCTGTGTTTGCATCCTTTATGGCTTTACTAAAAACTGGCGATCATTTAATTAGCTGCAGTGCTGTTTTTGGAAGCACAATTACCGTGTTAAATAAATACCTGCCTAAATATGGCATTGAGGTTAGTTATGTAGCAGCAGATAAGCCGGAAGAATGGGAAGCTGCCATCAGACCCAATACTAAAATGATTTATTTGGAAACGCCTACCAATCCCGGATTGGATATTATTGATCTGGAATTTGCGGGTAAACTGGCAAAAAAACACCAGCTTCTTTTAAACGTCGATAACTGTTTTGCAACACCCATCTGCCAAACCCCCATACAATTTGGTGCCGACCTGGTAGTGCATTCTGCCACAAAATGGCTTGACGGACAAGGCCGTGTTTTAGGCGGTATTGTTGTTGGAAAAAAGGTGTTGATTGATGAAATATATGCCTTCTGCAGAAGTACAGGTCCTGCCTTATCTCCCTTTAATGCCTGGATACTGAGTAAAAGTTTAGAAACCCTTGATGTGCGGATGGAGCGGCATTGCAGCAACGCTTTTACCCTCGCCAAAAAATTGGAGGGCCATGAAAAAATCAGTTGGTTAAAATATCCGTTTTTACCTTCTCATCCTAACCATGCCATTGCCTTAAAACAAATGAAAAATGGTGGTGCGTTGATATCTTTTAATCTAAAAGGAGGGGTTACCAGTGGCACTGCATTTTTAAATAACCTTAAAATGATCAGCCTTACTGCCAACCTTGGCGATACCCGAACCATCGCTTCTCATCCAGCCAGTACAACCCATGCCAAATTAACAGAAGAAAACAGGCAGGCTGTAAATATTACGCCCGGCCTAATCCGCATTTCTGTAGGGTTAGAGCACGTAGATGATATTTTGGAAGACATCCTGCAGGCACTGGGTTAGATAGTTATAAGTTATGAGTGATGAGTTATAAGTTGTTAATGGATTGGGCTTTTTTTTATCGTTTGAGTTTGATTTTTGTAGGTAGTTGACATGCCTATACTCCGTTGGAGTTACCTGTTATAACGCTTAACAGGAACTAAGGAGTACCAGAAATGATTGCTAATTTAAAATTGAATTTTGATATTTTTTTTCAAAATGTTTAATAGCAGAGCCTATCATTTTGTAATTACAAAAGATTCTGTAATTTGTATCTCACAATAGTAGGAGTGTAAAATATCTCGTAAGGGTTATAACTTAAAACTTTCATTGATAAAAAATGGGTGCCAAAAATGATTGCAAATTTAAAATTGAACTTTATTGTATACTTCCCAAATGGATAATAGTATTGCCTCACATTGAGGAATAATAAAATGATATGCAAAAAATTATCTACACTTATACTTTTAAAAAGTAGCGTCTAAATGCCCCATAGGGGTTACCTATTTGTAAATCACAAGCGTAAAATGTGGCATGCCCCATAGGAGCTACCTGTTATCTCTCTCAATGAAAACCACTTAGTACTAAAAATAATAAAGGTTATATTTTAGTTGTTATATAAAAAAGTATTTAAAAAACCATTAAAAATATCCTGGTTGATATTGATAAAAGTTTTAGTATTTTTTTTAAAATTTATCTAAAAAATATCCGAACCTTCTGGACCCTGCATACCTGCCGGATAATTTGGAAAGTTAACCGGTGTATCAATCTGCCAGGCGTTTATAACCGGCATAATAACATCCCAGGCTGCCTCTACCTGATCGGCGCGCATAAATAAAGTAGTATCGCCCTGCATGATGTCCAGCAATAAAGTTTCATACGCTTCGGGGGTACCGGTTTTATAACTCTCATCATAATCAAACAACATATCTACAGGGTTTAACAACATTTGTAGTCCGGGCCTTTTTGCCTGAAAACTTAAGGTTATTGTCATCCTTGGCTGAATGTTTAAAGTAATAGAATTTGGTTGCCAATTACCGGTAGCCTCTGCCGGAAAAGATTGGTGTGGTACCGGTTTAAACTGAATGGTAATATAACTGCGGGTCTCATTCATTCTTTTGCCGCTGCGTACATAAAATGGAACACCCTGCCAACGCCAGTTGTCAATAAATAATTTCATGGCGGCAAAAGTTTCGGTCTTGCTATTGGGGTCAACACCCGGTTCTTCGCGGTAAGCTTTTACTTTTTTACCTTCCACCCATCCACTGTTGTATTGACCGCGAATGGCATATTTATACACTTCATGCTGCTCAATATCCCTGATGGCATGCAATACATCTGTTTTACGATTACGAATTTCATCGGCATCAAAACTTACCGGCGGCTCCATGGCTATCAGGCAAAGCAATTGCAGCAAATGGTTCTGTATCATATCTCTAAGTGCACCCGCATGGTCAAAATAGCCACCCCTGTTTTCTACCCCTAATTGTTCGGCAACTGTAATTGAAATATGATCTACATAATTGCGGTTCCAAATAGGTTCAAACAATGCATTGGCAAACCTGAACGCCAAAATATTTTGTACGGTTTCTTTGCCTAAAAAATGATCAATGCGGTATATCTGCGATTCATCGAAAGTGTTGCACAAAATCTTGTTTAAATGTTTGGCACTTTCAAGGTCGTGGCCAAAAGGTTTTTCTGCTACAATCCTGTTTAAGGACTTATCTTTTGCCAAACCAGCTTCTCCTAAATTGGTTACAATGGTTTCTATAAACGATGGAGAAACCGCCATGTAAAAAATGCGGTTACAAGGACCGTCCCATTTTTTCTCCAACAATTTTATTTGTTGATTTATAAAATTATAGGTGGATTCAGCTTTGAAGTCTGCTTTTTTGTACATCAAATTTTGCTCAAAAGCAGTCCAGTCCTTCTTCTTGGCTTTTCCGCTGCGCGAAAATTTATCAATCCCTTCATGAACATGCGCCTGAAATTTAATACTGCTCATATTTTTTATATCAAGCCCCAGCACCAAAAAATTTTCCGGTAACCAATTATCGAGGTACAGGTTATAGATGGCAGGTAATAATTTGCGCCAGGCAAGGTCGCCACCGGCACCAAAAATTACTATAATGGTTTGATTGGGTTTTACTGTTGAATCCATCTGTCGGGTTTGAAATTTTTAATAAATAAAATACCTTAAAACTTTTTAAAGCATTGTGCTAAATTAATTGAAGTATTGATGTAGTTGAAACAATTATAGTAAATTTTTTTCTTTACCTGTTTAACAATATTTTTATTCCTTCGAAGCATCTTCACCTCCCGGCTAGGCGTATTAAACAAGTATATTGCGTACTCGGAGCTATAATAAATATAAACATGGATTTCGTTAGCCAAGCGCTTTGTGATTTTTCATGGTAAGTATCTTTTTGCCGGTATCTCCCTAAAAGTTGGCGTGTTTGACATTGATATTTCGCACAACTTTTACAAGGATAATAAACTACACCCCCTGATATCCGAATTGTCCAGCCGCCCTAATATTTCAAAACTTTCATCCGGATACAATTTTGCCGCATCATCTGTCGCAATAAAACTGCAACTGTAAATATTAGCCAGGTCTATCACATTTACAGCGCCTGCAAGGGTTTGGTTAATGTCTGCAACCTTTACTGATAAAGGATCGTCTTCTTCCCTAATTAAAATTTTCATCCAGGGCGGACAATTAAAAATACCATTACCATTGCTGTAACCCTGACTTAAAAGTTCCGTCATCCCATATTCTGAATGGATAGCATTTACCTTAAAATTAGTACATAAAATTTCATGAACTTCCTGTCGCGTAAGTTCCTCCCGTCTTCCCTTCATGCCGCCGGTTTCCATAATTGTTGTGTGGTGTAATTCCATTGGATACTGTTCAGCAAAATCGAGTAAGGCAAAGGTTACTCCAATTAACAAGGTCTTTTGTTGTTGTTGTTCCAACAGTGCTAAAGTGTCACTAAGCTTTTTAAGATCGTTTAAATAAAAGCCACTTTGCGGATGATTTGTCTGCTCAATTAATTTATCTGCCATCATAACAAGCGACGAATTATTTCTTTCTAAATAGGAGGGAAGTAAGGCAATAATACACCAGTCTTTTGGCGACCCGTAAAATTTAAGAAAGGCTGCATTAAAACTATCCTCGTAAATGCTTAGCTCTTTTACGAGGTGTTTACTGTTGATGGTTTGTGTGGTGCCACTGCTTTCAAATATTACGGCTGGTTTAAATTCGGTAGTAATTATGGTATGCGATTTAAAAAAGGCAATTGGTAAAAATGGAATTTTTTCAATACAGTCAACCTTTTCCACCACTATCTTTAAAGTAGCACAATATTGGTGGTACACTTTATTATTTTGGTATTGAAAATGAAAAATTTCTACACATTGCTGTTGAAAATTAAGCGTTTGATTATCAAAAATTTTATCAAATGCTTCTCTATTTATAATGCTTTTATTCAATTTGTATCAGTAAATTTGTTTATTAATTTACAAAGATGCGTAACACAATTTTAATTGGCCTTGTTTGTTTCATTTTTATAGGCTGCAAAAAGGACGGACCCTATTCCTCTACCCCAAGTTTGAAATATAAATCAGTTGATACAAAGTATTTAGTTCCGGGGGGTGTTGTAAAATTTACCCTTTCTTTTACCGATGCAGAAGGCGATCTTGATTCTCTTTATGTAGAAAAAGTAAATCCAAAATGTGCCTTAAGTCACACTGTTGACAGGTATTATGTTTCGGATGCCTTGGTAAATCTTAAAAGTAAAAGTGATGACCTGCTTATTTCCTTTGGCTATAGAGTACCGGGTTATCCTGCTATTGGCGAACCCCAGTGCAAAGTAAATGATACCTGTTATTATCGTTTCGCTTTATTGGATAAGGCAAAACACCATAGTGATACGGTTAGGTCGGAAAATATTGTTATTCAATATCAGTAATTATTTAGGAGATTATACTATTTATTGCTTGCGACATTAGCGGGCTGCATTATTGTTTATTTTTACTTTTGAATGAACTCCTTTTAAAAATTAATGTTACTGCAACTTGTTGCCCGGTTTTTAAAGCCGGCTTCACAATTTATTTACCGAAAAAAAAGTTTCAAATTAAAATTTTAGGTATTTGACCAGCATTTAAATTGAAATGAACTTTAATTAAAATACAAAAATTATATCCTGATGGCAAAAGAAAAAGAAAAATCAAAAGACAAGGAAAAAGTAAAAGCTGCAAAAAGTTTGCTAACTGATCAGTCTTACGAATTTTTAAAAAATTATATCAATAATCCTTCTCCGACAGGCTTTGAGAGCAGCGGACAAAAATTATGGTTAGAATACATTAAGCCCTATACAGATACTTTTTTTACCGACCCTTATGGAACTGCAGTAGGTGTAATAAACCCAACAGCCCCTTTTAAAGTGGTGATTGAGGCGCATGCAGATGAGATAAGCTGGTTTGTAAATTATATATCTCCCGAAGGATTAATTTACCTGAAAAGAAATGGCGGAGTAGATCACCAGATTGCACCATCAATGCGTGTGTTGGTGCATGGAAAAAAGGGCGCTGTTAAAGCAGTATTTGGCTGGCCGGCCATTCATACCCGTATGGCAAATCCGGAGAACAAAGAACCGCAGCCAAAAGTAGAGAATCTATTTTTAGATTGTGGTGCCCGTAATAAAAAAGAAGTAGAAGATTTGGGTATTCATATTGGTGCCGTGGCAACCTATGAAGATGGCTACGAAGAGTTGGCGTACGATTATTTAATTGGTCGTGCTTTTGATAACCGCATTGGTGGTTTTATGATAGCAGAAGTAGCCAGGTTATTACAATTAAATAAAAAGAAATTACCCTTTGCTTTATACATTGTAAATGCAGTACAGGAAGAAATTGGCCTGCGCGGAGCCGAAATGATTGCCCGCAGAATTAAGCCGGATATTGCTATTATTACAGATGTAACACATGATACCTCTACCCCAATGATAAGTAAAATTATACAGGGTGAAACGGTTTGTGGCAAAGGACCTTCCTTAACTTTTGGCCCGGCGGTACACAACAAATTATTGGATATTGTACAGGATGTAGCAGAGAAAAATAAAATACCCGTTCAGTTGCATACCGTAAGCAGGAGTACAGGTACAGATACTGATGCATTTGCTTACGCCAACGATGGTTGCCCAAGTGTGCTGATTTCTATGCCACTTCGTTACATGCACACCACGGTGGAAATGCTGCATAAAAGTGATATTGAAAATACCATTAAATTAATTTACGAAACATTGCTAACGTTGACGCCTAAGACTAATTTGAGTTATTTTTAGGGTGGGGTAGATAAAATAAATTTTTATAAAAAGAACATTGTTCAGGAATAATATGTCCTGATCAATGTTTTTTGGTAAATGACAGTATCCTTGTTTAATTTTTTTTAAAACTCAATAATAAAGCTTGTAACTGCCCGATAAATCTCATTAATAATAATACTCAAAATCCATAAATTTATTTGGTAATAACTTCATATCCATCATTTCCTTTAAGTTAAACGTCTACATAACACTCTCATAATCAATTATACCTTTATTAATGGAGGTAGGTAAAGATGGAAATCTTAAACAATAATAATACCACACAGTTGATTAAATTTATGAAACCTGGACTTTTATTTGATTTTTATATAAATACAATTTTTAATAATTTCAAACCCCGTAAATCATAAATTATATTTTTGATTTACGGGGTTTGATTGTTAATTTATTATGTGCTAAGGATTTGTTATTGAGCAAATTTTTCAAATTAAACCCCCTGATATTCAAGCCTATTTTTACCGCACACACGATGGGGCAGAATGCGATATCGTACTTGTAAAAGGAATTAATCCAATCGCTTGTATATAAATTAAAATATCTAATGCACCTGCTATTTCTAATGGGTTTTATGAAAGTATTGCGGATTTAAAACCTATTTATAAATTTGTAATAACGCCTGAAAGTGACGAGTATACCATGAAGGAAAATGTAATAGTAACCGGACTTCATAATTTTTTAAAAAAATATCTTCCCATACTTCAATCTCCACTTGTTCTAACATTAAATTTTAGGATTGAAGCGTCATAATTTTCCATCTCAACTGAATATGCCTGGTATTAAATTGTTCAGCATCGCAGCGATAGTGACTGTTTTATAACTATCCCAAACTATTATTGTACGCCCATAATTTAGCATAATACCCATCCGTATTTATTAAGTCTGCATGACTTCCCTCTTCTACCAATTTACCATTATGCAAAACCAAAATTGTATCGCAACTTTTTATGGTTGATAAACGATGGGCGATAATAATAACCGTCTTGTCCTGCTGCTTAAACCAATTTAAAGTAGTTTGTACTTTTTGCTCACTTACGGGGTCAAGACTTGATGTGGCTTCATCCAAAATTAATATTTCCCGGTTACGATATAAAGCTCTTGCAATTGCTACACGTTGTCGTTGACCTCCGGATAAGTTTACGCCCTGCTCACTTAAAAAAGTATTATAAGTATTAGGTAATTTTTCTACAAATTCATTAATACCCAGCAGCTGCGAAATGCCCAACACTCTTTGCATATCCGGTTCTATATCACCAAGGGCTATATTTTCAATAATGCTGCCTGCAAATAGATCGATGTGTTGTGGTACCACACCTACACATTGGCGCAAACTTTTATTGCTGATATTTTGAATATCGATGCCGCCAATTAAAATACTTCCTTCTTTTAACGGATATAAAAAATACGATTCTTCTAAGGTATTTCTATATCCTACATCGCGTCTTGCTTTTAATTATATTTTATCTCCCAATGCAAAACCTCAAAACCTCGCCACAACCTTTAAATTCAACAACCTCGGCGTTAACTTATTCGGAATGGTATACGTAGTATTGGAAAAATCTTTTATCAATTGGTAAGAAATGGTATTGTCCCTGTCGATAAGATTGTACACTTCCAGACTGGCCCAAATATTTTCAAGGCCTTTAAACGGATCATGGCTGCGGCGCTTGCTTTTTTCACTCAATAATAAAGCACTAAAACCAATATCTACCCTAATGTAGGGATCAATAATTAAGGCATTTCTATATCGTGTACTATTGGGAATATTGTATGGCATATTGCTACCGTAAATCATATTCAGGTGCACTTTAAAATTTTTATTGGTAGCTAAATAATCCTGTAAAAATAAACCCACCGTTAATAATCTGTCCGTTGGCCGCCTTACCCAGCCTACATCCTGCCTAACGCTATCCACAACAGTTTGATCGGTAGATTTTGATGTAATGGTTTGTCCGGCAGCATTTTTATAATTGTAATAATGATCGCCGTTTATATTTTCTTTGGTGCGCATTAAACCAATGCTTAACCAACTCTCCGCATCTTTTATTAGCTCACCGTACAGTCTTGTCTCAATGCCATAGGCGTAGGCCTTTGCATTATTATTGCCGCTGTAACGAATGCGAAGATTGTCAATATCATAGGTTACCACATCCCATAAATTTTTATAGTAGGCTTCTGTGGTAATCCTGAACGGACGTGTTGAATTGGTGAAATTATAATCCATCCCTGCTACGATCTGGTAACTTTTCTGCGCTTTAATATGGGTATTTAAACTGCCATCGTACCTTCTTAATTCTCTGTAAAATGCAGGTTGATCGTATATGCCGGCAGCCAATTTAAATAATATATTCTTTTGCCAGTTTGGTTTAATGCTTACCTGCGCCCTCGGACTAATCAACAATTCTTTATTTAATGAATTGTAATTGTAACGCACCCCTGCCTGGACAGCAATATCATTTTTTGCATTTTTAAAATTGATATTATCCTGCACATAACCACTGTATTTTTGAATAGTTAAAACTGCGCCATCGCTTAAAAAACTACTTAGGCTATTGGTATTTACGGGTAAAGAATAGCCTGCACTATCCTGGTATTGCCATTCAAATAACTTATCGTTAACATGAGTTTGTTCAATGCTGTTGCCAAACTGTAGAAAGTGTTTTCCCTTTTCCAAACTTCCTTTTACGCCTGCGTTCCATACGCCAATATTTAATTTATTCCGACCATAATTCTGATAAAAACCAGCCCCGAGTGGATTAATTATTTTACCATAAGTATTGCTTGATTTATCAAAATCGCGATTGCCAAAAAGATAGGTTCCGCCGATATCAAAATTTTCATTTTCCTTATCTTCAAAATGACTGATCATCCATTTTAGCTGTACCTTTTTATTTATTTGGTTAATAGCACTCAGTCCAATAAAGTTGGTAGCATAACCATCCCGCTCCTGGCCTTCAAAATAAATATCTAACCCGAGGTTAGCCGTGAAAAGTGGAGAAAAAACTGCCGATGTTTTTTGGGCAGATTGAGGGATAAACGTAAAGGAAGTTTTAGAGTAGTTTCCAAGCATTTCAAGCTGCCATTTTTTGCTTAGTTTATAGGTAAAATAAGCCTGTATATCTGTTGAAGAAGGAATATAGGAACCCGTAGTTTCCTGACTGCTTAACAAGTTACGGTTGCTCTTATTGCGAATGCCAATAAGGTAAGTAAGTTTCTCATTTTTTGAGGAGCCTTCCAAATGAATGCCCTGCTCTAAAAAACTAATATAAGCAGAGCCCCCGAAAGTTTTAGGCTTTTTATATTGAATATCCAATACACTACTCATTTTATCGCCATATTTTGTCTGAAAGCCCCCATTATAAAAGCTTACATTTTTTGCCATTTCAGGGTTGATAAAGCTTAGGCCTTCCTGTTGCCCGCTTCTCACCAGGTAGGGGCGAAAAATTTCAAAATCATTGATGTAAATAAGGTTTTCATCATAATTTCCACCCCGCACACTATATTGAGAAGTAAGCTCATTATTGCTGCCTACAAGTATCTTAATTAATCCTTCAATGCCTCCAACAGTACTGGGTAAGGCAAGGGCATTTTTAGGATTTATTTTTGTTAATCCAAGTTCTTTCCGATTGCTGTTATCCTGTATGGTAATCGCCTCCAGGGTCTTGCCATTTAATTGCAGGTGTACAGTAGTATTTTCTCTTTCACCTTCACTTAAGTAGAAATTTTTTTGGGTTTCAATATAGCCGATGGCAGAAAAAATAAGGGCGATTGTTTTATTTACGGGTACTTTAATACTAAAAAAACCGCTGTCATTGGTTACTACGCCGGTAGCTTTTCCTAATATGGCAATGGAGACTTTTGCTATCGGATTTTCATTTGCATCTATAACCTGACCACTTATAAGGGCAGCTTTTTTTTGAGCAAAAGCTGTAAAATAAAATAAGGACAATAGCAAAATAGAAAATACTCTCATACTATGAAGATAAATATTTTATGTTTTACAAGCCTGCTTCATAATATTTGGATAGTTCTTTCTAATTTTGAAATAAAAAATTTGAAAACACTATCTCTTTCAACCCTTTTAATTGTTACCCTTTTAATTGGTTGTAATAATAAAAAAACTATTGAAAAAGATTTGGAGGATGCTGCCCGTTCCGGTTCGCTTGTA
Source organism: Ferruginibacter sp. (assembly GCA_043732685.1). GTDB lineage: Bacteria > Bacteroidota > Bacteroidia > Chitinophagales > Chitinophagaceae > Ferruginibacter. The sequence continues at coordinate 59,014 of JAYTHI010000309.1, read as the reverse complement.
AGTTTAAGCTCCTCCAATTCTATGTCCCAATTATTATGTCAAAATTGGGAAAATAAGGAAGATATTGACGATAAAATTCTGGCTGTTGGTAATAGTGAGCTGCAAATACCTTTTCGTAGTTATTGCTTTTATGGAGATGGCTCCCTGGTAATAAATCCGCGGGACAATATAAAATTTGCAAAATGGGTTTTAAATGAAAAGACCAAACAGATTCACATCGTTTTTGAAGACGGATCTAAAAAAGATTTTCACATCAATGCCATTGGTGTAAAATCGCTGCTGCTGCAAACCGATAAAAACGGGATTGGAAAATATGTATCCGATGGAAGGCATCATTCTAATTTATCTGACGATCCCTTTTTTGCAATCAATAATAAATGGCGTATTAAACCTGCTTTTTCCGAGCCTGATATTGATATTAAAAGGCGGGTTACCCAAGCCGTTATTTTCTATAGTAAATTTTTAAAAGATAATGCTGACCGTGGTTTTAAAACGATCTCTGTTTATGGATTACCTACTTGTTTTAAATGGTACAGTGGCGGAATTGGCATTGTAAACAAAGATAAACTCAGTCAGGGTTGGATAAATTGTTTTTACAACAAAAATGAGGCCATCAAGGGACAGCAAATTTTAGAAAAATTTATCTCTAAAAAGTATAAATGGGATAAATCCGAAACACAATGGATAAAGCAATCTGCCGATGTATTGTTGCAAATTTCAGATTCCCTATCTGCTAAATAGCCTTCAGTGCGGCAATAGTTTTAATGGGGTCAGCGGCTTTAAAAACGCTGCTTCCTGCAACCAGTACATCTGCTCCGGCTTCAATAATCATTTTTGCATTTTCAAGCGTAACACCTCCGTCAATTTCTATTTTAACAGCTAGTAATTGTTCGTCAATCATTTCGCGCATCCTTTTTATCTTATTAATGGTATGCGGTATAAATGATTGTCCGCCAAAACCCGGGTTTACACTCATTATTAGAACCATGTCTATGTCCTGTAAAATATCTTTCAATAATTCAACGGGCGTATGCGGGTTAAGGGCTACACCTGCCTTCATCCCCAATTTTTTAATCTGTTGAATATTGCTGTGCAAATGTTTGCAGGCCTCAAAGTGTACGGTTAAACTATTGGCCCCGGCATCTTTAAAGGCGGATGTATATTTTTCAGGTTCCTCAATCATTAAATGCACATCAAAAAACTTTGTACTTGTCTTTCTTAAAAATTCTACTACCATGGGGCCGTAGCTGATATTTGGGACAAATCGTCCATCCATTATATCCAGGTGAAACCAATCTGCTTCACTTTCATTAAGCATATCGCAGGCTTTTTGAAGGTGTAAAAAATCAGCGGCTAATAAAGAAGGGGCAATAAGCGGCATGGTGTTTATTTTGATAATGAAATAATATTTTGTTCGATCGTAAAGGCTGCCAATAAAAACAGTTAATAATATAGCGGCAGTAAAGTTACATAAGTACTGCCGTTATTTTAATTTGGTCAGCGCATCCTTGGCCTCTGCGTAGTCGGGATCTATCTGCAATGCCATTTCATAATTTGCAATGGCATCTTTTGGCATATTTAATTTTTGATAACATTTGCCAAGCCAATAAAAGCCTTCATCGTAAGAGCTTCTTAAAGCAACCGCCTTTTGCAGGGATTGAATGGCTTCTTCATATTTGGAAAGTGCATAAAGGCAGATGGCTTTTTCTTTGTAAGCGTCAATGTAGGTATAGTCTAATGCCAGACAAGTATCATAATAAGCAATTGATTTTTTGTAATTTCCCAAATAAGAATAATAAAATCCTTTTATAAAAGCAGCCTGTTTTTCGGCTTTTGCCATCGGGTCATTGATAAGTTTATCCGCCATCTGCAAAGCACCGGTATTTTTTGTTTGGGCATAGGTTAAGCCCAACGATAAAATGTAGGCTGGTTTAGGATGAATTGAAATGGCTTTCTCCAATGCTTTAATGGCGTTGACCGTATCTGATTGCAAAATGTATAAGGAAGCTTTTATATCCCATAAATGATCATTTGCACTATCTTTTTGTAATTCTTTATCCGTTTCAATAAGGGCCTGTCCATAATTACTATTTTCTCTAAAATATTGTATCAAATTTTCTTTCAACAATAAAGAATCAGGGTATTTTGCAATTGCATCGCGCTTAATTTTTTCTGGGGCAGGTATTGCCTCTGTACTGGTTTTGTCAATAGTTTCGGCATTTTTCGGACTATTGGTACAAGCCACCAGACCACTTAAAACCAACAAAAACAAGGAAATATTTTTAATCATAATTAAATTTATTGTTAGCAAAATTAAGGGCTTAATACCTTATTTAATATTGTATGCTTATACCTTCCTTCTTATATATTTACAACTCCACCACCTCACAGTCTTTCATATCTTTTCCATCAATAGTAAAACGTATAAGGGTGCGTACCTTATGCCAGCCCTGTTTACCTGCTGCACCCGGGTTCATGTGCAGACAATTTATTTTTTCATCGTACATTATCTTTAAAATATGGGAGTGGCCGCTTATAAATAATTGCGGTTGGTGCAGCATCAATTCTAGCTTTGTTTCGCGATTGTACTTTGGTGGATAACCACCAATATGCCGCATCAAAACGGTTACTTCTTCGCACCTGAATATTAATTGTTCGGGATAAATGGCCCGGATATCTTTGCCATCAATATTGCCGTACACCCCTTTAAACGGTTTGAAATCTTTTAATTTATCAGCTATTTCAATTGAGCCAAAGTCGCCCCCATGCCATATTTCATCACAATCTTTAAAGTGATCAAAAACGGTGTTGTCAAGGTAATTGTGCGTATCGGATATCAGGCCTATTCTTGTCAATTAAATTGTTTTAAAAAATGTAAATTTAATAGCCAGGTTAAAAGTTTAAATGGTATTTAACCAATAAACTTTATTGTTTGTTCTTTGCAGATCAGTTTATCTGCTGCATTAACATACAAAATTGCCATAAAATAATTAAATTGAAGCTTGAAAGTTTAATTTTTTCTAACATCGCCAACTTTTGCAACTGGCAATAATGTTTTTAGATGTTAATTTGAAAGGAGATGCATCAAACTTTTTGCTCAAAAAACTTTGGGAGCTAAAAACTATTATTCAAACTAATCAGTATTACATATGCCACACTATTATTCAGCAGGCAAAATTCCGCACAAGCGCCATACCCAGTTTCGTAAACCGGATGGTTCTCTTTATTCTGAAGAATTATTTTCGACAGAAGGGTTTAGTAATGACTACTCTCTATTATATCATCATTATCCACCGACACAAATAATTAAAATTGATAAGCCTGTAAACGTTCAACCTGTTTTGGCGGATGAAAAAATGCTGCAACACAGAAGTTTTGAAGGGTTTAATATTAAGGCTGAAAAAGATTTTTTACATAGCAGAAAACCAATACTTGTAAACAAAGATTGTCACATCATTTTAGCAGCTCCTCAGCAATCGATGGGCAGTTATTTTTATAAGAATGCAGACGCTGATGAAATGATTTTTATTCATGAAGGAACGGGCATTTTAAAAACAATGTATGGAAGTCTTGAATTTGGTTATGGCGATTATTTAGTTATTCCCCGCGGCACTATCTATCAGATAAATTTCGCTTCAGAAAACAACCGGCTATTGATTGTTGAATCTTTTAGCCCTATTAGATACCCTAAAAAATACCTTAGTAAATATGGGCAATTAATGGAGCAATCGCCTTATTGTGAACGGGATATAAGGATTCCCAAAAATTTACAAGCGCAGGTGGAAACAGGAAGTTTTTTAATAAAAACAAAAAAGGGTGGAACGTTGTATGGTATACATTATGCACATCATCCTTTTGATGTGGTAGGGTGGGATGGATGCTGCTATCCGTATGCCTTTTCTATTCATGATTTTGAACCTATCACCGGCAGGGTTCATCAACCACCTCCGGTGCACCAAACTTTTGAAGCAAATAATTTTGTGGTTTGCTCCTTTGTGCCCAGATTATTCGATTACCATCCGGAGGCAATTCCGGCTCCTTATAATCATAGCAATATTGATAGTGATGAAGTGTTGTATTATGTTGATGGCGATTTTATGAGTCGTAAACATGTTACCCGGGGTATGATTAACCTTCATCCATCAGGTATCCCGCATGGTCCGCATCCCGGTGCTGTACAAAAAAGTATCGGCGCCAAACAAACCAACGAACTGGCGGTAATGATTGATACTTTTCATCCCTTACATTTAACAACCTATGCGCTGGAAATTGAAAATGAAGGCTACGTTATGAGTTGGTCGGAATAAGCTGCAGGTTGCTGTTGCAGATAAAATTATGACAGCATAAAAAAAGTAGATTGAAGGTAGGCAGCATACTATTATCGGGTTAATAAATATGCTATAATTATAATAATGTATGTATTAAACCATCAAAGTTCACAGTGGGGATTACGCTTTCAATTTTTCATGCTTATAAGTGCTGCCGTTATCCTTGTTAATAAAAGACTATTTAAATTAATATTTCAACTATTTTTTTCAAAAAGTAGTAAATTGTTTCAAATAAACAAATGTTGTATGATAAAATTTCAGGACATTAAACTAGGGGATTATATTATGGCCGATAACGACGGCGATGCTTTGCAAGGAGAAGTTACCAATTTAAATGGGGATGAAAAACAAGTGTGTGTAAATACCGGTACCCAGGAATTTTGGTTTGAAACAAGTCAGTTAAGTGGTATTTTACTGGATGATGAGCAATTGACCAGACTTAGCTTTACAAAGCTTGTAAATGAGGATGGTACTGTAAAATATATGAAAGGCCCTTTCAGGATTTTATTAAAAGCTAAAGATTATTTTAAAACCATGGAAATTTGGTACCGGGATGAAAAAAGGCATATTATGGAACCGTTGATGGTTCATGAATTACAAAATCATTACCACGAAATGACAAAGGTTCATTTAAATAGTGCAGCCTTTGTTTAAAAACACTGTTAAACAAAGACTGCCATCGAAAAATTGGTTAATTAACGGTTGCACTTTTTAGATAAGTTGATTCATCTATATTATCTGTATTACCGGCATAATTGATACTTATTTTATTTTTGGCCATTATCATTCCAACTTTTTTGGCAAAATAGGTCTGTATATCAGTACTAATGGCACTGCTGGGTAACGGTATACCTAAAACACTTGCAGAAAGGGAGGTAGTTACGTGTATTACATCTGTATACGTAATGCCATTTACAGTTAAGGATATATTTTTTTCGGCAATGGAATTTAAAAGGTTAATAGTCAAGGGAATGCCCGATGTTTTGATGGTATAAGATTGAGACCAGTTACCATTTACAGAAACATTATCTTTTAAGTAAATGCTTTCAATACTATTGGCTCCGGAAGCTGCGGGTAAGTTTTGAAAAGTATAATAATCGTTTCCTGTTATATTATAGTATTGGTTGGCACTTGCTGTTTTTGTAAAAATATGGTACACTTTGCCATTTATAGAGCTGTCTTTATTGGTGGATAATAGGGTATAACCAACACTGTCCATTAAAATATTATCGGTTATTTCGTAGTTCCAGCTGTTATTGGCGGTTAAACTCATATAGTTTGCAGCTACAACGGTTGGTACAGAAGTTTCTTTTTTACAGGAAATCAGTCCTATGGACCCTAATAAAATTGCAATAATTGTTTTTTTCATATTATAATTTTCTTTGTACCAGCAAATATCTGATTTTTTTAATTAAAATTAAATTATTACTCTTATCTTTGCGCTCCCAAAATATATGGCGAAGCAAGCACTCATTAAACAAGACGGAACAATACTGGAAGCATTAAGCAATGCTATGTTCAAAGTTAAGTTAGAAAACGGTCACGAAATTCTAGCTACTATTTCTGGTAAAATGCGTATGCATTACATTAGAATTTTACCAGGTGATAAGGTAGGTGTGGAAATGAGTCCGTACGATTTAACAAGGGGTAGAATTATTTTCAGGTATAAATAACAGGCATTAATAAATAAAAATTAACAAGATGAAGGTTAAAGCTTCCATTAAAAAAAGAAGTGTTGATTGCAAAATCGTACGCAGAAAAGGAGTACTTTTTGTGATCAATAAAAAGAATCCACGTTTTAAGCAAAGGCAAGGATAGTAAACTTTAATGGTGTATGCCATTTAAACCAATCAACACACTTTCAAATCAATAGAATTATGGCTCGTATTGCCGGTATAGATTTACCAAAAAACAAAAGAGGCGAAATCGGACTTACCTACATATTTGGTATCGGTCGTTCAACAGCTCAATACATTTTAGACAAAGCTTCTATAAGCTATGACAAAAAAGTTAATGAGTGGAATGATGATGAACAAACTGCCATTCGTAATGTAATTAACGCTGAGTTCAAAACCGAAGGTGCTTTAAGAAGTGAAGTACAAATGAATATTAAGCGTTTGCTTGATATCGCTTGCTACCGTGGTTTACGTCATCGTAAAGGTTTACCGCTTCGAGGTCAGCGTACCCGCACTAACAGTCGTACTCGTAAAGGCAAACGGAAAACAGTTGCCGGCAAGAAGAAAATTGCTAAAAAATAATTAATAGATACCAGGTAGCAATACCTGGTATAAGTTTTTATAGGCTTATTTAATATTGTACCATTACCGGATAGCATTTAAGCCTGCAGGAGGTTTGGTCAGGTCCCGAATTAAATTTGGGATATATTTTTTACATGATTACCTATTTCATTTATTATGGCAAAAGCACAAAAAGCTCAAAGCGCAAAAGCAGCAGCTAAAAAAAGAGTTGTAAAAGTAGATAGCTACGGAGACGCTCACATCGTTGCAAGTTTTAACAACATCATCATTTCTTTAACCAACAAAACCGGTCAGGTTATTTCCTGGTCAAGTGCTGGAAAGATGGGTTTTAAAGGTAGCAAAAAGAATACACCTTATGCTGCACAAATGGCCGCTGCAGATGCAGCTAAAGTAGCAATGGACGCAGGTCTTAAAAGAGTTGATGTTTTTGTCAAAGGTCCTGGTTCCGGTCGTGAAGGTGCTATCCGTTCTTTATCTCAATCCGGCATCGAGATCAATATGATCAAAGACGTTACACCACTTCCTCACAACGGTTGTCGTCCTCCAAAGAAAAGAAGAGTATAATCTTTTTCCGCTCAAGGAATTCAGGTATTATTATTTATAGACAGTTATTGTCAAGCTGGATTAGATTTAATTTTTAGATTTTTTATAATCTATTCCAGGAACTCAAAAATCTACAGATTAATTATGGCAAGGTACACAGGACCCAAAACAAAGATCTCCAGGATTTTCGGAGAGCCTATTACAGGTAACGGAAAATGGCTTACTAAAAATAGTAACCCTCCGGGAATGCACGGCGCAACGCGTAAACGTAAAACTTTAGGCGAATATGCTTTACAACTTCGCGAAAAACAAAAAGCAAAATATACTTACGGTTTATTGGAAAAGCAGTTCCGTAAAACATTTGATGAAGCTGCAAGACGTAAAGGCGTTACCGGTGAAAATCTTATCAAATTATTAGAAGCCCGTTTGGATAATGTAGTTTTTCGTATGGGTATTGCTCCAAGCCGTCAAGCTGCACGTCAATTAGTTAGTCATAAACACATTACTGTAAATGGTGATGTTTTAAACGTTCCTTCATATTCAATGAAGCCGGGTGAAACCATCGGTTTAAAAAATAAAAGTGCCGTTAATGTATCCATCACGGGCAATGTTCGTGGTAAGAATACTAAATTTAGTTGGATTGATTTTAACGAAACTGAACTAAAAGGTACTTTTTTGGCTTATCCTGAAAGAGAAAGTGTTCCGGAAAATATTAAGGAGCAACTTATTGTGGAATTGTATAGCAAGTAAGCTGGAAACTTTCTTAATTGAAAGCGTTTAAATACTATATTGTACAGTAAAAATAAATAGATGGTTGAAAATTTAATCATCTTAAATTTTAAACATTAAAACAACAAAATACAAATGGCCATTTTAAATTTTGTTAAGCCCGATAAAATTGTTCTTCAGAAAGCAAATGATTTTGAAGCCCAGTTTGAATTTCGTCCGCTTGAACCAGGTTATGGTGTTACTATTGGTAACGCTCTTCGCAGGGTTTTATTAAATTCATTAGAAGGTTATGCAATTGTAGGTATCAATATTACTGGTGCTGATCATGAGTTTGCCACTATTAAAGGTATCACAGAAGATGTGACCGAAATAATCCTTAATCTAAAGCAAGTTCGTTTTAAGAAAAAGGTTGAGCATGAAGTTAGCTTAGAGAAAATCAGTCTTTCTATAAAGAATAAAACACAGCTTGTTGCAGGTGATATCGGTGAAGCTTCTTTGTCTTTTGAAGTTATGAATCCTGAATTGTTGCTTTGTATAATGGATAGCAGCGCTAAGTTGGATATTGAAATCACCATCGGAAAAGGTCGCGGTTACGTGCCTGCTGAAGATAGTCAGGATAAAAGTTCACATTTTGGATACATTGCAGTAGATGCTATTTATACGCCTATTAAAAATGTAAAATATACCATCGAAAATACGCGTGTTGAACAACGCACGGATTTTGAAAAATTAATCATGGAAGTGATTACAGATGGTACTATTCATCCTGAAGAAGCCGTTAAGCAAGCTAGTCGTATTTTGATTCAGCACTTAATGATCATTACTGATGAAAACATTACTTTCGACACTAAAGAAGATAAAAAGGAAGATTTGGTAGATGAACAAACTTTACAATTGCGTAAAGTATTGAAAACTCCACTTGAAGATCTTGATCTTTCCGTACGTGCATTTAACTGCTTAAAAGCCGCCAAAATAAATTCATTAAGCGAACTGGTTCAATACGAACAGGAAGACCTTATGAAATTTAGAAATTTCGGACAAAAATCTCTAAGTGAAATCGAACAGGTTTTAATTGAAAGAGGTCTTGGTTTTGGTATGGATCTTAGTAAGTTGAAATTGGATGATGAGTAATTAGTAGTTAATTATTCCCCGTAAATAATAAATGTCTTATTTGATGTGTTTAAAGTTAAAATATTTATTTTTCCTTTAAAAGTTCACATCATTCTTTCAAAATAAGTAGCCTGCAATTCCTGACACGGTGCAGGTGAAACAAAAATAAAACGTCATGCGTCACGGAAATAAAAATAATAATTTAAGCAGGACTGCTTCACACAGAAGAGCCTTGTTAATGAACCTTGGTTGTCAGTTAATTACTTTTAAAAGAATTACTACTACCCTGGCTAAGGCTAAAGCTTTGCGTAGTTATATTGAACCGCTACTAACAAAAACAAAGGCTACCGAAAGTATGGAAACCATTATGCACAATCATCGTATTGTGTTTAGTTACCTTCATGATAAAGCTGCCGTTAAAGAATTGTTTACTGTAGTAGCTCCAAAAATAGCTGCCCGTCCGGGTGGTTATACACGTATCATTAAATTAGGTGCAAGAACCGGTGATAATGCTGAATTGGCTATGATTGAACTCGTTGATTTTAACGAAATCTACGGTAAAGGTATTTCTAAAGTTGAAGCTGCTGAACCTGCTAAAAAGACAAGACGTAGCGGCGCTGCTAAAAAGAAAACTGCTGACACCTCTTCAGTTGAAGAAGCTGTTGAAGTTAAAGCGGAAGATAAACCTGCAACTGACGTAAATCCAGAAGCATAAATTGAAAAAATTTAATTTTATAGTAGCTCCGATATTTTTATCGGAGCTTTTTTTGCAAATAGGGTAATAGCAGGATTAAATTGCAATGAATCGGCAATAGCTTGCGACTTTCTGTCAAAATTCTTTCCTGTTACAGATAAAAAAATATAGTTTTAAAATCTGTGTTATCAATAGCTGGTTTTACTTTTTAAGTTGCTCAAAGCTAATTCTATAATATGTGAAAAAAAATATGCTGATATCCATTTGCTAATCCTTTTCTTTGCACAACTTTTAAAAAATAATGGCAACTACTACAATCAAAAATCCGGCAATATTATTACTTACTGATGGTACGGTTTTTCATGGCCACGCATTTGGAAAGATAGGGACCACTACCGGTGAAATATGTTTTAATACCGGTATGACTGGCTATCAGGAGGTTTTTACGGATCCTAGTTATTTTGGACAGGTTTTAATTATGAACAATGTTCATGTTGGTAATTATGGCGTTAAAAATTTGGATGTAGAAAGTGATGGTGTAAAAGTAAAAGGCGTTATTGGTAGAAATTTGGAAGAGCAATACTCGCGTTTCATGGCGGATGAATCTATGCAACAATATTTTGTACAGCAGGGAGTAGTTGCAATTGATGATATTGACACCCGGGCATTGGTAGCTCATGTCAGGATCAAAGGTGCCATGAATTGTATTATTTCTTCTGATAATTTGGATGTTGAAATATTAAAGACCTTATTAGATAAAGTGCCAAGTATGGATGGATTAGAACTGGCTTCCGTTGTATCTGCAAAGGAGGCTTATTTTATGGGCAACCCCGATAGTGAATTAAGGGTAGCAGTGTTGGATTATGGCATCAAAAAAAATATTTTAAAATGCTTTACCGAGCGGGGGGTATACGTAAAAGTTCACAATGCAAAAACTAGTTTTGAAGAATTGGAAAAATTCGCTCCACATGGCTATTTTATCAGTAATGGTCCCGGAGATCCTGCACCAATGGGATATGCTGTAGATACCATTAAACAAATTATTGCAGCGGATAAACCAGTTTTTGGGATATGTCTCGGGCACCAATTATTAGCGCTTGCCAATAATATACCAACTTTTAAAATGCACCATGGTCATCGTGGCCTGAATCATCCCGTTAAAAATATTATTAGCGGCAAAAGCGAAATTACCACACAAAACCATGGTTTTGGCGTAAACCCTGATGCAGTAAGGGCTTCGGATGCTGTGGAAATTACCCATCTAAATTTAAATGACAATTCTATCGAAGGAATTCGTATGAAAAACAAACCTGCTTTTTCAGTTCAATATCATCCCGAAGCAACTCCCGGTCCTCATGATAGTCGTTATTTGTTTGATGATTTTATAGAGATGATTCGTGCTAATAACACCAAGCTATTAAGCTAATGCATTCTTATTCTTCTGATTTTATTACAATGCCGTTAAGTCAATAGAATGTAAGTGGCAGGTGGTACATCCGCCAATTGCTAACAGGCCAGGGTTAGTGTTCTCACCATAGTCGTTAACTTAAGGGTGTTTCTTACTTTTTACAAACAATACCACATTCCTTGATGGGCCTTGCCCACCGCTAAAGGATGTCGTCCATTCAGGACTTCAAAATTAAAAGTCCTGAAGGGACGACATCCACTAGAATAGTGCAACGCCCTATTAATTTATTGAACTGCTACAGGGCACTGCTATAGGGCACAACTAAATTTAAACCAAATGGTATTTTTCCTTAAGTTAACAACTATGGTGTCCTCACCAAACCTTAACTTAACGGCATTGGATTATAGTATAAAAAAATAAGAAATTAGTATAAATATTGAAACAGCATTTATTATTGTTGTTGGAATGGCCATTTAAAGATCAACATTGCAGATTCCTACAATAAAATTACCTTCACATTATGAATATTGCCATCATTAACGGACCAAACCTTAACCTGCTCGGCACAAGAGAACCTGCTATTTACGGCAGCACAACATTCGCCGCCTATTTTGAAGAATTAAAACTAAAATTGCCCAATATTAGCTTTACCTATTTTCAAAGTAATGTAGAAGGAGAGTTGATCAACGAAATTCAAAGAGTGGGCTTTAGTTATGATGGTATCATTTTAAATCCGGGTGGTTACACACACACTTCAGTTGCCATTGGTGATGCTATTGCATCCATTACCACGCCGGTTGTGGAAGTACATATTTCCAATATATTTGGTCGGGAAGATTTTCGAAAACTATCACATGTATCTGCTAAAGCTAAAGGAGTAATTAGCGGGTTGGGTTTAAAAGGTTATGAGCTGGCAATAAATTATTTCGTATAATATCAGCTGTTTCTTTTATTGGCAAATTTTCTTTTTAATACGTCCTGAACGGGTATATTTTCCAACTTACTTTCAATCCATGAAATAATATCCAAATAAATAAATGCCCTTGTCTCAAAACGATTGTTCTGCAAGGTTTTTAAATTACCCAGTAATTCCTCTAACTCCGGCCGGATTGTTTTTTCAGATAGTTGAAAGCTTTTACGGATAAACTTAAATATTTGCTCCTCCACCACGCTCAGGTTTTGCATCTTCGCCATAAACCTGTAAACCGACTTAATAAGGGAATCTAATATTTCATAATTTCCAAATTCATAATGTGCTATCAGGTGCAATAATCGGCTGTAGCATTGCAGGTCTGTTCTAAGGTCAACCTTCCAGTTAATTATTTTATTAAGGTAATCAATTGCCTTTTCATAATTACCACTGCCAAAATACAGGCAGGCTATCTTATAATCAATAACAAGCACCCTATGCCGGTCCATATAAATTTCATACTCTTTAATTTTACTTTCCAGGGCAGGAATGAGCTCCAAACCTTCCGTAAAACTACCTTCTAAAAAGTGCTTGTTAAAAGTAGAAATTGTACCGTATACAAAACACTGAATCTTATTATTTACATTATTCTGCACAATTGAAGTTTTGCTAAACATTTCAAATTGTGCAAGGGTTTCGTTTAATTTTTGATAATTACCAAGGTCAAAATGAGAACCCATCAAATTGTGCATTCCCTTTATGAAGTGCCCGGTTTCAATGGCTATCATAAAAGGTTCTTTTTCAAACAATGTTACCCACTTTTGGGTATAGCGGTAATATTGTAAAAAATCCTGTCTAATAAAAGCGGTCCAGCAATAACTTTGATAGAGGTATAATTTTTCGTAAAAATGCGTACAGGCAGCAGTTTTATTACCAAGCCCATCTATAAAAAATTGTTGTACAGCGGCATCTTCACCTTCATTTCTGCTATGGCCATTTTGAATATACCAACTGTATAATTGAAGCGAAAGGTTGGATAGTTGGGCCGATAGCGTTAAAATAGTACTAACCTCCGTAGTTTCTTTACTCAGTTGGTCTGCCCTGTTTTGAATGCTTCGGGTAATGTACAAAGACTCTATATTTTTCTCAAAAAATAAGGCCTGCTGTAAATAAGTAGTTTGGTTATTGGCCCTGGCGATATCTTTCATTTTATCCAAAACCTTTAAACTTTGCAGGTAAAGTCCTTTATTATACAAAATTCTGGCATGGTCCATCTGCTCATTCAGTTGGATATCAATATTGGTTTCATCGTTTATAAGACGAAGGCTGCTTAAAATTTGTTTAAACAAATGAGCCTTTAAATTGCTTAGTTGGGCCTTTCTTATGGTTTCGTTTTTTCTTAATATAATTACCTCATCATACTCGTCCATTTTATCAAGTGCATCAAATAATAAAACACTTTTTAGTTCTTCACCAGCTGCATTTCTATTGGCGTATATTTTAAAATTACGTTTTTCACTCTTTTCCAATGATTTTATCAGTTGAAATAAAGCATCAGTACTTCTGTTGGACATCGTATTTTAATTTCTTTACAATGCTGACTGGTAAAGCATTTGCGTTAAAAATAGGTAGTTTATGTAGCGTAATTTTATTGCTAATTTGTTCAAATATCACCAATTTATCAGGTTATATTCGTAACAGATGCTTAATTAATAAAAATATGTAATCTTATTAACAAAAATAATTAAACCATCCCGTAAAAAATAAAGCTTTTTCTATGACAGATAACAAAATATATATTTTTGATACCACACTTCGGGATGGAGAACAGGTGCCTGGATGTAAGTTAAATACCAAAGAAAAAATTGAACTAGCATTAACATTGGAAGATTTGGGAGTAGATATTATTGAAGCAGGTTTTCCAATTTCTTCTCCGGGTGATTTTAATTCGGTCAATGAAATTTCAAAGATCATTACTAAGGCTACCGTATGCGGTTTAACCCGTGCCGTTCAAAAAGATATTGAGGTAGCAGCAGAGGCTTTAAAATATGCAAAACGACCAAGAATTCATACGGGTATCGGTACTTCCGACCTGCACATAAAATCTAAATTTAACTCAACCCAGGACGAAATTTTACAACGTGCTATTCAATGCGTAAAATGGGCTAAAAACTTTGTAGATGATGTAGAGTTTTATGCCGAAGATGCAGGCAGAACCGGCAACGAATATCTGGCCCGGGTAGTAGAGGCCGTTATAAAAGCAGGTGCTACGGTTGTAAATATTCCAGATACCACGGGCTATTGTTTACCCCATCAGTATGGAGAAAAAATAGCTTACCTGGTTAATAATGTCCCAAATATTGATAAGGCAATCATCAGTTGCCATTGCCATAACGATCTTGGCCTGGCCACTGCTAACTCCATAGCAGGTATTATTAATGGAGCAAGACAAATTGAATGTACCATTAACGGTATTGGTGAAAGAGCCGGTAATACTTCATTGGAAGAGGTCGTGATGATTATAAAGCAACATAAAAGCATGGGCTTTCATACAAATATTAATGCCAAACAATTATATCCAATAAGTCAGCAGGTTGCCGAAACAATGCGTATGGCAGTTCAATGCAACAAAGCAATCGTTGGTAGTAATGCCTTTTCTCACTCTTCGGGCATTCATCAGGATGGATTTTTAAAAAATTCTTTAACCTACGAAATCATCAATCCGGCAGAAGTAGGTGCAGAGGAATCTAAAATTGTACTTACAGCCAGAAGCGGTAGAAGTGCATTGGCGCACCGCTTTCAAAAATTGGGGTATCAATTTGATAGAAATGATATTGATGCACTTTATATTGAATTTCTTTTAATTGCGGATAGTAAAAAAGAAGTGCTGGAAGCAGATTTAAATATATTGGCTGCAGCCCATATCAATATTACAAATGTGCAGCTTAGCTAGGTTTTAAATTAAACTGTAATCATAAATTTTCTGCTTCCCTTTTTTAATACCGGATAAATGATTTATCAATAAAAATTAGTAAACAATTTTATCTGCCAATTTTAACCACTGAAAACAACAAAATTTTACTTCACTAAAATGATAAAAAATATAGCAGTAATTGCGGGAGATGGAGTAGGGGCAGAAATAACGCAGCAATCAATAAAAGTATTGGATGCTGTGGCAGCTCATTTTAACCATCAATTTAATTATACCAACTGTTTGATGGGTGCTGCTGCAATTGAAAAAACAGGTAATGCGCTGCCGGATAAAACCATTGAAATATGTTTAGTTTCCGATGCTATACTTTTTGGTACGGTGGTAAATGCCAGTTACAATAAAGGATTGGCAGATAAAGTTAGTGCACAGGAAGGATTGGTGAGGTTAAGAAAAATTTTGGGTTTGTTTGCTAATATTCGCCCGGTAACAACTTATCCGTCACTTCACCATTTATCTCCTTTAAAAAGTAAAATTATTGAAGGGGTAGATTTTATTG
This sequence comes from Ferruginibacter sp., assembly GCA_043732685.1. Taxonomy (GTDB): domain Bacteria; phylum Bacteroidota; class Bacteroidia; order Chitinophagales; family Chitinophagaceae; genus Ferruginibacter. The sequence continues at coordinate 43,546 of JAYTHI010000309.1, read as the reverse complement.
TATTCAGAGAATTGTTAGGGGGTAATTATTATAGCGCGTGTAATACAGATGAGGATCAAATTACTGCAACTGATTCCTGCAGTTATTCAACCTTTGAAATAGAAAGAATTGCAAATGCTGCATTTTCTGCGGCTGCAAAAAGACGAAAAAAATTAACGCTTGTCGATAACGCAAATGTATTGGAAACATCAAGGCTTTGGCGCCAGGTGGTAAAGAGCGTTGGATTGAAATACCCTGATGTAGCGCTCAATTTTTTATTGGCAGATAATGCGGTCAGGCAAATAATGGTAAACCCCAAACAGTTCGATGTTATTTTAACGGACAATTTTTTGGGTGATATAGTAAATGAAGCAGCAATGGTTATCAGTGGTTCAGCAGGCCTGTTACCCGCTGCCTCTACCGGTAATTCAATCGGGTTATTTTCACCGGTGCATGGTGCTTTTCCTTTAGCAGAAGGTAAAGATATAGCTAACCCGATTGGCTCAATTTTATCTGCCGCCATGATGCTCGATTATTTTAATTTAAAGGAAGAAGCGCAATTGATAAGGGATGCAGTAGAATGGACCATAGAAAGTTTATTTGTTTCGAAAGACCTTGACCCGATCAATTTTTATTTTACCTCTACTATTGGCGAATTAATCAGCGAATATATTGGGGGTAGAATAAGAGGAAGTGTAAACAGTGAAAATATTGAATTAAGAAAATCAACAATTATCTAAATTATTGAACCTAAATATTTTGAGTTTTAAATTATTGAAATAGAAGGCCGTGGTTATAATTATTTTTTTTAAAGATAAAATATATGTCTTTAAAATAAAAAAAGTTCTTTGTTTTTATAAGTGGCATTGGTATATTTGAAGTATAAAATTCAGGCATGTTTACTTCAAATTTATTTAATGGCATTAAGCATACTGCAGTAATTATTATTGCTGTCGTTGTCATAATTATACCCCCCATATTTGGAGTAGGATAAATTATCTAAAAATCTTTAGCATAAAAAAACCCGCCTCCAAAAGAGCCGGGTTTTTTGTTTTAAAATTCATCACCACATCAAGCACAATAATCTAAAAAATGGAATTAAATAAATATAGCAAAACCATTACGCAGGATGAAACACAACCTGCAGCTCAAGCCATGTTTTATGGTATTGGTCTAACCGATGCCGATTTAGCCAAAGCTCAGGTAGGTGTAGTAAGTATGGGTTATGATGGTAATACCTGCAATATGCACCTTAACGATTTAGCTAAACTGGTTAAACAAGGGGTTTGGGAAAATGATTTGGTTGGACTAATTTTTAATACCATTGGCGTTAGTGATGGAATGAGCAATGGTACAGATGGCATGCGGTATTCGTTAGTTAGCAGGGATATTATTGCAGATTCTATTGAAACAGTTTGTGGTGCACAGTATTATGATGCACTGATTGCAATTCCCGGATGCGATAAAAATATGCCGGGTTCCATCATGGCAATGGGCAGGTTAAACCGGCCTGCGATTATGGTATACGGCGGTTCAATAGCTCCCGGCCATTATAAAGGTCAGGATCTTAATATTGTATCTGCCTTTGAAGCCCTTGGACAAAAAATAGCCGGCAAATTGGAAGAGGCAGATTTTAAAGGAATTGTGATGAATAGCTGCCCTGGAGCTGGTGCCTGCGGCGGAATGTACACTGCCAATACCATGAGCAGTGCCATTGAAGCCCTGGGTATGAGCTTGCCTTACTCCTCCTCTAACCCGGCTTTAAGTGAAGCCAAAAAAGCAGAATGTTTAGCCGCCGGAAAAGCCATCAAACATTTGATGCAGATGGATATTAAGCCATCTGATATTATGACGCGGAAGGCTTTTGAAAATGCAGTTACCATTATTATGGCCCTCGGCGGAAGTACAAATGGCGTCCTGCATTTTATAGCTATTGCAAAAAGCGTAGACGTGTCTTTTACACAAGATGATTTTCAAATTATAAGTGACAGAGTTCCTGTTTTAGCAGATTTAAAACCAAGCGGAAAATATTTAATGGAAGACCTGCACAATATTGGTGGTGTGCCGGCTGTAATGAAATACCTTTTAAAAGTTGGCTTACTTCATGGCGATTGCATGACCGTAACGGGTAAAACTATTGCTGAAAATTTAGCAACAGTACCGGAGCTGGATTTTGAAACCCAAACAATAATTCGTCCTGTAACAAACCCCATCAAAGCAACCGGACATTTACAAATACTGTTTGGTAATCTCGCTACAAAAGGAAGTGTGGCAAAAATAAGTGGTAAAGAAGGCGAACAGTTTGAAGGACCTGCTAGAGTTTTTAACGGAGAATTTGAATTGATAAACGGAATAAATACCGGTAAAATAAAAGCGGGGGATGTTGTGGTAATTACACATGTAGGTCCTAAAGGTGCACCGGGTATGCCGGAAATGCTGAAGCCTACTTCTGCAATTATTGGAGCCGGATTAGGTAACAGTGTAGCACTCATTACCGATGGAAGATTTAGTGGCGGTACCCACGGTTTTGTGGTTGGTCACATAACCCCGGAAGCTTATGTAGGTGGTTTAATTGGATTTGTTAAAGACAATGATATCATTGAGATTAATGTGGCAACAAAAACCATCACCCTAAAAGTTGACAAAGCGGAAATTGAAAGAAGAAAAGCAGGATGGATTCAGGAGCCCCTTAAAGCAACAAAGGGTATATTATTTAAGTATGCCAAATGTGTTAAAGATGCGTCTGAAGGTTGTGTAACCGATGAGGATTAAAAGATTATAATTCAATGCCGTTAAGTTAACAGAATGCAAGTGGCAGGTGAGGACACCAGCCACGGAACAGAGATTAAAAGATTATAATTGAATGCCGTTAAGTTAACACAATGCAAGTGGCTGGTGAGGACACCAGCCACGGAACAGAATGCAAGTGGCAGGTGAGGACACCAGCCACGGAACAAAAAATAAATTTATTACAGATCCCCTAGAAAATAAATATTAAAAAGTAAATTTTCAAACAATGGAAATCGTAGAAAGCATCGCTAATAAAGCACCTAAAGTTACACCTGTACTTGTGGCAGATACTCAAAAGGAATCTTTATCTATATCTGGTTCGCAAGCCGTATTGGAAGCTTTTATTGCAGAAGGAGTAGAAATAATTTTTGGATATCCGGGTGGTGCCATCATGCCTATTTATGATGCTTTGTATGATTATCATGATAAACTTACCCATGTGTTGGTGCGGCACGAACAAGGCGGTATTCATGCTGCTCAGGGCTTTGCAAGAAGCAGTGGTAAAACAGGGGTGGTATTTGCGACAAGTGGTCCGGGTGCTACAAATTTAGTTACAGGCTTAGCGGATGCAATGATTGATAGCACGCCATTGGTTTGTATCACCGGACAGGTATACGCCCATTTATTGGGTACAGATGCGTTTCAGGAGGTGGATGTTATAAATATCACCACTCCGGTAACCAAATGGAATTACCAGGTTACAGATGCTACAGAAATTCCGGCGGTATTGGCAAAGGCATTTCATATTGCCGGTACAGGCAGGCCGGGACCTGTTTTGATAGACATCACAAAAAATGCCCAGCTGCAACTTTTTAATTATCCGGGTTATACCAAGTGTACCCATATAAGAAGTTATAGGCCAAAACCAATTGTTAGAAAAGAATATATAGTTGCCGCCGCTAAATTAATAAATGAAGCAAAAAAACCGTTCGTCATTTTTGGCCAGGGGATAATTTTAGGTAAGGCAGAAAATGAATTTAAAGCCTTTATTGAAAAAGCCGGATTACCTGCTGCCTGGACAATACTTGGTTTAAGCGCATTGCCAACCGACCATCCGCAAAATGTTGGCATGTTGGGTATGCATGGCAATTACGGTCCAAATGTATTGACGAATGAATGTGATGTATTAATTGCTGTAGGCATGCGTTTCGATGATAGGGTAACAGGCCGCTTAGATAAATATGCCAAACAAGCCCAGGTAATTCATTTGGATATTGACCCTGCAGAAATTGATAAGAATGTAAAATCTGCCGTGCCGGTTTGGGGAGATTGTAAAGAAACCCTACCCATGCTAACAGCCTTGTTGGATGCAAAACAACATACAGAATGGATGGCTAAATTTAAGGAGTTTACCCAAACAGAAATTGATGTAGTTATTAAAGATGAATTAAACCCAACATCTGATGATCTGACTATGGGAGAGGTTATTAAATTTTTAAATGAACTTACTAACGGAGATGCAATTATTGTAACTGATGTTGGCCAGCATCAAATGGTTACCTGCAGGTATGCTAAATTTAATGCTACCAAAAGCAATATCACCTCTGGCGGTGCCGGAACAATGGGCTTCGCTTTACCTGCAGCAATTGGCGCAAAATATGGCGCTCCACACCGTACTGTAGTAGCAGTTATTGGCGATGGCGGTGTTCAAATGACCATTCAGGAATTGGGTACCATTATGCAGACAGAAACCAATGTAAAAATATTAATATTAAACAACCAGTTTTTGGGAATGGTGCGCCAGTGGCAGCAACTGTTCCATGACAAGCGGTATTCTTTTGTTGATATTCAGAGTCCTGATTATGTTATGGTAGCCAAGGGGTATCGGATAGAAGGGCAAAGAGTAAGTGAACGTGCTCATTTAAAGGCAGCACTAAAAACAATGCTCGATCACAACGGCGCCTATCTTTTAGAGGTAATGGTTGGAAAAGAAAATAATGTTTTTCCGATGGTGCCACAAGGTTGCAGCGTTGCAGAAATCAGGTTAAAATAAATAGCGTAATAAAAATATTATGGATACTTGTATCAGTACAATTATAGCATCAAGAAAAATATTTAATCAATTGATAGATGGGCTTACAATTGAAGAAGTAAATATTATACCGCCGGGTTTCAATAACAATATCATTTGGAATTTTGGTCATGTAATTGTTAGTCAGCAATTATTGTGTTATAAAATGGCTTTGCTGCCATTAAATATAGCGGAGCATTATGTAACCAACTATTCAAAAGGTACCCGGCCACAAACGTTTATAGCTGCTACCGAATTGGATTATTTAAAAAAACAATCCCTTGATTTAATTGATCAATTAGTTGTTGATATGGAGCATAATTTATTTAACAAGTACACAACCTACACAACAAGTTTTAATATTTTGCTAACGAATGTTGAAAGTGCCGTAAAGTTTTTAACGATGCACGAAGGGCTTCATTTGGGCTATGCTATGGCAATAAAAAGAGTAATAAAAAACTAATGGAAACAATAAAACCAACCGATGGATGGGATGCGAAATTATATGATGATAAGCATGCGTTTGTATTTAAATATGGAGAAGATCTGGTGAACCTGTTGTTGCCAAAAGAAGGGGAGCGTATACTTGATTTAGGATGCGGTACCGGATATCTTACCAATGTAATTGCTACCTCCGGTGCTACAGTTGTTGGCATCGACAAATCTTTGGAGATGATCACTAAGGCCAAAGCTTCTTATCCTCAAATAGCGTTTAAAGTATTGCCTGGTGAAGAATTTCATTTTGACGACCACTTTGATGCCATATTTTCAAATGCCGCATTACACTGGATGTTGGATAAAGAAATGGTCATTGATTGCATGTATAGAAACCTTAAACGCACCGGGAGAATAGTTTTGGAAATGGGGGGTAAAAATAATGTAGAAAATATAATAACTGCCCTAAAAGCAAGTTTGATAAACCATGGTTTTGTTGATAATGCAGCAGTTCCGGTTTGGTATTTCCCCTCTGAAATTGAGTATACCGAACTGTTGGAGAAAAGAGGATTTAAAGTAACCTATGCTTCTCACTTTAATAGAGAAACAACCTTAAACGATACCCGAAACGGCATCAAAGATTGGTTGAAGATGTTTGGCAGTAGTTTTTTACAGGGCATTGAAATTGGTATGGTCGATATTATATTAACGGAGGTTCAAAATGCCTTGCGTCCAATTCTTTTTAAAGACAATACCTGGCATGCCGATTATAAAAGATTGCGGATAATCGCCATCAAATAAATTCAGTACAACTAAAATAGTATCGAAGTATGAAACAAGAATTCACCATAACAGTTTACACCGAAAATCAAATTGGTTTGCTAAACCGTATAGCTATTATTTTTTCAAGAAGAAAAATAAATATTGATAGCATGAATACTTCTCCCTCAGAAATTGAAGGTATTCATCGCTTTACCATTTTAATTGATGAAACAGAAGAAGTAGTAAGAAAAGTTTGCCGGCAAATTGAAAAGCAGGTGGAGGTTTTAAAAGCCTATTTTAATACCAATGATGAAGTGGTATGGCAGGAGATGGCACTGTACAAAGTATCCACCGATGAGATTGCTGAGAAAGTTAAAGTAGAAAGGTTATTAAGGGAATGTGGTGCAAGAGCCGTAGCCATTCGCAAAGATTTTACTGTTTTTGAAACCACCGGTCATAGAGAGGAAACGGATAAATTAATAAAAGCGTTGGAACCCTATGGATTGATAGAATTTGTGCGCAGCGCAAGAATTGCCATCATAAAAGAAAGCAATGGCTTTCATGAAAAACTAAAAGAATTTGAATTAAAAGAACCAGGCGAAGAGGTTGTAGAAAATCAATTTTTAAACCAGCAGGATGAAGTATTTAGTATGTAAAAAATAATAGCTGCTTCGCTACAAAAAATTTTTGGGCATATTTGATGCAGTGATCACTAAAAAATAAACCTAATAAATAACCATAAACCATAAACAATAAAACTGATGTCTAATTATTTTAACACCTTATCATTAAGAGAAAAATTAAACCAGCTGGGCGTATGCGAATTAATGGATAAAAGTGAATTTGCAGATGGAGTAAAAGAACTGAAAGGTAAAAAAATAGTGATAGTAGGTTGCGGCGCACAAGGCTTAAACCAGGGATTAAACATGAGAGACAGCGGACTCGATATTGCTTATACTTTAAGGCAGGAAGCAATTGATGCAAAAAGGCAATCCTATAAAAGTGCTACAGAAAATGGATTTACGGTAGATGTTTACGAAAAACTTATTCCTTCAGCCGATCTTGTTATAAACCTTACACCTGATAAACAACATACCGCAGTTATAAAAGCCATCATGCCTTTAATGAAGCAGGGCGCTACCTTATCTTACTCACACGGATTTAATATTGTAGAAGAAGGTACCCAAATTCGTAAAGATATTACGGTGATAATGGTTGCCCCTAAATGTCCGGGTACCGAAGTTAGAGAAGAATATAAACGAGGTTTTGGTGTGCCAACACTAATTGCTGTTCATCCGGAAAATGATCCTGAAGAGAAAGGTTGGAGTCAGGCCAAAGCCTATGCAGTAGCTACTGGCGGACATAAAGCCGGCGTTTTAAAATCTTCTTTTGTTGCAGAAGTTAAATCTGATTTAATGGGTGAGCAAACCATACTTTGTGGCTTGCTTCAAACAGGTTCTATTTTATCTTTTGATAAAATGATTGAAAAAGGAATTGGTAAAGCTTATGCAGCTAAATTAATTCAATATGGTTGGGAAGTAATTACCGAAGCTTTAAAGCAGGGCGGTATTACTGCAATGATGGACAGGCTATCGAACCCTGCAAAAATAAAAGCATTCGAATTGTCTGAAGAATTAAAAGACATCATGCGCCCCTTGTTTCAAAAACACCAGGACGATATTATGAGTGGTGAGTTTTCAAAAACAATGATGGAAGATTGGGCCAATGAGGATAAAAACTTATTAAAGTGGAGAGCAGAAACGGGCGAAACAGCTTTTGAAAAAACAACACCAACTACTGATAAAATTTTAGAACAGGAATATTTTGATAACGGCTTATTAATGGTTGCTTTTGTAAGGGCAGGCGTAGAGTTGGCCTTTGAAACAATGGTGGAAGCAGGTATTAAAGAAGAATCTGCCTATTACGAATCTTTACACGAAACACCTTTGATTGCCAACACCATTGCCCGTAAAAAATTGTTCGAAATGAACCGCGTAATTTCTGATACGGCTGAGTATGGTTGCTACTTATTTAACCATGCCTGTAAACCTTTATTGGCCGATTTTATGAAAACGGTAGATACTGATTTAATTGGTAAAAATTTTAATGAAGGTATCGATGCCGGTGTTGACAATAAAATGATCATCGCCATCAATGAAATTATTCGCTATCACCCAATAGAATTAATTGGTGCAGAATTAAGGCAGGCAATGACCGAAATGAAGACAATTAGTACCACATAAAATTCAATTTATTTTTCCTTCAAAAGAAATTTAAATAAGTGTTGAGTCGATATTTTAGCAGCATTGGTTTTGTAGAAAATTTTTTAATTATTTATTTTTTACCGGAAAATTTTTAATGGATTCATCAATAAATATTACTATTTCAAGGACTCCTCCAAATCAGGAGGAGGGAGGAAGCATAACTTTTTTCAATAGGGAAAAGGAAATAGCTTTAGCACAGGCTGATGCGATGCCGCAACTTGACTTTGATGGTGCCGCTGAAAGATTACAAAATATTATTGTAAAAACACCTTTAACCTTCAATAAAAATTTATCGCAAAAGTATGGCTGCAATATCTTTTTAAAAAGAGAAGATCTTCAAGTCGTTCGGTCTTATAAATTGCGGGGTGCATATAATATGATGAGCACTTTGTCTGCCCCGAAATTGCTGCAGGGTGTTGTTTGCGCAAGCGCGGGCAACCATGCACAGGGTTTTGCATATAGTTGTAAAAAATTGCAGGTTAAGGGAGTTGTATTTATGCCCGTAGTTACACCTAATCAAAAAATTAGCCAGACAAAAATGTTTGGACAAGAATGGATTACAATAAAATTAATTGGTGATACTTTCGATGATTGCGCCGCAGCAGCAAAAACTTTTACCCATCAAAATGGTATGACTTTTATTTCGCCTTTTGATGATTATAAGATCATTGAAGGGCAGGGTACGGTAGGTGTTGAAATATTGGAGGAGCAACCGCAAGTTGATTTTTTATTTATGCCGGTTGGCGGTGGTGGTCTAAGTGCCGGTGTAGGTACTTATTTTAATATAGTTTCACCCCAAACTATATTGATTGGTGTGGAGCCTGAAGGTGCTCCTGCCATGTATGAGGCATTTAAAAAAGGTATGCCTGTTACGCTTGATTCCATTGATCGTTTTGTTGATGGTGCGGCGGTTAAAAAAGCAGGCGAACTAACTTTCCCCATCTGTAAAAAAGTATTACGCGAAATTAATTTGGTACCCGAAGGAAAAGTTTGTTCCGCCATTTTAAAATTATATAGTGAAGATGCCATTGTAGCCGAACCTGCAGGGGTATTATCTATTGCCGCACTGGATGATTATGCAGATGAAATACAAGGTAAAAATGTAGTATGCATTTTAAGTGGTGGTAACAACGATATTGACCGCATGCAGGAAATAAAAGAACGCTCCCTGCAATACGAAGGACTTAAACATTATTTTTTAATTCGCTTTGCCCAAAGACCGGGTGCATTAAAAGAATTTGTAAATTTTGTACTGGGCGAAAACGATGATATCACCAGGTTTGAATACATGCAAAAACACAATAAAGAAACTGGTCCTGCATTGGTAGGGATAGAATTAAAAACGAAGAACGATTATAATATTTTGTTACGTAACTTAGAGCGTTTGCAAATAAATTTTACAGAGATAAAAAGTAAGGATAATCTGTATGGATATTTGGTTTAAAAAATAAATAGTTTCAATAAATTTCTTAATAAGATTTACAGGATTGCTACCGGATGATTAATGATTAAGAAGTACAATTTTTTATACAATAAATTTTAGAAAATGATTCCAGCTACTGAAAATTTACCACATAATAATATCATGGCCGTTAAGGAAGACGCGTTGGTAATTAACCCCCTTTTAACCGGTGAGGGTAAGGGACTTTACGATCCACAATTTGAACATGATGCCTGTGGAATTGGGTTTGTCGCTAATATAAAGGGTAATAAAAATCACCAGCATATCTCGGATGCCTTAACCATTTTAGAAAATATGGAGCATCGGGGTGCCTGTGGTTGCGAAACCAATACAGGTGATGGTGCAGGTATATTTATTCAAATTCCTCATGAATTTTTCTTTGACGAATGTGTTAAATTAGGGGTGCATCTTCCTTCATTTGGTAAATATGGTGTTGGTGTTATTTTCTTTCCTAAAGAAATTAAATTAAGAGAAGAATGCCGGGATATTTTTAATAGGGCTGCAGAAAAACTTGGTCTTGAAATATTAACGTATAGAAGTGTTCCCGTAAATACGGATGGCATCGGACCAACTGCTTTATCTGTAGAACCTGTAATGGAGCATGTTTTTATCGCTTGCCCCGATCATATTTCTAATCCGTTGGATTTTGAAAGAAAATTATTTGTGCTTCGTAATTATACAAGTCATACCATAAAAAATACTGTCAGGCAAGATGCTATTGGTTTTTATATAGCCTCTCTTTCCTACAAAACCATTGTGTACAAAGGCCAGCTTACCAGCAGGCAGGTACGTAATTACTTTCCCGATCTAAGCAATAAAAGAGTGGTCTCTGCTTTTGGTTTGGTGCACTCCCGTTTTGCTACCAATACTTTTCCAAGTTGGAAACTTGCCCAGCCCTTCAGGTACATTGCCCACAATGGCGAAATCAATACTTTACAAGGAAATCTTAACTGGTTAAAGGCCAGCGAAACTGGTTTTGTTTCTCCCTATTTCAGCAAGGAAGAAATGGAGATGTTATTGCCTGTTGTCACCAGTATGCAATCAGATTCTGCTTGTCTGGATAATATGATTGAATTACTAACACTCACCGGAAGATCATTGTCGCAGGTGATGATGATGCTGATACCTGAAGCCTGGGATGGAGACGATAAAATGGATCCGGTAAGAAAATCTTTTTACGAATACCATGCTTCCATGATGGAGCCCTGGGATGGGCCGGCCTCTATCTCTTTTACCGATGGAAAAATTATAGGAGCTACCCTGGATAGAAATGGTTTACGTCCCTCAAGATATTGTGTTACTACCGATGACAGGGTAATTATGGCATCTGAAACGGGTGCCTTGCCAATAGATCCTGCATTAATAAAAGAGAACGGCAGATTGCAGCCCGGCAAAATGTTTGTAGTGGATATGGAACAGGGTCGCATTATTAGTGATGATGAATTGAAGCGTGGAATCTGTTCTCAAAAACCTTATGGAGATTGGTTAAATAAATATAAAATCAGGTTAGAGGAATTGCCCGAACCAAGAGTAATGTTTACCCATTTGGAAAGTGACCAGGTATTTAAATATCAAAAAGCTTTTGGTTATACAACCGAAGATCTGGATACTATTATTGCCCCGATGGCATTAGATGCAAAAGAACCGATTGGTTCAATGGGTACCGATGTTCCGTTGGCAGTATTGAGCGATCAGCCGCAACATTTAAGTGCCTATTTTAAACAATTATTTGCGCAGGTAACCAATCCTCCAATTGACCCTATCCGGGAAAGATTGGTAATGTCGCTGGCTACTTTTGTAGGCAACAATGGTAATTTATTAAACGAAGATCCATTGGCTTGCCATACCGTAGCCTTGCAACATCCGGTGCTTTCTAATTTTGAATTGGAGAAAATCAGAAGCATTGATACCGGTGTTTTTCAGGCTAAAACTTTGCAGATGTATTATCGTGCAGATGGCAAACCCGACTCTCTGCAAAAAGCATTGGCAAGAATTTGCCGCTATGCGGTAGATGCCGCCGAAGATGGTTTTGAAGTGTTGATATTAACGGACAGGTCTATCGATTCCGACCATGCTCCCATCCCTTCTTTATTGGCTACTGCTGCAGTACACCATCATTTAATTCGAAAAGGATTACGTGGTTGTGTTGGCTTGGTGGTAGAAGCCGGCGATGTTTGGGAAGTGCATCATTTTGCTTGTTTATTAGGTTTTGGTGCCACCGCTATTAATCCCTACCTGGCATTATCCAGCATCAGGGATATGTTATTGAATGGCAGATTGGATACCAATCTCGATGCCGATCAATTAAAAAAGAATTATACCAAGGCCGTCAATGATGGTTTATTGAAAGTATTTTCAAAAATGGGTATCTCCACTTTACAATCTTACCAGGGGGCACAAATTTTTGAAATTATCGGATTAAACAGGGCTGTTGTTGATAAATATTTTACCGGTGCTATTTCGCGTATTGAAGGTATGGGATTGGATGAAATAGCCAAAGAGAATTTAGCCAAACATGCATTTGCATTCAGTAAAAAAGTTTTTCCGGTAGATCGTTTACCCGTAGGTGGTTTGTATCAATGGAAACGAAAAGGGGAGTTTCATTTATTTAATCCGCAAACCATTCACTTGTTGCAATATTCAACAAGGATGAACGATTACCCAACTTTTAAAAAATACAGTAAACTTATAAATGACCAGGGTGAAAAAGCTTGTACTTTAAGAAGCTTGTTTCAATTTAATTACCACCGTAAATCCATTTCAATCGATGAGGTAGAACCTGCAGAAGGCATCTGGAAAAGATTCGCATCCGGTGCCATGAGTTTTGGGTCTATTTCGCATGAAGCACATAGCACGCTTGCAATTGCCATGAATCGTCTGGGTGGTAAAAGCAATACCGGAGAAGGGGGAGAAGATGAAATGCGTTTTGATCCTTTACCAAACGGCGATTCCATGCGCAGCGCTATCAAGCAGGTAGCGTCTGCAAGATTTGGAGTTACCAGTAATTACTTAACGCAGGCAGATGAATTGCAAATTAAAATGGCGCAAGGGGCAAAACCCGGCGAAGGTGGTCAGTTACCAGGCCATAAAGTGGATGATTGGATAGGCAGGGTTCGCCACGCTACTCCGGGAGTTGGTTTAATATCACCGCCGCCGCACCATGATATTTATTCTATTGAAGATCTGGCTCAATTAATATTTGATTTAAAAAATGCCAACAGGGCAGCACGTATCAATGTAAAATTGGTTTCAAAGGCTGGTGTAGGTACCATTGCTGCGGGTGTTGCAAAGGCAAAGGCCGATGTGGTATTAATTGCCGGAAATGATGGCGGAACCGGTGCATCGCCCATTAGTTCTATCAAACATGCAGGCCTGCCATGGGAATTGGGCCTTGCAGAAGCGCACCAAACCTTGGTTAAAAATAAATTACGTAGTCGCGTGGTTTTACAAACGGATGGTCAGTTAAAAACAGGGAAAGATATAGCCATCGCAACTTTATTAGGTGCCGAAGAATGGGGTGTTGCAACAGCGGCCCTGGTTACAGAGGGTTGTATTATGATGCGTAAATGTCATTTAAATACTTGTCCGGTTGGGGTGGCAACACAAGATCCTTTATTGAGAGATCGTTTTACCGGTAATGCAGATCATATCGTTAACCTGTTTAAATTTTTGACTGAAGAATTGCGGGAGATAATGGCGCAGCTTGGTTTTAAGACCATCAATGAAATGGTTGGGCAGAGTGACTGTTTGGAAACCAGAACCGATATTAAACACTGGAAATATAGTAAGTTGGATTTATCGCCCATTTTATATAAAGAACCTGCTTCAATTTATACCGGCTTATTCCATCAGGAAGATCAGGATCATGAAATGGAAAATGTATTGGATTGGAAATTATTAGCCGCCGCAAAACCTGCTTTGGAAAATAAACAAAAAATTTCAGCAGCTTTTGATATTAAGAATGTAGACAGAACTACAGGCACTATTTTATCAAATGAAATTTCTAAAATATATAAAGCTGCAGGTTTGCCGGATGATACCATTCACTTTAAATTTACGGGTACAGCAGGACAAAGTTTTGGTGCCTTCAATACCAGGGGTGTAACCATGGAGTTGGAAGGTGATGCCAATGATTATTTTGGAAAAGGTTTAAGTGGAGCTAAATTAATTATATATCCTTCTCATCGCGCAAGTTTTGTTCCGGAAGATAATATCATCATTGGTAATGTAGCTTTTTATGGTGCTACAGATGGACAGGCCTATATCAGGGGAAAGGCCGGTGAAAGATTTGCGGTACGTAATTCGGGTGCAACCGCAGTGGTAGAAGGTGTTGGCGATCACGGATGTGAATATATGACAGGCGGCAGGGTGGTTATTTTAGGAGATACCGGACGAAATTTCGCTGCAGGAATGAGCGGAGGAATCGCTTATGTATATGATGTTAAAGGAAGTTTTGAAAGCAATTGCAATAAGGAAATGGTAGACCTTGATATGGTTGGTACTGATGATAAGCATGAGCTTTTTAAACTGATAAATAATCATTTAAAGTATACTAAAAGTAGTGTGGCAAAATTTGTATTGGATGATTTTGAAAACCAATTAAAGAATTTCGTAAAAGTATTTCCGAAAGATTATAAAAAGGCATTGGCTAAAATCAGTGTTGCTGCCATTAAAATTTAGCCAGTTTTTTATAATAGCAGAATAGTTTTTATGCCAATTTATAAATTGTTTATCCTGCTAATTTATTTTATCTGCAGCTGAATAATGGTAGTTACGTAAAGAATAAAATAATAATAGGGTACTGTAAAAATGTATCCCGAATATGGTAGTGGGAAGTATGATGCTGTTATGGAATGAGGTATTTTATAAAGATCAGTTATAAGTTTACAATCAACTGAATAAGCTAATTAAGAAAATATATTAACATGGGCAAACCGACTGGTTTTTTAGAGTTTACAAGGGAGCTTCCTGCTAAACGTGCCAAAGAGGAGCGCGTAAAGGATTATAAAGAATTTGTGGAAAGGTTTCCGGATGAAAAATTAAACCAGCAATCTGCAAGATGCATGGATTGCGGGGTTCCTTTTTGTCACAATGGTTGTCCACTGGGCAATGTGATACCGGAATTTAATGATGCGGTTTACCGCAAAAGCTGGAAAGAGGCCTACGAAATATTATCCTCCACCAATAACTTTCCGGAGTTTACGGGTAGAATTTGTCCGGCTCCCTGCGAAACAGCTTGTGTGTTAGGTATCAATCAACCTGCGATAGCTATTGAAGAAATTGAAAAGCATATCATTGAAATTGCTTTTGATAAAGGATTTGTTCAGCCACAAAAAAACATTGTGCGCACCGGAAAAAAAGTTGCCATTGTAGGCAGCGGTCCGGCGGGTATGGCTGCTGCTGCCCAATTAAATTTAGCAGGCCATACGGTAACTGTTTTTGAAAGGGATGATGCACCAGGCGGCTTATTGCGCTATGGTATTCCTGATTTTAAATTAGAGAAATGGGTGATCGACAGAAGGATAAAATTGATGGCAGAGGAAGGTGTTATTTTTAAATGCAACGCCAATGTGGGTAAAGATATCAGTATCAGCGATCTTTTAAGAGAATATCAGGCAATTGTTTTAGCAGGGGGATCTACCGTTCCAAGAAATTTACCTATCCCGGGCAGAGAATTGAAGGGCGTTCATTACGCCATGGAATTTTTAAAACAACAAAATAAACGGGTTGCAGACAAAACGGTAACTGACACCGATATATTTGCCACCGGTAAAAATGTAGTGGTAATAGGCGGTGGCGATACGGGTAGCGATTGCGTAGGTACCTCAAACAGGCATAAAGCAAGTTCGGTTACTCAATTTGAGTTATTGCCCAAACCTCCTGCTTCGCGAAGCACGGTAATGCCCTGGCCAACTTATCCCATGTTATTAAAAACCACCTCTTCTCACGAAGAGGGTTGCGAAAGAAGGTGGGCAGTTGCAACAAAAGAATTTATCGGTGATGAAAACGGAAATTTAAAAGCATTGATTTTAGTAGATCTTGAATGGAAAAGCGAACACAATAAACCACCCAGTTTTGTAGAAATAAAAGGTAGCGAAAGAAAACTGCCTTGCGAATTAGCACTGCTTGCAATGGGTTTTGTACATCCGCAACACGAAGGTTTAATTAAAGAATTAGAGTTAGAGTTGGATGAAAGAGGTAATGTAAGGGCAAGCGAAAAAAATTATCAGTCAAATATCAGCAAAATATTTACAGCCGGTGATATGCGCCGCGGACAATCATTGGTTGTTTGGGCCATCAAAGAAGGACGGGATTGTGCCGAAAAAGTGGATGAGTTTTTGGTTGGTAATTCTTTGTTGGAAACTGCCGATGGTAATGTGATTGCGCGTTATCTGGTTTAAGTAAAATCGTTAAATAAAATCAAAAGGCTTTCTACATGGTAGGAAGCCTTTTGCGTTTTATTAAAATAGGGGAAACACAGTGTCAGGACGCTTTATGAATGCAGTATTAACGCAGGCTGATAGATTAAATACAGTATGATTTCCTTTTCTCTCCCGATTAACTTGTACTAATCTTTGCCTAATCTGCATGGGTGGCTTTTGTAATAAATCTTTAAAAAGATGTTTAATTTATTTCTTCCCAAAAAAGCGATTGCAACTACATGATAATAATACATAATCCGCCCAGCCCAACACAAAAGGCTTCTAAACGGTAGCTGTTTTGTATATTATATGAAACCGCTGCACACAGTAAAATTTATACCTATTTTTCTGAAAAGGGAGATTCTATTAAGTCTTCAAACCAGTCAACCAATTTATTTATTTAAAATATAATATTTAAAATATTTGTCATTATTTAAATAACACTATATTTGAATTGTTAAATCATTGTAAATCAATTTATTATAAATTTATCATAGGACTAAAACAAAGATTTATCTATATACTTTAAATATTTTTTCTCAAAAAACAAAGTTGATATTAAATTTTGCATACCTCAAACCAAAAAGTAAATGAAGCATAAAATTTTTACGCTGTTTTTTGCATTAATAATGTGCTTTATTGGCTATGGTCAGGTATATATAGCCACGCCGGTGGGCGTTTACGGATATATTAATAGTCCATTAACAAATATTGCAACTGTTAATATAAATGGAGTTACATCAAATGGAAATATTACAGTAGGCACTGGCGGTAAATGGGATTTTAGCGGTAATATCATCAGCGTAGATAAAGGAAACGGCAATAGTCCTAATAGTTTAGGTCGAACAGAGTCTGTAAATTTTATTGATTCCGGAAGCTATACCAATGCTGCATTTGTAGCAGGTTCAACCGGTTTTATAATAGATGGTTATGCAGGCACTGCTAACAAAGCGGGATCATTTGTCTTGCCGGTAGGTACAGCAAATAATGCCTTGCCGGTAACGGTGCCCGGTGGTAGTACATTAACAGCTGCTTATTTTGATGGTAGTGGTGCTACAGAAAATAAAGCCCTTACTGATTATCCGGGAATAACACCAATTGAATACAGTGGTTATATAGACATGCCGAATGGAATTTCATCGGGCAATTATGTATTTAGTTCTCCTCTGATACCCAATAAAAAATCTTTTAACTACCTCCTTACCAGTAATAATACCAGTTCAGGCGGAACGTCAACGGCAAATACCAAATATAGCCTGCTGAGCCACAACAGCAGTTTTACTTCAGGTAATAATTATACTGCCGCGGCTGTATACTTAAGTGCTTTGTCTGCAACACAAATATATTTTTCTACAGCTTCCCGTGCTGTACCTGCAAGCCAGGCAAGGGTTTCAGTTTTGGCCAGTGGTTGTACAGCCACTCTTTCATGGCTGCCTGAAACTGAAATTGGTATTAATTATTATGAAGTAGGATATAGTAGTGACGGAATAAATTTTGTAGCCGCGCCAAGGGTTCAAACAAAGTATAATGCTACTGAAGCCGGTAGATATATTACAACCGCATTGGGTTATAGTTATACTTACCCATCACTTAAAAGCGGATCCAATTATTTCAGGTTAAAAACGGTAGATGTCAACAATACTATTAGTTACAGCAAAATTGTGGCGGTAAATGGCTTAAATGGTTGCAGTGCTAAAGTTCCCGTACATTTTTGGCCAAATCCTTTGCACGAAGCGTTGAATATTCAGGGTTTAATAAGCGGCAGCAATATTGTGATTTATGCAGAAAATGGCCAAAAGGTAGGAAGTTATACCGCGGTGGCATCAACAATGCGGATCAATATGAGCAAATTTACCAGTGGGGCATATATTATAAAAGTTCAGGAACCGGACGGCAATACTACTACTTCAACCTTATTTAGACAATAATTATAAGAATACTTTCTGCTGAAACAAATAAGAAGCAGACTTTTCATTTTAATAATCTATATAAAATATATACTTAAATAGTACTGAAAGGTTAATAAAACATAAATATGAATAAATTGAACGGTTTTAAAAAGATGGTGTTTGCCACATTGGTAAGTATTTTTTTAACGGCTGCTTTATCGGCACAGGTAAAAATTGGATTGCCTGTAGGTAAACCAAATATGGATGCTGTTTTAGATTTGAGTAATGCTGCTGGTGCTAACAAAGGTCTTTTGCTGCCCTCCATTGCACTTAAATCAACTACTTCTTCCTTTCCATTATTAGCCATGGTTGCAGGAATGGAAATTTATAATATAGCAACTGCCGGTACGGGTACAACTGCTGTTATACCCGGTATTTATTTAAATGATGGTATAAAATGGATATTGCAGGGTACAGCTGGTTTAACAGGATCAACTGGTGCTACAGGTGCAACTGGTGCTACAGGTAGTAACGGTTTAAATGGCTCGATTGGTAGTACGGGGCCGCAGGGCATAACAGGACTTACAGGAGCAACTGGCACAACCGGATTAACAGGTTCAACCGGAGCGACAGGCGCAGCCGGTGTAACTGGTACCACAGGTGCAACAGGTTTAACCGGTACTTCAGGAACAAATGGTTATAATGGAACAAACGGTGCAACGGGACCTATTGGGGTTACAGGTTCAACCGGACCTCAGGGATTAACCGGTGCTATGGAAAATACAGGCGCAACTGGTTTAAATGGAAAGGATGGATTAACCGGTCCATCAGGAGCTCAGGGAATAACGGGTTCTATGGGAATCACGGGTGCCAATGGTTTAAATGGAAATGATGGAGTAACCGGTCCATCAGGAGCTCAGGGATTTACCGGAGCAACGGGAGCTACTGGGATTACAGGTTCAACCGGACCTCAGGGATTAACCGGTGCTATGGGAAACACCGGCGCAACTGGTTTAAATGGAAATGATGGAGTAACCGGTGCAACCGGAACTCAGGGATTTACCGGAGCAACGGGAACTACTGGGATTACAGGTTCAACCGGACCTCAGGGATTAACTGGTGCTATGGGAAACCCCGGCGCAAATGGTTTAAATGGAAATGATGGACCAATCGGCCTATCCGGTGTACAGGGAATAACCGGTGCAACCGGAGCTACTGGTACTACAGGAAATATTGGTGCAACAGGCCCTACAGGTAATACTGGAAATACCGGAGCTAATGGCAGCTATTCACCTGGTACTGCTGCAGGCCAACTTTACCTTACTGGAAGTGCAGGCGCACCACCCACAACACCTGTTAGCATGAGCGGTAATGCAACGATTGATAATACCGGAAGTTTATCTATTGCTTCTTTGCCGGCTATAAGCGGTGCAGCGTTGACTGATATACAAAATATAGCCAATAATGCTACCGCAGGTAATGCAATTGTAAACGCTCTTAATTCAGCTAGTACTGGTATTATTCCTGCAAACCGCCTGGGTAATGGTTCAGGTGCTGCTACTGTTTATTTAAATGGTACGGGTAATTTCAGTTCTCCAAGCGCAAATTATACTGCGGGAACAATGTCTCAAAATAATTTAGCAAGTGGAGGCCTATTTTTTTTACCAGAAAATGATCGTCTTGGCTATAATTTACCATCGGCTAATATTTTTGGACAGGAAATTATAGTAAAAGATATAACTATTAACGGAAGAGGATTGTATATATATACAACTGGATCGGATAACATTTTTATAGGCATTGACCAAAATGGGGCCCAATTTTATCCAGGTAATTATACGACTAATATTATATATGGGACTACTATACGCTTAATTAGTGATGGAGCGGGCACTTGGTACGCTAATTAGTTTAACCTAAACTTTCTCTCCTATCTTCAATGATAACATTCGCTGACCTATAGGTTACAGGCAATGTTATCATTGGCTTGTTGATGATTTTAATAATTAAAAGGTCATATTATAGTAATCCTTATCGCTCTATTTCCCTTCATTAAAAATATCGGTTACCTATCCGGTGAATCAAAGAAGATTGCAATCCTTTGTAATCAATAAATCTGGACCAATTTGCTATATCTGCTGCGCAGGTTTGATACGCAATTATTAGCAGGTGTATTTCTCTGGCAGGACCTTGTCCGTTACCATTCAATTTTATCGTAATGTTAATCCTTTTCCCAATGGCAAATTTAAATTCGGGTTTTACTGCAATCTTATTACCCGCCCAAAAACTAAATTTTTGCTATTTTGATACCTGGTTAGGTCTTTTTCCCAACCATTTTCAATTTACATCTTGCCCCTTTTTTATTAAGTAAAAACATATTATAATTTAAAATATATTAAATATTTTAAAGTTAATCTATGGTTAACGCATTATGATTAATAAATTATCTGATTTTATTTGCCTATTGACCAAATTAGCTGTATTATTGTGTTTATAATTACGATATACTTGTCTTTTATAATTAAACAGAATATATGAAAAAAATTGGAATCCGGGAAACGCTTCCCTTTATTGCCCTCGCTATTGTTGCGATTGGCAGTTTGTTCTTTCCTACAGCGGAAGTTTTTGCAGATACCTCAAAGTATGTTACGGGTGATATTACCTGGGTGCTGGTAGCAACCGCGCTTGTTTTTTTGATGACACCGGGACTTGCTTTTTTTTATGGCGGCATGGTAAATCGTAAGAATGTTTTAAGTACCATGATCAAGAGTTTTGTAGCTGCCGGAATTGTTACGGTGCTATGGCTCACTGTTGGTTATGGTATGAGCTTTGGTACAAGTTTAGGTGGCGTTATTGGGAACCCGATGTCGCACCTGTTTTATAAGAATGTAGTTAACGGCGCCCCCTGGGTAGGTGCACCAACTATCCCATTAACTTTATTCTCTTTATTTCAACTGATGTTTGCAATCATTACCCCTGCCCTGGTTGTGGGTGCTGTTGCTGAAAGGGTTAAGTTTACTTCCTACGTATTGTTTATCGTACTCTTTTGTTTATTTATATATTTCCCTGTTTGCCATTGGGCCTGGCATCCTGCTGGCTTTCTTGCTAAAATGGGCGTTATTGATTTTGCCGGCGGAACTGTGGTTCATATAACTGCCGGTTGTGCAGCCCTTGCCGGTGCATTGGTTTTAAAAAGAAGAAAATCCCATATAAATAATATTGAAAATCATCCTGCTAATGTGCCCTATGTTTTAATTGGCACAGGACTGTTGTGGTTTGGTTGGTTTGGCTTTAATGCTGGTTCGGCACTTTCTGCCAATACCCTTGCTGTATCTGCATTTGCTACTACTAATATAGCTGCAGCTACTGCTGGTTTATCCTGGATGTTTTTTGATGTGGTTCGGGGTAAAAAACCCTCTGTACTTGGATTTTGTATTGGTGCAGTAGTTGGTCTGGTTGCAATAACCCCCGGTTCAGGCTATGTTGGCATTGCACATAGTGCATTTATTGGTTTTATAGCTGCTATCATTTCTAATTTGGCAGTTTCACTTCGAAGTAAATCTAAAGTAGATGATACTCTGGATGTTTTTCCTTGCCATGGTGTTGGTGGTATGGTAGGTATGTTGCTTACGGGTGTATTTGCATCCCATGCTGTTAATAGTGCTGTCGGGTTAGATGCTACCGGTAATCACCAGGGTCTATTTTTTGGTGGTGATCTTTTCTTTACCCAGTTTAAAGGAATGATAATAGTGGCAACTTATAGTTTTGTTGTAGGATGGATCATTTTTAAATTTATCAATTTTATTAACCCGCTTCGGGTTTCTGAAGATGAAGAAACTGCAGGATTGGATGAATCTCAGCATGGCGAGAACTATACGCAAGGTACCTTACTTGTTAAAACCAATGGCGTTTTTGAAGAAAAGGAGAATATCTAGAAATTAAAATAATATGTATTTTTTAAACCACGACTAAAAATCGTGGTTTTTTTTTGCTCAAACAATAAATAGTAGCATTTGTTGCCTATTTTTTTTAATTTTTTTAAAGAAAAATAAAAATAATAAGAAGAAATATATTGAATATATACATATTATAAATAAAAATATATATTTTATTTTGCCTCTTGGATTGAATTTATCTGTATTATTGTATTAATAAACAAACATTATAAAATTATTTAATACAATATTTTTGATTTTAAAATTTTAATCCTTTCTCTTTTACTTTAAAATTTGTCTAACTAATTTCCCATTTTTTTAAATTACAACTAAAACTAAAAAACATGATTAGAAAAATCTTTGGAACCGCATTTACGGTGTTTATTTCTTTACAATCCATTTTTGCCCAAACAGATTCTACAAAAGCAGTAGTAATTTCCGGTTCAGTAGATGGTTACTACCGTTACAATTTTAACAATAGTGGTGGAGTAAGTAATAACAAGACAAGCTTTACCAATTCTCAAAATAGTTTTGCTTTAGGTATGGCCAGTCTTCGTGCTGACGCAACTGCCTTATCAGGAAAAGTGACCGCCACCGTAGATTTAGGATTTGGTCCGAGGGCAGATGAATTTTCATATTATGAAACAGCTAGTAACACTTCTTTAAAATTTGTAAAGCAATTATACCTTACTTACAATTTATCTAAAAATGTAAAAATTACTGCCGGTAAGTTCGCCACCCATGTAGGATATGAAGTATTGGATGCCCCATTGAACAGAAACTACAGTATGTCCTATATGTTTACCAACGGACCATTTTCTCACACAGGCGTAAAATTTGATTTTACAGCCGGTCAAATGGGATATATGATTGGTGTTGCAAATTTTATGGATCAAACCAATTCTACTTCTACCACCAAAACATTAATTGCACAGGTTAGCGGTGGTTCAAAAGATGGTAAGTTTAAAGCCTATTTAAATTATGCCGGTTACTTCGGTTCAACTTCGGGTAATAATCCAACAGCAACAATGGCTGGTTCCGCCTTTGTTCCGGGATTAAAAAGTTTAAGTCAGTTTGATCTGGTTGCCACTCAAACAATTACCAGTAAATTTAATATCGGTTTTAATGCAACCATGCAAAATCGCACACAAATTGATTTATCAACTGCACCAAGCGGTACCTGGTATGGCGCTGCTTTGTATCTTAATGTTGATCCTACACCAGTAGTTGGTCTTACCCTAAGAAGTGAATATATCAGCGACAGCAAATTTGTCTCTCCGACTGCCTTTGGTGCTAAAAATATTTTCGCCAATACTTTATCCCTGAATTTTAAAGCGGGTCCTTTTACCCTTATTCCTGAATTAAGAATTGAAACTGCTCAAAGTCCAATTTACATTAAAAATGATGGTACCGGTTCCAGCTCAACAGCTACTGCCTTACTTGCAGCAGTGTACAAATTCTAAATTGATTTCAAAAAAAATTAAACCAACTAAAACTTTATAAAATGAGTATATCAAAGCTTTTGATGCAACAATTTGGTGGAAGTAAAGGGCCTGTTGTAATGGTTAGACTTACCACCCGCGAAAAGTTGCGCGTTGCAATCAGTATGTTTGCCGGCAAAATTATAGGTGTGCTGGTACTAATTGCGGCCATGAAATTTTTACCGCAATTACTTGGTAGTGCAGCTTCTGCTCAGGAAGTGTATACACCTCATGAAACAGTTTTATACAATACCGCAAACACCATCTGGACAATGGTTGCAGCCTTTTTAGTTTTCGGTATGCAGCCGGGTTTTGTTATGCTTGAAGCTGGTTTTGCCCGTAAAAGAGAAACAGTAAACGTATTGATGGAATGTATTTTTGATACTTGTATCTGCGGACTATTATTCTGGGGAATAGGATATGCATTTATGTTTGGGCATGGTAACGGCCTTATTGGATGGGGTGGTTTAAGTGCTGATGGAAAAACAATCACCAATTGGTTCTTCCTGCAAAATACACCGGAGACCTATGAAGCAACCGGTATTCCAATACTGGCTCATTGGGTATTTCAATTTGCTTTTGCAGACACCACTTCAACCGTTACATCGGGTGCAATGATTGGTCGTACCAGCTTTAGAGGTGATATATTATATAGTATCGGTGTAACCGGTTTCATTTATCCAATTATTGGTCATTGGGCCTGGGGACCTGATGGTTTCTTAGCTTTAATGGGAACGCCGGGTCATCTTTTTGCATCTCTCGGACAAAGTTTCCGTGATTTTGCAGGCTCTACCGTGGTTCATACTATTGGTGGTATGGTTTCTTTGGCTGGTGCTATTGTACTTGGCCCAAGATTAGGCAGGGTATTTAAACGCGATGGTGGCGGAATGCCTGCACCGCATAACCTTACATTGGCTGCAGTTGGTGCATTTATATTATGGTTTGGCTGGTATGGTTTTAATCCTGGTAGTACTTTATCTGCTGTTGATATGCAAGGTATTGGTCGCATTGCTGCCAACACTACCTTAGCTGCTTGTGCCGGCGGAATTTCTGCCATGTATTTTGCCTTATGGTTTGGTGATACAAAAGGAAAGTTTGATCTTGGTTATACCATCAACGGTCTTTTAGGCGGATTGGTTGCCATCACTTGTCCTTGTTATTGGGTTACTCCTTTTGGTGCAATAATTTTAGGTTTAATTGCCGGTATTGTAGTTTATTTAGGTATAATTTTATTAGAACACCTGCGTATCGATGACCCGATTGGTGCTGTTGCAGTACATGGTTTCGCCGGTATTTGGGGTACCATTTCTTTAGGCTTTTTTGCTGCCGGTAAATATGGTGCAACGGGACCGATGGGTGCTGATAATACTGCTCCTGTATCAGGTTTATTTTATGGTGGAGGTGCCAGCGTTTTGAAAGCCCAGGTGGTAGGTAGTTTAACCATTACCATTGCTACTTTTGCAGTCTCGCTGGTCTTAATGTGGCTGGTAAATAAATTACCTGCTCCTTGGAGATTAAGGGTTGAAGCTGAAGCTGAAACTGGTCCTGGTGGTTTAGATGTATTTGAACACGGTACAAGTGCTTACCCTATCGAAGGAGAATAAATAATTTTTATGCAACTCATGAATAATTCTTTAAATAAAACAATTTTTTTGCTTACGCTTTTTGTAGGCGGATTAATATGGTTATTGATGATGTTGTTTATTAAAATATTTATTACCAATTTAAAAGGTAAAAGTATATGGAATAAAAGGCAGGAAGTTAAAGAAGTGGCATTGGAACAATCCTTTAGCTAATATAAAAAGGAGGGAAACATGGATCAGATTTTTTAATTTTATGCCTGTATTTCGATAAATAAATAATCAAAAATGCCACCTTAATTAGGGTGGCTTTTTTGATTTTAAATCTTTCCGCAACAATGATTCCTTACTTCCAAATTAGCTCCCCATGTGTTGAGAAATCTCTTTTTAATTAGCTCTAAGCTGTCCGACAAGCTAATGCAGTATAACAAAAACTAGTAAGATCCATCGGGGCTACCAATTTGTAACAAACTATGCAAGCCAGGCCATAGGTAAATTATAGTTAATAAAATCTCGCCAATATGCCCCATCGGGTCTACCTGTTTGTAACAAACTCTACAAGTCAGACCACAGGCAAACATTAGGTAATAAAATCTTGCCAATATGCCCCATGGGGGCTACCTGTTTGTAACATCTGCAGGTACCAAAACCCTGCCTGCCCCATGGGGGCTACCTATTTGTAAAAAAAGCAGGTATCAAAACCCTCCCTGCCTCATCGAGGCTACCTATTTGTAACAAGTGTAGCTACCAAAAATCTCCCTGCCCCATGGGGGCTACCTATTTGTAACAAATGCAGCTACCAAAACCCTCCCTGCCTCATCGGGGGGCTACCTGTTTGTAACAAATGCAGCTACCAAAACCCTCCCTGCCCCATGGGGGCTACCTATTTGTAACATCTGCAGGTATCAAAACCCTCCCTGCCTCATGGGGGGCTACCTATTTGTAACAAATGCAGGTACCAAAACTCTACCTGTCTCATGCAGACTAACTATTTGTTACCTCCTTAACCAAATCAAATAGTAGGTTGGCATGCTTTTAACCTGCTTAACCTTAGTTAAAGCGCAATAAACGGATTAAATACCGCCTATATGTCAGTAAATTTAAAATTTGACAAAATGACTTTAGTTTTGGCAGAATTTTTAATGACAATTATGCATATATTTAAAAAAAATACAATGTATAAAAAGAAATATTATTAACCTTAAATTGAGATAATTCCAATTAATTTTTTAAAAATATTTTACCTTTTTGACAATTACATTTTTTAAAACCTCTCCAAATTAAAATAAAGACAGTATTTAAATTAGAATTAAAATTATAAAAAATTATAATATGTATATGGTTGGCTCAAAATCTTATTGTATTTCCATTGGCTTGAAAATTGTAACATTTCATTTACTTAAAAAAAATTATAATTATGAAAGAAGCAATTTTCGCAGTTTTATTAATCGCAGCATTAGTATTTCCAGCCATCAAAGGAGCACACAAGGCAGCAACTACAAAAAACTAATTTGTTAAATAGATTTGAACTTTAAGAGATGCTTTTTAGCATCTCTTTTTTTTTACCCTTAATTTTTAAAAGGAATTTTCATTTAAATCTTGTGGTCATAAATAAAGACCAGTCACATTAAATGACAGGTCTTTAAATATTATTTACCCCATCCTAATTTAGGCAGAATTTCTTCCTGCATTTATTATTCCAAAAGAAGAGCGCATCACCAACTTTTCATACGTTGGCTTTAAGGGCGAATTAATCAAATTATCCTCCATTTCTCTAATATTTATTATGGCAAATTGCTGTATGGTCAGCAATGGCATTACAATTCTTTCCCGCATAGCTATTGATAACTGGTCTACCGGATAATCACTCATCAATTCATTTTTGCCTGATAATTGTAACACATATTTCAGCGATAAATTAAATTCTTCGTAAATAGTATTCCATATCTCCGCATACTTTTCATCCTTCGATAAAAATTCGGTAAGTGGAAAAAAACTTTTCTTCATCGACATTTCACAATTGTCCAATAAAGTCTTAAAAAATAAAGAATTGTGATACAAAACTTTTAACTGTGGAAATTTACCCTGCCGGTCCAATTCCTGCAAAGCAGCACCTACTCCAAAATAACCGGTAACATTTTGTTTTAACTGTGCCCATGCCCCCACATAAGGTATGGCTCTTAAATCTTTCAAAGACAATTTATTAGCTCCCGAACGCTTGGCCGGGCGGCTGCCGATATTGGTTTCGCTGTAAAATTTCAGCGGACTAACCTGCGACAAATAATCTGTAAACCGCGGATGGTTTTTTAAGGCCGTATACTTTTTAAAACTCTCTTCTGCCAATTGATTCAATAAAGATTCTTCTTCTTTTTGTAACGTAACATGGCGGTTATTAAACAGCTCATTTGTTATGCCCGCATGTAACAATTGTTCAATATTAAATTGAGCGCTATCTACCGTTCCAAAACTGGAGCTAACTGTTTGTCCCTGTACCGTAAGTTGAATTTCTTTATTAGAAATATTGCTGCCCATAGAAGCATAAAACTTATGTGTTTTACCACCACCGCGGGAGGGAGGTCCACCACGGCCATCAAAAAACAAGACGACAACTTCATATTTTTTTGAAATGGTCGTGAGGTTTTCTTTGGCTTTGTAAATACCCCAATTGGCCATCAGGTAGCCACCATCCTTGGTTCCGTCACTAAAGCCCAGCATGATGGTTTGGCATTTATGCCGTTTTAAAAGATGTGCATTGTAAATTTCATTGCTGTACAATTGTTCCATTGTTTCGCCCGCCTTTTGAAGGTCTTCCACCGTTTCAAACAGCGGTACAATATCCATTGTTAAGTCCTCTTTTTTCCATCCGCACAATAAAAACAATCCATACACTTCCAATACATGCAAGGCGCTTGTACACTGGCTAATAATATATCGGTTACAACCTGCCTCTCCATTAAAATCCTGTATAGTTTTCATGGCCTTTATGGTGGCAATTGTATCCGCAATTAAAGGTTCCTCAAAAAGTTCTTCGGCTTTTAATGGCACCTGAATATTGGTAAGTACCTTTATTTTTTCTTCAGTTGAAAGGGTGGAATAAACTGCCGGTAAATAACCTGATTTTTTTGAAATAGCCTCCAGTACTGTTTCGTGCACCACACTTTCCTGCCGGATATCAAGGGCTGCAAAATGCAATCCGAATACATTTACTTTATTAATAAAATTATCAATAAGGTATAAGAACAAGCCGTTGTGTTTGTAAATTAATATTTCCTTTATTTTATTTAACTCAGCCAAAATATGTCTTTTGTTGATGGCCGTTCGCTTACCCGGAATAAATATGTTGTTGTACATCTCAATTTCAAGATTGCCTAAAATGGTATCCACGCCTTCAAAAGTTAAGCGGCGTTTAACCCTTCTTATTTCCAGGTAATAACATTTTATAATACTTCCTCTTAAGGCATCCGCAACTTTTAAAGTGATGCCTGCATTTACAAATGGATTGCCATCCCTATCGCCTCCCGGCCAAAATCCCATAGCAATTATAGGATGATTTGCATCTATTGCATTGGGAAACTGGCTGGTTAAAAAACTCATTATCCGGCCTGCCGCTGCATAAAAAACATTTTCAAGATACCATACCAAATTAATGGCCTCATCTAATGGCGAAGGTTTTTGCTTTTTAAAAAAGGGCGTTTTACCCAATTGTTGCAAATACATATTTATCTGTGCCGCATTGTTTGCCGAAAGTGCCTTTGATAAATCGTTGATGATCCCTAAAACCGAACCCGGGTAAAACTGTGTAGGATGTGCGGTTAAAACCAATCTTACCGCGAAAGATTTTAATTTAAGCGCCAGTTCTTCTTCCTTATTGCTTTGTAATACCTCGCTTTCTAAATGTTTTAAAGTACCTACGCCACCCATATCATTTACATCCTTAAATGCGGCATCTTCCAAAGCATCAAACAGCACTACCTGTCTTTCAATATACTGTATAAAACGGAAAAGTAAATCGAGTCTTTCCTGTGGTTTGGTATAGGTAGTTTGTTTGGCAAAAAAATCATCAATAATTTCAACCGGACTTAATTTTTTACGATACCCTTCTTCGCAATTGTTTTGTAAAAGTGATAAAAGAATACCTGTCTTCTCAATTCTATGAAAAGGCAGCGAGGTAAATAGACTATTGTATAATTGGAATTTAATACCTACCAAATTTTTAAAATGCTGCAAACCTGTTGATGAAAGGTGATCCATATTCAATAATATTTAATAAAATGAGATAATGCTGGCAGCAATATTCGGAAAGCATGAAAATACTTAAAAACTTTCAAATAGTTTATCCTGTTTTCTAATTCTTTTCTTAATTTAGCAGCATACAAAAGTGGTAAAAGTGAAATTACATATCGGCCCTCCTCAAATAGCTATAGCAATAACCGCTATCGGTACCACTATTTTTACAACTGGTTCAACCCGTTAAGGGTTGCAAACTTTCATACTATCTTTGGGCATATCGCTGTTTTTTACATCCGTTCAGCGGCATAAATTTTTACATCATCAATAATTATAAGAAATGCAGGTTTTAAAATTTGGAGGAAGTTCCGTAGCCAACGCCGTAAATATTAATAGCGTCATCGCCATCCTAAAAGATAAATCAACAAAAGATAAAACAATAGTTGTTGTATCTGCTTTAGGTGGTATTACAGACATTTTATTACAATGCAGCGAATTGGCTGCGCAGGGAAATGAGGCCTATAAAGAAAAGTTACAGGAGGCCGAATTAAGGCACTTAAATACCGTAAAAGATTTAATTGTTATAACGCAGCAAAGTGCCGTTTTAAGTCTTGTTAAAACATTGTGCAACGAAATTGAAGATATCTGCAAGGGGATATTTTTATTGAAAGAATTATCGGAACGTACAAAAGATAGGATCGTAGGCTATGGCGAACTGCTATCTTCTAAAATAATTGCTGCTAAATTAAATACGGATGGCATAAACTGTGAATGGGTAGATACCGGTAAGCTGATAAAAACCAATTCAAATTTTGGTGGTGCTGCTGTTGATTTTGCACAGACAGATAAAAACCTTACTGCTTATTTTGAAGCCTCAAAAAGTTCTTTGTTTATGTTGCCGGGTTTTATAGCTACTGACACTAACGGCACGGCTACAACGCTGGGCAGGGGAGGGTCAGACTATACAGCAGCCATTGTTGCCGCTGCTGTGGATGCTAAGGTGCTGGAAATTTGGACGGATGTTTCAGGTATGATGACGGCCGACCCGAGGTTGGTAAATAATGTAAGAATTATAACTGAAATTAGTTACCAGGAAGCTATGGAATTATCCCATTTTGGTGCTAAAGTAATTTACCCACCCACCATTCAGCCGGTGCGCAGTAAGGGTATTCCAACATGGATAAAAAATACATTTGCGCCTCTGGATAATGGTACGGTAATTTTTCAGGAATCCAATACTACCGGCAATAGTATCCGTGGTATTTCCAGCATCAACAGCATTGCGTTGTTAAGTCTGGAAGGTAGCGGTATGGTAGGTATACCGGGTTTTTCAAAAAGATTATTTGAGGCATTGGCCTTAAGAAAGATAAACGTGATTCTGATCACCCAAAGCTCGTCTGAACATTCTATTTGTGTGGGTATCGATGCTGGGAATGCCGCCGCTGCCCAACAAGTAATTGACGAAGAATTTGCTTATGAAATAGCCACTAAAAAGGTTGATCCGATAACGGTGGAAAAAGATTTGGCCATTGTTGCACTTGTGGGTGATAATATGAAAAGCCATCCCGGAATAAGCGGTAAAATGTTTGGTAATTTAGGGAGAAATGGTGTTAATGTCAGGGCGATTGCCCAGGGCTCTTCTGAAAGAAATATTTCGGCTGTTGTTTCTACCCATGATGTAAAAAAAGCCATCAATGTATTGCATGAAGAATTTTTTGAAACAGTCTATAAAGAGATCAATTTATTTATTGCCGGTGTAGGGAATGTGGGCAGCAAATTAATTGCGCAAATAGTACAGCAGCAGGAATATTTATTGCAAAACCTGCAATTAAAAATAAATGTGGTAGGCCTGGGGAACAGCAAAAAAATGTTGTTTAAAGAAGAAGGTGTCAATTTAAAAGAATGGAAAGAAATATTGGTTACCGAAGGCGAGCAAATGGACATGAAATTGTTTATTGAAAGGATTCAATCTAAAAATTTACGCAATGCTGTTTTTGCCGATGTTACGGCCAACGAAATGGTAGCAACTTGTTACGAAGCACTTTTACAGAAAAGTATTTCGGTGGTAGCCTGTAATAAAATTGCCTGTTCATCCAGTTACGGGTACTATAAAAGATTAAAGAATTCAGCAAGAGAATTTAACGCGCAGTTTCTTTTTGAAACCAATGTAGGCGCAAGTTTACCAATAATAGGTACCCTAAATGATTTGCTGCGTGGTGGTGATGAAGTACACCGTATACAAGCCGTTTTAAGCGGCACCTTAAATTTTGTTTTTAATAATTACGATGGTAATAAAAGTTTTGCCACCATTGTTAAGCAGGCTCAGGCCGAAGGCTTTACCGAGCCGGATCCCCGCCTCGATTTAAGCGGTAAAGATGTGATGCGTAAAATAATGATCCTGGCAAGAGAAGCAGGAAATATTATTGAAATGGAAGACATCAGTAACAATAGTTTTATGCCACCCGAATGTATGGTAGGGTCTGTAGAAGATTTTTATAAATCGATGGAAGCAAAGGAAGCGCATTTTAAACAATTGTTTTTGGATGCCGGGGTTAATAAATTAAAATTTGTAGCAGAATTTATTAACGGAAAAGCTTCCGTTGGTCTGCAGCATATCGGAGCCGATCACGATCTATTTCATTTATACGGAAAAGATAATATTGTATTATTTTATACCGATCGGTATGTTGAACAACCGCTTGTAATAAAGGGTGCAGGTGCCGGTGCCGACGTAACGGCTTCGGGTGTTTTTGGCGATATCATTAAAGCATCCAGCGTATAATATTTGTTAGCCTCTCAGCGCTTAAATAAGCATAGATTAAATTTTATATCAACAACTAGTAAACCAAATGTCTATAAATAATATAAGTGTCCACTCCTTTGCTGCAGCCGGTACAATTGTAAAAGTACTTGCGCCGGCAACTGTTGCCAATTTGGTATGTGGTTTTGATGTTTTGGGTTTGTGTTTAAATGAACCCAATGACCTTATGGAAGTACGGTTGCTGGAGGAACGGAAAATTGTAATTGTAAGTGCTGATGGTTATCCTTTGCCGTTGGACCCGGCATTAAATACGGCAGGTGCCCCGCTGGTGGAAATGTTGATGGAGCTTCCGGAGAATATAGGCTTTGAAGTTACCATTCATAAAAAAATAAAACCCGGGAGTGGCATAGGTTCAAGCGCTGCAAGTGCTGCCGGTGCTGTAGTTGGAGCCAATCATTTATTAGGTAATTTATTTGCTAAAGCAGATCTGGTAAGGTTCGCCATGTTTGGCGAAAAGGTTGCCAGCGGAGTAAAGCATGCCGATAATATATCGCCTTGTATTTACGGTGGCGTTACTTTGATAAGAAGTATTCATCCGCTCGATATTATTGCCATTTCATCTCCTGATCTTTTTGTGACAATCGTTCATCCTCAAATTGAAGTGCGTACTGCCGATGCCAGACAAATATTACGCAAGGAGGTATTGTTGAAAGATGCCATAAAACAATGGGGTAATATCGCGGGATTGGTTGCAGGTTTTATGCAAAATGACCTGGCTTTAATTGGTCGCTCGCTTGAAGATGTAATTATTGAACCGGTGAGAAGTATTTTAATTCCTGGCTTTGATAAAGTAAAATCCAAATGTAAAGAAGCAGGGGCATTGGGTGGTGGTATTTCAGGATCCGGACCATCTGTATTTATGTTAAGCAAAGATGAAGCAACTGCGCTTGCAGTAGAAAATGTGATGAAGGAAATTTACGACAATATTGGATTGGCTTACCATACTTATGTAACCACCATTAATAAAACAGGCGTTAAAATTATTGAATAGTACTGCATTTAATATGCTGTAATATTTTTTAAAAGTTATACAATACCAACACCTAATTATACCTAACTCATGTTATACAGAAGTACCAATAACAATGCTCCAAAAGTAGATTTTAAACAGGCTGCCATTAACGGCCAGGCGCCGGATAAGGGTTTATATTTTCCTGAAAATATTCCTGACTTACCCCGTGGATTAATAGAAAATATTAACAACCTTTCTAATGAGGAAATTGCCTATCAGGTTATAAAACCCTATGTTGGCGATTGTATACCTGAAGCTGTACTTCGTGGAATTGTAGCAGAAACAATTGATTTTGAAATTCCATTGGTACAGGTATCCTCTGATATTTTTTCGCTGGAATTATACCATGGACCAACCCTTGCATTTAAAGATATCGGTGCAAGGTTTATGAGTCGTTGTCTTGGTTATTTTGTAAAAGATATGGGTAGAAAAGTAACCGTTTTAGTGGCTACATCCGGAGATACAGGTGGAGCTGTGGCAAATGGTTTTTATGATGTCGACGGTATTGAAGTAGTAATATTATATCCATCAGGAAAAGTAAGCACGGTGCAGGAAAAGCAACTAACCACCCTTGGTAAAAATATACATGCCATTGAAGTTGAAGGTACCTTTGATGATTGTCAGCAAATGGTTAAGGAAGTTTTCACAGACGAAGCATTAAATAAAACATTATTTTTAACCTCTGCCAATTCAATCAATGTAGCACGTTGGTTACCGCAGCAATTTTATTATTTCTTTGCCTATAAACAATGGGCACAAAAAAATAGTCCGCCTGTAATTGCGGTACCCAGTGGTAATTTTGGCAATATTTGTGCGGGTATTTTAGCCCATGTTTCGGGCTTACCCGTTAAGCATTTTATTGCGGCCTGTAATGCCAACGATATTGTGCCATCCTTTATGCAAACAGAAAAATATGAACCTAAAAAAGCAGTAGCAACCATATCAAATGCAATGGATGTTGGTAACCCAAGCAATTTCATTCGTATACTCGAAATTTTTCAACACCATTTTGCCAATCTTAAAAATGTAGTTAGCAGTTGCAGTATTTCTGATGCGGATACCAAAGAAACCCTTCAAAATGTATTTAAAGAAAAAAAATATTTATTAGATCCGCATGGAGCAGTGGGTTATAAGGCGCTTATGGACTATCTACAAAACCATCCGCATCAAAAAGGTATGATTTTGGAAACTGCGCACCCCGTAAAATTCTTTGATGTTGTTGAACCAATAATTGGCGCTCCTGTACCAATACCCGATTCAGTTAAGGCGCAATTGAATTTACAAAAACAAGCTACAAAAATGACTGCCGAAACAACAATGCTAAAGCAATTTCTATTAAGTATTTAAAGATAAAATAGTTGCCTTTTGCCGGGGAAAATAGAAGTTGAAAAAATAGGCTCCTGACTGAACTATAAATATTCCCAAAAAAATATATCCCAAAATATTTTTTTGGGATATGCTAAAACTTTCTCAAAATAGTATTCGTTAAACTTGCATAGTATAAAAATTATATATAATATATATATTATGCAAGTATTTAATTTATGCTAGGTTGGTTTGCTCTACAATTTCGTCCATAGTAATACCTGAATGACTTTCATCATATATGCAAGCGCCGTTTTTAATCAACAAAACTTGCGGCGATTCGTGACTTACATCGAAGGTTTCTGCCACTTTTTGAGAAATATTCCGGTGTTTAATAAGATCAAGGTAATAAAAGTCAATATTTGGAGGAGTAGTGCCACGCTCTAAGCGTGTTTTAGCCATTGTGCTAACAGGACAACGTGTGCTGTGTTTAAAAATAAGCTGGGGCTTTTCTGCAGATAAGTTTTTAACATCACTTAATTGTGCTTCATCGGTAATTTCAATCCAATTCATAAAAGGAAAACTATTAGTTAGTGAATTATTTTTTCGGTCATAGGGCAACCTGTACGTCTGCTTGCACCGCAAGAGCTTAGACAAACAAAAATGGTAATAGCAAATGTGGCTGCAAGGATTATTTTTTTCATTTAATTTGTGGTTATTAGGTTAATCAGAGTGTAAAGATACAAAACTTGGTTTATTAAGATTTACCCTGTCTTTTTTATATTAAAACCTTAACTTGCCTTTAATATTTAAATATTGATAATATATTGATTTATTAATGTGACAAGCGAATAAAATAGCTTATTTTAGAATAAAGAAACTTTAAAACCACCAAACTTTACAAATGTCTTTACAATTAATTCGTCCAATTGCCTTTATC
This sequence comes from Ferruginibacter sp., assembly GCA_043732685.1. GTDB lineage: Bacteria > Bacteroidota > Bacteroidia > Chitinophagales > Chitinophagaceae > Ferruginibacter. Next base: position 8,231 of record JAYTHI010000309.1, on the reverse strand, counting down.
GATTTAGAAACAACAGGAGTAAATCTTTCTACAGACAGAATTGTAGAAATTGCCATTATTAAAATATTACCGGATGGAAGCAGGCAGGTAAAAAGAAAATTGATCAATCCTCAAATGCCAATCCCGGCAGTAGTTACCGCCATACATGGTATTACAGATGAAATGGTAAAAGATGCGCCAACATTTAAACAGGCAGGTAACGAATTAAAAATGTTCATTGAAAATTGTGATATGGGTGGCTATAACAGCAACCGTTTTGACATACCTATGTTGATGGAAGAATTTTTACGCGCCGGTATGGAGGTAGATTTAAGTACCAGAAGAATGATTGATGTGCAACATATTTTTTATACCATGGAGCCGCGTACTTTAACCGCTGCCTATAAATATTATTGCGAAAAAGAGTTGGTAGCTGCGCATAGTGCTGAAGCGGATGTTAATGCCACCATTGACGTATTTTTATCACAATTAGACAGGTATCCGCATTTGGGAAATTCTGTAGATAGCATCCTTGGATCCATCGGTGAAGAAAAAATCGTTGATTATGCACGCCGTTTTCTGTTTAATGAAAAAGGGGTTGAAGTGTTCAATTTCGGTAAACATAAATCCCGCCCGGTTGTTGATGTATTAAAAGCAGAACCTCAATATTATGATTGGATGATGCGGGGTGATTTTCCTTTGCATACAAAGCAAAAATTGACAGAGATTCTAAATCGCACCTTGTTAAAAAATCACTAAATGGGTATTTGAATTGATTTATAGCTAATTATATACGATTGTAATTGTAATTTCGTCAAAAGAATATATAAAGCCTTGGAAAAAGTAGTTATTATACCAACTTATAATGAAAAAGATAATATCGAAGCAATCATCGATACTGTTATGGGTTTGCAACAGCAACTTCATGTGCTGGTAATTGATGATGGTTCACCTGACGGTACGGCTGCTATCGTTCGCGCTCTTTTTGCAAAATACCCTGGTCAACTTTTTATGGAAGAACGAAAGGGGAAATCCGGATTGGGTACCGCTTATATACATGGTTTTCGTTGGGCATTACAAAATGGGTATCAATATATTTTTGAAATGGATGCTGATTTTTCTCACAATCCTATTGATTTACAGAGATTATATGAGGCCTGCAAAGCAGGCGCAGGCGTGGCTGTTGGCTCAAGATATGTTGAGGGCGGCGCTGTAGAAAACTGGCCCACAAACAGAATTGCATTATCAAAAGGAGCTTCCTTGTATACCCGTATTATTACATTAATGCCGGTAAAAGATCCTACTGCAGGTTTTGTTTGTTACCGCAGGGCAGTGTTGGAAGCAATTAATTTAGCCCAAATACATTTTGTTGGATATGCTTTTCAGATCGAGATGAAATTTGCGGCCTGGAAACTTGGATTTATCATCAAAGAGGTTCCTATTACTTTTAAAGATAGAAAGCTAGGCGATAGTAAAATGAATAAAGGTATTATCAAAGAGGGTGTTTTAGGGGTGCTTAAATTACGCTGGATGAGCCTTTTTAAAAATTACCGCAACAATGTTAAGAATAAATATGCTACAGGGGATACCCTAAACTTTCAACAGCCTGAGCCTATATTGGAAAGAAAATAGCGCTTGTATTTTTTTTGACATTTTTATTTTTTTTTCGATAAATAATAGTAGGTGTATTTTTAATAATCGCACTTTGTAAAATTGTAAAGGGAAGCCGGAATCTGAAATCGTTCAGGTAAATATCGATAGTTTAGGTCACCCGGAAAAAATGATTTAAAAATGTTATTATTGGTCCGGCTGAACTAAAATGCATTTAAGGTATATAAAAGGGCTGACAAATTTGTCAGCCCTTTTATTATAAAAGCCCTGATAACCTTGAATGTATTAAAAGTTTATGCAGTATGGTTTTCCTCATGACTCACCATCCATTGAATTCCAAATTTGTCATTAAACATTCCGAAGTAAGAACCCCAGAAGGTTTTAGCCAAAGGCATGGTTACTTGTCCGCCTGCAGATAAGCCATTAAATATTTTCGAAGCTTCTTCATCACTATCTGTACCAATGGACAAATAAAAATTATTCCCTTGGGTTAAAGGCCTGCCCATTGACGCCAATGCATCTGTAGCCATCAATATATTTCCCTTACCGATAGGATATGCAATATGCATAATCTTGTTTTTATCTGCCTCATCAACAGCACCGGCTTCAGGGGTGTCTTTGTAACGCTGAACCATAATAAATTCTCCGCCAAAAACGGATTTGTAAAAATTAAAAGCTTCCTCAGCATTACCCGGGAAATTTAAATAAGGATTTATTGTTGTCATATTATTGTTGATTTAAATTGTTTCGATTTTAATGTAGCTTTCGGCTGGCTGCTCATTCTGTGGTTGCAATCCCTGTAAATTTAAATAAACTTACAAATTATAAATACTAGCAACAAGTCATTGCAGTTTAAAATATTTTTTTTAACAAGTGGCTAAAAGCAGCGGCGTTGCAGTTACGCAGCCCGCCGGCTGTGGAGGCGAAGGGTATTGTTATTGTGCTGCAACAAAATAGGAATGGTATCACTTTCTTTTTTGCTGCATAAATTAAATACTGTCTGTATTAGGATTTATAGGATGGATTTATCGATGCTGTTTTTTTGCTGGTATCTGTTGATGTACCTCAACGCGCTTGTCTGATTTTAGCCAACGACAATGGCTTTGATAAATATTAATACCAGCTGGAACTACATTTCGCTTTGTAACATATAAGGTCTCTGGTCAATGCAACAGCCCGGCAGGAGCCGGTGCCGGGCTGTTGCCTCACAACGGATTTAGCCGATTCTTTTAATTCGAATAATGATTTGATTTTATAACGAAAAAAATCTTATTCGTATTATTTTAAAAGAGGGTACACCAATTAAAAAATGGTTTTTCTACTTAATGTTTGTTGTATACTTTATTGCATAACTAAAAAAAAATGCTAATTTGATTTTACCAAATATTATTAATCAAATCACTCAATTTAAAATGCTTTTTCCCTACGAAGAATAAGTAGTTTATACTGAGTAACAAACCTGCTGGTAAAATAAATTAAGCATCAAAAAAAGCTATCTATGGAAAGAAACCATTTTTTAAAAACTGCCGGTCTGCTCACTGCGGGCATATTTTTTAAAGACCTTGCCTTAGCACAAAATTTATCATCTTATCCGGTTGTTCGTGTCGCTTTAAATAAAAGAAAATTTCACAGTATTGCTGTAGAAGCAGCTATTGAAGAATTTAAATTAAAAGTATCCAATAAAGAATTGGGCTGGTTGTTTGAAAACTGTTTTCCCAATACCCTTGATACTACCGTTGATTATACTGTTGTTGATAATAAACCGGATACCTATGTAATTACCGGTGATATTGATGCCATGTGGATGCGGGATAGTACCGCACAGGTATGGCCATATTTATCGTTGATTAAAAAGGATAAGGACTTACAGCAATTGATAGCAGGCGTAATTAACAGGCAAACCAGCAATGTTTTAAAAGACCCTTATGCCAATGCCTTTTATAAAGATGCTGCCAAAGAAAGCGAATGGAAAACTGACCTTACTCCAATGCAACCCGGTATTCATGAACGTAAATGGGAAATAGATTCTTTGTGTTATCCCATCAGGCTGTCATATAATTATTATAAAATTACCGGAGATACCTCACCTTTTGATGCGCAATGGAAAGAAGCGATTAAAACCATTCTTAAAACTTTTAAAGAACAGCAACGCAAAAAATCTAATGGACCCTATTCTTTTCAACGCATCACTTCTTTTGCAACAGATACCGTTCCTTTAAGTGGTTATGGTTATCCGGTTAAGCCTGTGGGTCTTATCTGCAGCATGTTCAGGCCAAGTGATGATGCTACAATTTTTCCTTTTTTAATTCCTTCAAATTTTTTTGCGGTAGTAAGTTTGCATCAGGCAGCCCTAATGATCAAACAAATATTTAAGGAGGAAGCGTTGTCTGCTGAGTTAAGTTCATTGGCATTTGAAGTAGAAAAAGCATTACAACAATATGCCATTATCGATCATCCTGCATACGGAAAAATATATGCTTACGAAGTAAATGGATATGGCAGTTATAATCTTATGGATGATGCCAATGTACCAAGTTTACTATCCCTGCCTTATTTAGATGCAGTTAAAATTAATGATCCGGTTTATATCAATACACGTAAAATGTTATTGTCTTTAAATAATCCTTTTTTCTTTAAAGGTAAGGCGGCTGAAGGTATTGGAGGTCCGCATGCAGGTATGAATATGATTTGGCCACTTGGAATAATTATGCGCGGATTAACCAGTAAGGATGCTGCAGAAATAAAAGCTTGTATTAAAATGCTGCAACAAACGCATGCCGATACCGGCTTTATGCACGAGTCTTTTAATAAAGATGATGCCACCCAATTTAGTAGAAAATGGTTTGCCTGGGCCAATACCTTATTTGGAGAATTGCTATGGCATGTTTATAAAACAAAACCTCATTTGTTAACCTAAAATGTCAGAAATCAATGTCGATACATTTTATTGGTGATCAATAATGGTTAAGCCGCCATATTATTGCGTAGTAGTTTTTTACTTCAATAAAATAATGCTGCGTATACGCTGTTTCACGATAACAATTATGCGGATTTTTTTAGATAAAGCACTTAAATACTTTTGGCTTACACTGAAATACAAAGTACCATGCTGAGCAGGATCTAAATGATATAGCTAACTCCTTGTATGGCTAAATCGGTATTTTTAAAAACCTCAGCAGCTTCAATCAAAAACTCATCTAAAATTTCATATTTTGAGGAAAAATGTCCGATAATTAATTTTTTAACTTTCCCCATACTGGCAATAGATGCAGCCTGAACAGTTGTGCTATGGTATCGTTCAGCAGCGCGTTGGTGCAGGGCTTTCAGGTAGGTAGTCTCGTGGTAAAGTAAGTCGACCGATTTAATTTTTTCTACCAAATTTTCATCATAAATAGTATCTGCACAATAGGCAAAAGTTTTTGGTTTAACGCCATCAATTGTTACTTCTCTATTTGGAATAATGGTACCTTTTTTATTGATGTAATCTTCTCCGTTTTGTAAGTTTTCATAAAAACTTTTTGGAATTTCATATGCCTTAATTCTTATGCTGTCTATTCTTCTTAAATTCTTTTTTTCGGTAAATAAAAATCCCCAGCATTCAATACGATGTTGCACCTTAAAAGCCTCAATAATTATTTTATTGTCATTTACTATAACGCCTTCGGTGGCAATAGGTATAAAAAATAAATTATATGATAATTTAATTTTGGCTACATCCAATTGAAGGTTTATAATTTGTTCCAGGGCTGCAGGTGCGTGTAAATAAAGATCTTGCGTACGGCTTAATAAACTCATGCTGGTTATTAAACCAATTAGTCCGAAATAATGATCGCCATGCAGGTGCGAAATAAAAATATGGTTGATTTTACTTCGGCGAATTTTATATTTACTCAGTTGCAATTGGGTTCCTTCTCCGCAATCAATAAGGTAGGCCTCGTCGAGCGCCTGCAGTATTTGGGCAGTAGGGTTTCTGTCCCATGCAGCGATGGCCGAATTATTACCTAATATAGTGAGTGCTAACATTTATTATAGTTAAATAGTATGTTTAAATCATACCTGATACATTAGACAGATGGTACGGCTAAATTGTTGCTTTTAAATTTAAAAGATCCAATACTTTTTATCTAATCTTCTTCATCCTCAAATAGTTCCCGCTCTACCTGTTCCATTTGTACAATGTCCCATGCCTCGCTTTCAGTAGGTGTAACATTCAAAATCTCTAATAATTCTGCCTCATCCAATAATTTTTCAACGGCAGGTTTTAAATTGCAAATTACCAGCGAGCAATCGTTTTCATAAAAATTCTGTTGAAGGTTTGCAATAATTTCCCCACTCTCCAGGTCGATAGTTTCTACCAGGTTTAAATTTAAAACAAGGTGCGGTATGTCTTTTTGTTGATAAAGAAGCAACGAATTGTATAGTTCGGCTGTCAATATAGCAGTTAGATTTGCTTCAATCGGCGTAATAACACTAAATTTTTCTTTGGTATCTATTTTGACATTCATTAAATAAGTTTATGGTTTTATGCGTTATGTTCTTTGTAAAGTAAAGGAAATTTTTGGTGTATTATTTCAGCTCAAATTTAGTAACTTTAAATTATTGATAGTCATTGACAATTTTATACAAAAAACCTTCTTAATTTATTTTGCGTAACTTATAAATTCCAAGTTTTCAATTTCTTCATTTACTTCAATTAATAGCATCTGGAGCCAACTTATTTTAAAATTAATCGTTATTATTGTACAAGCTAAATTCAATAGAATGGATAACAATTTTTCAACACAAGTAAAAGAAATCATTTCGTATAGCAGAGAAGAAGCACTGCGCCTGGGAAATGATTTTATCGGTACCGAACATTTAGTTTTAGGATTGATAAGAGACGGTGAAAATACCGCCATTAAAATACTAAAATCTTTAAATGTTGATCTTTACGAATTGCGTAAAGAAATTGAGGTAGCTATAAAAGATAAGACAGGAAAGAACATCGCTAATATCAATTCTTTACCCCTAACAAAACAGGCAGAAAAAGTTATTCGCATAACAGTTTTGGAAGCCAAGGCCCACAAAAGTGTTACGGTTGAAAGTGAGCATCTTATGCTCTCTATTCTTAAGAATAAAGAAAATATCGCTACACAAATTTTAAACCAGTTTGATGTTGATTACGACATCTTTAAAAATGAATTGGGTTTTGTAACAAGTAACCCGCCTGCAGCAGAATTCAGTGATGAAAATGAGGAGGATTTTGATGAGGAAAGAAAACAATATAGTCAGCAACAAAAAGCCCAGCGTGGCAGTGCAGCGGCACAGCCAAAAACTAAGACACCGGTTTTAGATAATTTTGGTCGTGATATTACACGCCTTGCAGAAACTGGTTCTCTGGATCCTATTGTTGGAAGAGAAGTAGAAATTGAAAGGGTTTCTCAGATATTGAGTCGCCGTAAAAAGAACAACCCTATTTTAATTGGTGAACCGGGAGTGGGCAAAACAGCCATCGTAGAAGGTTTGGCTTTAAGGATTGTTCAAAGAAAAGTGAGTCGCGTTTTATTTGATAAAAGAGTAGTATCACTTGATCTGGCTGCCCTGGTTGCAGGAACAAAGTATCGTGGTCAGTTTGAAGAGCGCATGAAGGCCATCATGAATGAGCTGGAAAAAAATAGAGATGTGATCTTATTTATTGATGAGATACACACTATTGTCGGTGCCGGTGGTGCAAGTGGATCATTGGATGCTTCCAATATTTTTAAACCAGCTTTGGCAAGAGGCGAGTTGCAATGTATTGGTGCTTCAACATTAGATGAATACCGTATGCATATTGAAAAAGATGGTGCCCTTGATCGTCGTTTCCAAAAAGTCGTTATCGAACAGCCTTCTGTTGATGAAACAATTGAAATATTAACCAATATTAAAAGTAAGTACGAAGATTATCATAATGTAACCTATAGCGCAGAAGCGATTGATGCTTGTGTTAAATTAAGTGAGCGTTATATGACGGACAGGTTATTGCCCGATAAAGCTATTGATGTAATGGATGAAGTTGGCGCAAGAAAACACATTAAAAATATTAATGTACCTGAAGAGGTTATTGAGCTGGAAAAGAAAATTGAAGATATTAAATTAGAGAAAAATAAAGTCGTTAAAAGTCAGCGTTTTGAAGAAGCAGCCTCCCTTAGAGATTCGGAAAAACGTTTGCAGGAAGATTTAGAAAAAGCAAAAAATAATTGGGAAGAAGAAAGTAAACACAAACGTTTTCCAATTGAAGAAGAAGATATCGCCGAAGTTATCAGTATGATGACCGGTATCCCAGTAAAACGAATGGTACAGGCTGAAACTGAAAAATTACGCCGCATGGGTGATGATTTGAAAGGTGCTGTTGTTGGTCAGGAAGAGGGTATATCTAAAGTGGTTAAAGCTATCCAGCGCAATCGTGTAGGACTTAAAGATCCCAAAAAACCAATAGGAACCTTTATATTTTTAGGTCCAACCGGTGTAGGTAAAACCGAATTAGCCCGTTCATTAGCAAGGTATATGTTTGATAATGATGATTCCCTTATCAGAATTGATATGAGTGAATACATGGAGAAATTTAGTGTTAGCCGTTTAATTGGTGCACCTCCGGGATATGTTGGTTATGAAGAAGGCGG
>JAYTHI010000308.1:0-9722 GCA_043732685.1 Ferruginibacter sp. | reverse complement strand
GTACTGGAGAAGGGAGTTGAACCCTCACCCGCCTTACAGCGAACAGGATTTTAAGTCCTGCGTGTCTACCAATTCCACCACTCCAGTGACACGTACCTGCACAATTAAATGCAGGTTAAAAAAAAAGCAGATAACTAAAGCTATCTGCCTGATTTTTGAGCGAAAGACCGGGCTCGAACCGGCCACCTCGACCTTGGCAAGGTCGCGCTCTACCAAATGAGCTACTTTCGCGGTAAAGAAGATTTTAACTTCGTTTTAAAAGAACTATTGTTTTTTCGGATTGCAAAAATAGGGTTTCAATCCGAACTAAAAAATTTATTTATATTTTGGATTCCACAGCGTATTTTCAGGCACTGCCACTTCCGGTTTTCCCCTGTATCGATGGGTATATAAACCATAACAACCACCCAATATTAATGCTACCAACATAAATATTTGGCAATACCATAAAAAGCGGGAAGATGATACCCAATTGTGTGCGAAATCTTTTCCTGAATTGTCAATTATTTCTTGCTGCATCTATATATTTATTTTGCGATTACAAAAATAAGGCTTGCACCTCAAAAAAAATTATTTGTTGCTAATAATTTCAGAAAACTTCAATTTCTTTTTCATAAAATATTGCCATACAATCAATCCGTCATACCACCCGCTTACTTTTCCACTTTTTGAAATAGGAAAAACAGCCCGCTTCCTTTCGATCAATATCCACTTAAAAAAATATAAATGCGCCCTGGCAATGGCCAAAAAACTTTTCCCATTACCGGCAAACAATTCTTTATAAGCAGCAATGGCATCCAGTACTAACCGGAAGGGAATTTTATACAAACTGCAGGTTAAAGTTGAATTTTTTGCCAACATAACCAGATTGTTCCGAAAATTTAAATATACTTTTTGAGTACTACCTTTTGGCAACGTTCCCCCTCCTACATGATACACAACCGATGCGGGTTGAACATATACCTTATAACCTGCCAATTGCATGCGCCAACAAAAATCCACTTCCTCCTGGTGTGCAAAAAAATATTCATCCAGTCCGCCTAAAATATGGTACATATCAGCGCGAACAAACATAGCTGCCCCTGTAGCCCAAAAGCAAGGCTGCGCTTCATCGTATTGTCCCATGTCCTTTTCTATCTCATTAAAAACCCTGCCCCTTGCAAAAGGGTATCCAAGGCAATCGAGCCATCCGCCGCAGGCGCCTGCATATTCAAAATATTGCCGGTTAGCATAATTTAATATCTTAGGCTGACAAGTACCTATTGAGCCATTTTTTTCCATCAATTCAATCACCGGTTCTATCCACCCCGGGGTAACCTCCACATCGCTATTTAACAACACATAATAATCAGTATCTACCTGTGCTAAGGCATCATTGTATCCTTTTGCAAAACCTTCATTTTTTGGATGAATAATAATTTCAACAGAGGGGTAATGAATTTTTAAAAAATCAAGAGAATCATCTGTAGAGGCATTGTCGGCAACAATTATTCTTTTATTTAAATAAGTAGAAGCCGTTACCGAAGGCAAAAATTTTTCTAAAAAATTTTTGCCATTCCAATTTAAAATAACAATTGCAACAGAAGCAGCGCTATCCTTTTCTTCAACAGTATCGTCATCCGCCCAAATATATGGTTCTCCTTCATTAAGATCTTTCCTCATTTGCCAGCAGCTTTAATATGTTTAGCACAAACTTACTTCATTTTTAAAGCCTGATTTCTTATTTTAATTTTGATGCGGTTATTTTTATATTTACAAATGTTTACTCAATATTTTAACTGGCGGATAGGGTTGTGTATTATTGCAATTGCCATTGTAAGTGGTTCAATTATTTATAGTAATTACCTGGCAAAAAAAATTGCTGTTGAAGAAACCCAGAAAATAGAGCAATGGGTAGAAGCGGTAAAAGACATCAGCAACCCCAACTTAACGCCAACCAATTTATCCGGAAAAATATTGATAGAAAACAATAAGGATATCCCAATGATTGCCGTAAATGAAAAAGACAGCATCTTTGAAAGCAATAACCTGGACTCTTTTCAAATAAAAAATGACAGCAATTATTTACGTAAAAAGCTAAACCAGTTTAAGAAATTGCATGCACCAATAAACTGGACAAACCCGGTAGATTCCCTGCAAACCAACCGGCTTTATTATGGAGAATCGGCCTTATTAAAAGGAGTTCGGTACTATCCAGTTATACAATTATTTATTGTAGCCCTCTTTATTATAATTACTTTAATTGCTGTGGCAACCAGCAATAAATCTACCCAAAACCAGGTGTGGGCCGGTATGGCCAAAGAAACAGCTCATCAATTGGGCACACCATTATCTTCCTTACAAGGCTGGGTTGAATTATTAAAAGACCAACAGGGAAACGAAAAAATTGCCAATGAAATGAGCAAGGATGTAGACCGCTTGAAGTTAGTGAGTGATCGTTTTGGAAAAATTGGCAGCACCCCACAGTTAGAGGAAACCAATATCGTTGATAAGGTAGAAACAATGATGGCTTATATTAAAAGAAGATCTCCGGATAAAATAAGTTTCTCGCTGCAAACCTATGGTAAGGCAAGTATTGAAGCAAAAATTAATGCGCCCCTGTTTGATTGGGTTATTGAGAACTTATTAAAAAATGCGCTGGATGCCATGGATGGAAAGGGGAGTATAAATATTATTATTAAAAGAGAAGCAGCCCTGGTGATAATAGATGTTACAGATACCGGGAAAGGCATTAGTAAGCCTAATATTGCTAAAGTTTTTAAGCCTGGCTTTACCACAAAAAAACGTGGCTGGGGGCTTGGATTAAGTTTATCAAAAAGAATTATTGAGCAATATCACAAAGGAGAATTATTTGTAAAGTCGTCTGAAGCGGGCAAGGGAACTACGTTTAGAGTAGTATTAAAAAAATGATCCGGGTTTTAAAACCAGGATCATTTTGTGCGGCAAAGGAGATTCGAACTCCCATGCCCTTACGAGCGTTACCACCTCAAGGTAGTGCGTCTACCAATTTCGCCATCGCCGCAGATAGGATTGCAAATTAGGTGAAATAAAATGGAGTGCAAAAACTAAGTTAATACAAAACAGGTTTATAAATATTTTATATAAAGTTTCAAAATACGGTATATCAGTCTGCAATATAAAAATCTCTTTTATCTTCATTATCTATGCGTATAAGTGTACGATAATGTGTCCAACTGAATTGTGAACGCAGTGCGTTCACAATTGGAAAACTTCTATAAAACTGGCGAAATAAATTTAATTGCCTATATGAAAAGTCATTACCAAACTGTGGCTCTAAGGCTTCTGACAATGATTTTATTAGAAAAACACCATAATCCGCAGGTTCTTTTCCCTGCTGTTCCTCTTCTAAAATTACCTTACCAATTTGCCAATACATTAAAACCCTCTCTGTATCTACCGAACGAATCGCCTTGTCTTTTGAGGTTGCAATGATACTTTGTATTTGCTCCAGGATGGATTGTTTAATAATCAATAGGTAAATATTTTTGTTACGGAAATTTTAAATTTTCATTAAAAAGAAAGGTAGAATTAAAACTTGTGTATGCAGGATTTTTTTAGGCCTGCCATAGTTTATTTTAGTTTATTCAAAATAGTAAACCTGACCAAATAATACACTTGCAGAAGATGATCCTGGTAAAATTCCGCGGTCAATTGAACTTGGGTAACAGGCTTGAAACAAAAATGTAAGCTGCCAATGGCAACTAAATTTTAAGATCATTACTGATTGAAAATAAATACTTAGGTGAGCCCTAAAACTTTAGCACCTATCTCCACAACATAAGTACAAAGGGTCAATAATTAAAGGTATTGTAAGTTTTCTACAACAATTGTTAGTAGAGCGGCAGGTTTAAATAGAACGATAAACAACCGGATTAAAATTAAATTTTTCCGATTATTTTGACTTCACAATAAAAAACTTTCCGCCTAAAATAGTAAGTATTAATTACTATTTTAATTCAGGCAAAAAATATCCTTTGCACTGTCCAGTAACCGGCAATAATTGCAATGATGGCAGACATGGGAAATACTACTCGATAACGGTACCAAGTTTTATTACGTAGCGGAATAATTAAAAATACAAACATGGCTGTAATAATGGTTATCTGCCCCAACTCTACGCCTACATTAAAAGCCAACACAGAAGTAAAAAATTTATCTGCAGGCAGTCCAATTTCGTTTAGAGAACTGGCAAAACCCATTCCATGAATGAGACCAAATAAAAACACAATCGCAATTCGCCATGGTTTTAAAGTGGTGAGCAACATATTTTCAATTGCAACAAATACAATTGATAAGGCTATAATGGGCTCTACCACTGCACCCGGAGCCACAATCATATTTTTCATACTTAACGCAAGGGTAATGGAATGTGCTACAGTAAAAGCTGTTGCCTGCCAAAAGATGGTCTTAATATTGGTGCTTAATAAACAAAGGCTTACCACAAATAAAATATGATCAATCCCATAAGGCATAATATGCTGGTAGCCCAACTTTAAATAAAACCACACCACCTTATCCACAGGGGCATCTTGCAGGGCATAATTTATGCTATGGGCAAACAGGGCTTGCATAAAAAATAGCAAGACTAAAAGCGTTGCTATTTTTTTTATACTGGTATTTATAAATTTCTTTCCGGCTTCAAATAAACCCGCCACCCTATATTGCTTTAAGTGTTTGCTCACTATTTAGTTTTAAACCTTCAGGAATATTGGCATTATTTTTAAGCGCAGTTTCCAAATATTGTTTGGCCTTGATTTTATCACCATTTTTTTGATAAATTAAACCAGCCCTGCACAATAATGTTGGATTTTTACTTTTAGTTTTTAATGCCACCTCAATGTACGGTAATGCTTTTGCATAATCACCTTTTTTATAATACACCCAGGCAAGTGTTTCGTTAGCATCTATATTTTTTGGCCGGCGGTTATACTCAGCAAGGGCATGATCCAATGCCTTATCAAAATCATTTGTTTTTATATAAGCATAGGCTAATTCTCTATCTGCATAGTGCCCAATATTTTCATCTGTTGCTGCACCAGCTGCATTGGCACTCATTTCATCTATTACTATTTTAGAAGTTTTAGCTGCCATATCCGTTTGCCCGGTAAGCTGGTATACATCCACCAATTCTTCTTTAATGGCGAAATCATTTACCAGCGTATCTGCCTGCTGATAATAGCTGATTGCCTTGGAATAATCTTTATTAAATAGCGCCACCCTTGCTAAACCTGCAAGTGCATACGCATAATTAATTCTATTTTGAGCGGCAATGGTATAATACATTTCTGCATTTTTAAGGTCGCCATAATTTTCGTATAAATGGCCTAATTGTACCCTTGCCCATTCTGTACCTTCGTCACTTGGCACGCCTGCATCAACTGCCATTTTCATGGCTTCAATAGCGCCGGGGTAATCACCGTGAATTTCGCGCAAATAACTTGCACGGGCATAAGATCTGAGATCGGGCCGGATCGACATCATTGTTTGGGCGTTGGAAACTGCCGAATCGTAATTGCCCATTTCAACATTTCCATCAACCAATATTCCATAAACAAATGCATTGTATGGATTAATGGCTTGTGCCTGAGTAGCGGTAGCCAATCCATCAGCAAAATGGTGCTGAGACAAATACAGTAATGATTTTAAGGTTAGTGCCTGAAAATTTTTAGGATCTGCCTGTAAAATATTATTGGTGTATTTCATTGCAGCCTTATCGTAATAAGTATAATTACCGGTAGTTCTTGCCTCCATAATAAAAAGATTTACAAGTGCTATCTGCGACTTTAAATCCTTTGGATCTTTTTTAATGGCTGCAAATAATTTTGCTGCATTTATTTTTGTCATTGTCCACTCGGGCATTGTAGATAATGGCCCCGTTCTGTCAAGTAAAGTATATTGAGTGGCCGCTTTTGCCGAATCATCATTTTTAAATTTAACAACCACAAAACCAACTGCACCTATAAATAAAACAATCAACGCGATGTACAGGTAATTCTTTTTCATTTTTAATTATTTTAAGAGTTAAAACACCATTTATAATAAGGGTTTTTGTATATATTTTTTGAGCTTAAAGGGTACTTCTTATTGTTTACACAGGGTTAATAAAACATGAATAGCGAAAAAAAAATTTGATTTAGCAATAATCTAAATTTTTAAAAGAGGGTGCATCTATTTCATTGGATCAAAAAATTAAGACAATTGAAAAGATTTGCATTTTTTGTATATTTTTTCTACATAAATAATATTAACAGGCAATCATTTTAAAAACTAAAAAGAAATAAGCCCGCCGTTTCCAGCGGACTTATTTTAGTGCATTCATTTATAATTAATTAACCTTTTACTACTTTAATGTTTTGTTTAGCAACGCCATTTTTGCTAACCTGAATATAATATACGCCTTTAATTAAGCCGCTACCATTCCAATCTTGTGTATAAGTACCTGCATCCATTTTTTTGTTCATTAACACTTTTACCATTTTACCATCGGTGTTAAATACTTCAATATTAATTACTGAAGCAGTAGCTAAATGATATTTAATTGTATTGGTGCTAACAAAAGGATTTGGTGTAGTTGTAGCAAAAACTTCCGGTGCTTCAACGCCTATTTGGTTATCTGCATTTGTTCTGCCCGGAGCTGCCATTGGAGGATTACCGTACATTTGTGGTACACAATCACATATATGATCACCCGCCCATGGTGTTTGTACATAAGGGAAACTGGCACGTAATGTTGTATCATTCATATTGATACCGGTTTTGTAATTGTACACGCTTAAAAGTTGTGGTGTAACAGGTGATCCGCCTTTTACGTAATCATCATACCACAAGCCAATTGCGGCTAATACAATACCACTTACTGCTTGTAATTCAATTCTTGTCACATCATCTTCTAGCCTTCTACCGTTAGGAAAACCATCCATGTTTGGAATATTCTGCAATGTAGTTCCTGCATAAGTAGGATCTGTTAAACCAAGTACTGCAGCTTGTACCAAACCGAGATTGCTAAAGTTTTTGTCGTCTCTTGGCGTTACAGGAACAGCCATGTTTAAACGCAACATATCACCACCATTTGGTAAAAAGTTATTGATAAATGGTTTTCCTTTTGCCAACGGATTCCCGTTTTTACCATTTGCCAATTGATAAGGGGCAAGGTTAGGAACACCTGTATGGAAAATAGGCCATAAATCTACCGAACGTGGTGAATTTGCTGCAGGTAATAATAAAGCACCAAAATTCTTTTCAGATAAGGCTGTACCATCTAATGCTGCACTTCCTTTAAGTCCGAATAAACCATTTTGCATGTAACCAAAACCAAAAGCCCCTAATGAATTTTTTTGAATTCTTAATGGTTTAAATGATGGTACCGCACCACCATAATATGCATCATCCATGTATAATGACAATTCAGGATTGTAAAAATAATTTCCAAAAACTTTTAATTTAGAAAGATCCTGGTATGGAGTTAAGGAGTTCCAAAGATCTTTATAACCCACCGGAATAACTGCTTCGTTGGTTAATGGCATACCTAAACGGGAAACTTGTACCCAAGGTCCTTTATGGTATTCTGTTACATATTTGTCATCAGTACTATTACCTTCCATTGGCTCGCCACCCATGTTTTCGCCATTGTTTAAAATAGTTATTTGTCTGCGACTTGCGCTTGCCCAAACACCTATTACATAATTGGGATCAAGAATATTTGTACATTTTTGTACAGTTTTGTGATCTTTTTGTAAAGTTGAAATGTCAATTTGTAAAGCGATAGTGCTTACATTCATACATTTCAAAGCATCTTTTGACTGTCCGTTTTGACGTGGTGCATTTCCTAAATCAAAAATACCTCCTAAGTCAACAAAGAATGGATCATCAGCTGTACCACAAAATACTTTTTCGCCAGTTGTAGAAGTAGTGATAGCTTTTTGCACTAAACTATTGTAATCAGGTGCATCTAAACCTACTTTTGAACTGATAGAACGTGCACCGATATTTGGCGGTGGCACTACTCCATTTTGTACAACGGTTTGGAAATTCTTTCCACCATCTACACTTCTGTCTAAAGTATAGGTAGTTTTAAGATTTTGTTTTCCCAAACGAATATTGAAAAATGTGCTTGGATCTTCATTTGTTTTTTTAAAAGTAAAACGATAAATAATATCATCCCCAGGTGTTGCGATATTGTTATCGATGTGAATTTCGTAACGAATGTTTTCGCCGAAAGAATAATAATTTGGTCCGCCATCAGGCAACTGAAAAGGAATGTAGTCTGCAATGATAGTAACCTTATTCGGGTTATCTGGACTACGGAAAGCATAAACGTCTGTATTATCTGCCAATGGATCATTTGCGATCATTGGGGCCTCTCTGTGAGAAGATGCAAACAAGGGTGCTGTAATGTTAATACACATCACAAACAGCAGGAATGCAGCGGAAAATTTTTTTTTCATAACTAATTTTTTTGATTTTTGATTTGAATGGTAACTAAACTATAAATGAATGCAGCGTATCATAGACATATTAACAAGGTGAAGGAAATCAGGAGGTACATAATATATATAAAGAAGGTAAAAAAAATCTTTTACTTAATTTAAATAAAAACGATTGGCAAATTAGATAAGATTATGGCATTTATAAATCGAAAAAGCTTGTTATTTTTGATATTTACGGAAACATGAAAAGGATGGATTTAACTTTTTATTAGTATTTAAAAAAAAACTAATAAGTTTAAATGATGCCTTTTCAAAAGCAGTTTTTTTAAAACAATTCTTGCTATAGTTTATAGGTATATATAATTAAAACTCATGACAATCAATTATTAAAGCTAAAAATATTAGCATTTATAATTATCTTTATTAAATAAATATAAAATAGATGGCGAACAATATAAAGTGTCCTAATTGCGGCAACGTGTTTGATGTGGAAAATGTTTTGGCAGCAGATATGGAACAGAAATACCAGCAGCAATACCAGGAAAAATTAAATAAATCGCTCCTTAAAGTTGAAGAAGATAAACGGAAATTAGACAATGACCTTCAATTATTTGAAGTTAAAAAAAAGAAGGAAAATGAAATATTTGCCCAAAAACTTCAGCAGGAAAAATTGAGATTGGAAACTGAAATTCAGGAGCAGGTTAAAAAAACTATGTCGGCTGATTATGAAAATCAATTAAGGCTCTTGCAGACCAGCAACAGTGATAATGAGGAAAAATTAAAAAATGCCCGCAAAAAAGAATTGGAGTTTCTTTTAAAAGAAGAAGCCTTAAAAACAAAAGAGGCTGAAATGGATATTACCCTGCAAAAAAAATTGCAGGAAGAAAGAGCAAATTTAAGTGAACAGATACGTCACCAGGAAAATGAAAAAAGTTTACTTAAAGAAAGGGATCACCAACTTTTGGTAAAGGAACTGACGATGCAACTGGATGACCAAAAAAAATTAGCGGATGAAATGAAGCGTAAAGCCGAACAAAGTTCCATGCAACGGCAGGGAGAAGTGCAGGAACTTTTGCTGGAATCTATTTTAAAGGAAAATTTTCCCTTTGATATTATTGAGGAAGTAGGCAAAGGTGTTGAAGGCGCCGATTGCATACAGGAAGTACGCAATAGTAATGGCCATACTTGTGGTAAAATAATTTACGAAAGCAAACGCACCAAAACCTGGAGCAATAGCTGGCTGGATAAACTTAAAGCCGATAAACGCAGCAAGGG
>JAYTHI010000307.1:0-9737 GCA_043732685.1 Ferruginibacter sp. | reverse complement strand
TTGTATTTTTTCCTAGTCCTGCTGCTGCACATATGGTTCTTAAATTGGAGGAAAAACCAAAGGACTGTCCAAAGTACAAAAGAAAAAACATGATGGCCGCTATCATTGCTCCGGAAAACCACCACGACCAGGTTTGTGTTATAAATGCGCTCATGTTTATACTTGTATTAATTAAGGTGAAAATGAAATAATAGATTAAAAATAAGACTGATTAAGTATTTATTAGGTAACAGTATAAAGAAATATAAGTTTTTGCGTGATGTACTGCTGCCTACCGGGCTTGCAATATTTAAAGATCTCCTCGATTACTTTACCCGAGCAGGTTGAAATTTTATAGCTGTAAATATTTTACAAGCCTTAAAACCAGGTTGGAGTATAAGTTTAAGTTTTAAAATTGCAAGAAAAAATCTCAATTATTTAACAAACCGATTTACATCTTCCCTGGCTCCTCCGTTTAGTACGTTTTTAATTCCATTTTGCTCAAGTATTTTTTTAGCCTGACCACTTCGGTTACCGCTGCGACAGAAAACAATGATATTTTCTTTTCCCTTAAACTTATTTAATTCGGTTGCTACTTGGCCCAAAGGAATATTTACCGCACCCTTTGCAGTCCCTGCAGCATATTCTCCCGGTTCTCTTACGTCTACTAAAAAAGTACCCTTTTCAATCATATTTTTTAGATCAGCGGATTGACCCCCACCAAATAAATTTTGGAATAAGCCCATAATATTAATTTTAATCTTTGAAATTTTTGATTACTTCTATTAACCTTGTTTACGCTCACTATTACCAGTTAAATAATATAAAACAGGATAAGGTTAAACTATTTCTTCTAAAATTATATTTTTTGTATTTTAAGAAGGTTTAGCAGGGTTGGTTTTGCAGCCTACAGTTTTGCAGCAACCCATATTAAATACAGGCATTGCAGTAAATACCAAACCTAAAACCCCCATGCCCGAGTTGCCTGCTATTACTGATTGCACCATAACTGCAATACCTAACCCAAGTCTTACAAACCGCATGAAATTCCAATTGCATAAAATTACTTGTTTCATATAGCAAAAGTAGATTTTACTATTGAGTCGGTTGGTAACAAAGGTTACAATCGTATAAGAATTGATACGCTGTTTAGTGAGTAGCAATTTAATAAATATGGCTTTCTATGCAAGGTTCAAAAAAGGCATTTTATAAATAGTGTATCAGATAATAAAAGGCATAATTCGTTTGGTTTGTTTCATATAATTTTTATACCCATCAAATTTTTGAGACAGCATTTTTTCCTCCCAACTAATTTTCACGTATAAAGTTATTGATAAAGCAATTAATATGGCTAACCGAAGCCATGTAAATTGTTGGATTAAAATACCCGTACTCCCCAATAAAATAGCTGTGTACATGGGGTGGCGAATGAAACGATACGGGCCTTCAGTTATTAACGTGGCATTGGCAGCTGGCTCAGGCAATATGCTTAGTTTACTTTTTTTCATAGCAATTATCGCCCAAAACATCAATGCCGCAGAAAGCAGCATGAATATAATTGTTGATAAAGAAATATTTTTTAGTGAAATACCTGATAGCAATAAAAGTATAAACAAAAATTGCAGACTTACGAGTAATATGGATTTAAAACGATTGCCCATTTTAATTTTTATTAGCTAGACACTTTTTATAAGATAGACAATTAAAAATACACTAACTAAAAAAATGAATGCAGTAAGTAATGTTAGCAAGAGCGAAGAATGTTTATAATAGCCTTTATTTAACTGGCTTTCTGTGCGTTTATAACGGATATAGGACAACACAGCTGTTACTGTTCCCACGGCAACTAATACTATGCCCATAATGCCGGAATAGCCCTTGGAGTGAATGATATTTTCTTTGCCGAGAAGTAGGGAAATCTGTTTAACAAATAAAGAAAACTTAACCACCACGAAACCAAAAGCCATAATACCAATACTTGTTCTTACCCAGGCAAGAAAGGTTCGTTCGTTGGCTAAATGGTCACTGGCATTTGTTTGATTTTTAGTTTCATTCATAATTTTATAATTTATTCCAATACCTACCTTATTACGCTAAAATTTACTTTTGTTATTAATTAAACCAGCGAAAATGTATCACAGGTTTTTGCCGCATATTCCGGATTTAAAGTTAAATATGCTGCCATTGCATCAACCGCTTTGATGGATAAATTTTGCCTGTTGCTTCCCAATTTCTCCGGAACGGCCTGAGTGGTTACAAACACTGTTTTATAAATTTTACTTTTTACCAACGGCTCGTCGCCAAAATAAATCTGTTGAATGCGATGTCCTTTTGGATTTTCAATTCTCATTTTTACTTGTATACCGAGGCATCTTTTAATGTACCCGCCCATTTGTTTCATTGCATCAACGGAGAAAGTACGTTCCAGATTTTCTTCCAGCATTTCTATTATTTCTTCCCCTGTCATATCTGCCGTTGAAACGACCGGGTTCATTGGAATGATATTGTATAAATCCCACCTGGTTATCTTGCCTGCCGCAACCGGCACGCCATATCTCCATCCGTTGGAAAAGGCTATTTCTGCAGGACCAATTGATTTTATTGAAGCCAATAAAAGATCATCCATCGTAGATGCAATGGTATTATACCTATGCAGGGTAATTGCTGTGTTAGCCAGTATTTCTTCTTTTAGATATTGATACGGTTTCATTATCTCTGAAACAATACTTTCAATTTCATCATCAGGCCTAATTGTTTCATCAATTGTTATCAGCTCGTATTTAAAATCAACAATTTTCTTTTGTTCAATTTCTAATTGCAGGTGTCCTAAAAATGACCCGTGGCAACCGCATTGAATAATAACTGTCTCTTTAATTTTTACGGCTTCATATAACCTGTTATGGGTGTGTGCACTCAAGCAAATATCTACTCCTGCAATATGTTCAAGCATAAATACATCCTGCGGAAATCCGTTGTGAGACAGCAGTATAATTACATCAGCCCCTTCCGCCTTTACCTGTTCTATAACCAGCGGTAACTCCTTCATGCCATCTGTAACTTTTAGCCCTTCACTAAAATTGGCAGGCATTGTTTTATCGATGATATTTGAACAAATACCAATGATTGCTATTTTAATATCTTCTATTTCAATAAGTAAATATGGGGGTAAAAAAAGACTTCCATCATCATTGTAAATATTAATACCTAATACAGGATAATTTAATGCAGCAGCAAGTTTTTTCAGCTGTTCCGGTCCATAAGCAAAATCCCAATGACCTACCATTGCATTGAAGCCTATCTTGTTTAATATAGGAAGAATGGCTTCCCCTTTAGATTGTACCAATGGCAACGAACCATGAAAAGTATCACCACCATCAAATAGTAAAGTATGTTTATTTTTAGCTCTTATGTCTTTCATCTTAGTGGCAATTCTTGCATAACCACCTGCGGTAGATACCAGCTCTTTTTCGCCTTTATAAAATAACTCCGGATGCGGTTCTAAATTACCATGTACATCATTTAAATAAGTGATTGATAATTTCATTTAATAAAAGTTTTATTCCCATATTATTATTTGCAAATATTAGGTAATGGTCTCAGAAGAACAGTACTGGTAACCAGCGGCACAAACTATATTACTATTAAACTTATTACCATTTTATTTTAATTCATTTTAGTAAAAAATAGTTTTATCCCAATTACAATTAAGAGGATCGCCATTAGTTTTCCAAGTACATCTTTATTCAACAAGTAATTCGATTTAGCTCCGAGAAAGCCACCTATTAAAAAACCAGCTGCTATTAATCCGGCTGCCTTAATATCTACATTACCTTGTTTGTAATAAACATAAGCTGCCAGAATTCCGATTGGAGGAGCCAGTGCGGCAATGGATGTCCCCTGTGCAGTTCTTAGTGAAAATGCAAACAAAAACATCAATGCCGGAACCATTATTATTCCGCCACCAATTCCAATTAATCCACTTAGCCATCCGGCAACAAGGCCTAACAGAAATAAACCAATTATATAATTCATAGCTTTCATTTTATAAAGTTTTTAACCGCATCACCCAAATCAAATACTTTTACTTTTTCTTTTAACGCTGAATGGATTAGCGAACTTCCTGCTGCACTTCTGTACCCACTTGCGCAATGAACAACAATCGGCTTATCTGTTGGTATTTTGCCAATGTTATCCCTTAATTCTCCTAACGGAAATGAAAGGCTATTTGCAAATATTTTATTTTCTTTTACTTCCGTTTTATTTCTAACATCGATAATTGTATATTTTTCCCGTTGGTTTGTAAAGTCTTTAATATCAATTATCTCCTCAATTATCGCTCCATGCTTTACAACAAACCCTTCCAAAATTTGAGGCTCATAGCCAATTGCTGCTGCTCTTACTATCATTTCTTGCAAGCTTTCAGCATCATCTGCTGCAAAATATATTTTCTCTTCAGGCTTAATAATGCTTCCTAACCATGTTTCAAATTTTAAGCCTTTCATAATGTTTACAGCATGCGGCAAATGCCCGGCTTTATAATCGGGTGCGTTTCGGCTATCAACAACCCAAATATCTTTATTTAATTGATGGGCTTCGTTTTCATTCCTTATTTCTTTACCTAATTGCACTGACTTTATAGCAACTTCAAATGGAGGTGCCCCTTGTTTATTTAAATCGACATCATAAGGAAAGTAGGCAGGCACAAAGGGTTGATCGAGTAAAAGTTCTTTTACAAATGTATCTTCTGTTTGAGACTGTAATGACCAATTACTTTTTGTTTCTGCCTCAATAGTACTACTATTTGCTTTACTCAATGCCTTGCCACAAAGCGTTCCGGCTCCATGCGCAGGATATACTATTGTTTCTGCGGGTAATTGTAATAGTTTATCTCTAAGGCTATGGTACATTTGCCTGGCTAATATTAATGCAGCTTCTTTTGCATCTCCGGCACCGGGCCTTAAATCTGGCCTGCCACAATCGCCTATAAAAAGTGTGTCACCTGTAAATACCGCTTTTTGCTTTGCATTATGTTCTAAAACAATACAAATGCTATCCGGTGAATGTCCGGGCGTATTAAGAGCAGCTAATTTTATTTTGCCTAAATGAATGTGCTCCCCTTCATCAAAACCCTGATGGGGATATAACGCC
Organism: Ferruginibacter sp.; assembly: GCA_043732685.1. Classification (GTDB taxonomy): domain Bacteria; phylum Bacteroidota; class Bacteroidia; order Chitinophagales; family Chitinophagaceae; genus Ferruginibacter. Next base: position 4,610 of record JAYTHI010000307.1, on the reverse strand, counting down.
CCGACCAATTTGCTGCAATAGATGGTAGCACCCGTTTTTTGATGCAATTCCAAATGACTGCTTACAAAATCCGCATGCGGATGGGTTTCTATAATTCCAACAATAACAGCATCGTTTTGAGTTGCATAATCAAGGTATTGTTTTGGATTTCTTTCCGGGTCAATTAATATAATTTTCTTTTCGCAATCGCTCAATATGGCGTAACTGTAATGGGACAGGTTTTTGTCTTCAAATTGTTTTATTTGCATGCTATTTATTTTATTAATAAAGTTCCCTTTATTGTTGCAGTATCTGTGTAATATTTGTAACACAGCCATCGGCTCAATTAAACCTTAACAAAATATAAGCAGTAGCAACTTTAATATTGGTACGTTTACTAATACACTAAAAAATCAATTTTATATCTGAATGTTTTGAATTTTAATTCATGTTTAATTATAAAAGCTCCTGTAGCTGCTTAAGAAAAACTTCTGTATCATATCCCGCCATGCCTTCATGTTTCAGAACAACTTTACCTTCTTTATTGATCACAATGGTTGTAGGTAATCTTCCACTAAATATTTCATTGGGTATATTACCCGTAGGGCTGTAAAGTGGTATGGTATACTGATTCTTTTCAAGGTATTTCTTAGCCTTATTTTTATCCTCCTCTTCGTTAATAAAAATAAAAACAAACCTGCTATCTTTTTCAAGTTTTTTGTACAATGCATCAATAGAAGGCATTTCAGCCTGGCAGGGCGGGCACCAGGATGCCCAAAAATTAATGAATATTACTTTACCTTTTAAGTCAGCGGTTGAGGCTGTTTCGCCTGCTTCATTGGTATATAAAAAGGAAGTATTCTCCGGCTGTATTGCTATACCTTCTTTTTTTATTTCAGCTTTAAATAAACCAACAGTAACTAACTTTTGTAACAACCAGGATTTTGCGTTTGGGCTGATAAATAATATCAAAACAAAGCCTGATAACAAAATAATGACCACATTTTTTTTAAGCCAAGGATAAAAACTGTTGAGTTTCATAAATATTTTATTGATTTTTATGACTATTGTTGTTGCGCCAATTTATTTTATAATACAATATCGCCTATGTGTAATTTACTAAAATTGCTGCTGGCCTAGCTTTAATTTTACCCGTTTTTTTTGGAAATTTATGGTGTAATAACATGGTTATTTTCTATGTAAAAAATAACCAACCAGTCTTACGATATCTTTTGACCTTTTGCGATAAACCTTATCTATTTAAAAAATTGCGTATTTTAAATTACGCTTTCATCATTTTACTTTGGCATACAAAATCTGTTTTTGGTATAGTCGTTTCGATGATGGCCTTGAAGCCGTCGGCAATTTCTGTAAAATTTCTATAACCACGGGCTTGAAATATGGATGCAGCCATCATACTGCGATAACCACCGGCACAATGCAGAAAAAAGTGTTCTTCAGGGTTGATGTCTTTTACCCATTCATTGATGGAGGCTAAGGGTCGGTTATACGCTTCCTCTACATGCTCAGCGGCATATTCTGTTTCTTTACGAACATCTATTACTTTGTCTTCCCCAATTTTTACATCTTTTGCAAATTGCTCAGCAGTTATTCTGTCCACTACATCTGCCTCTTTACCTGCCTTTAGCCATGCTGCAAAGCCACCTTTTAAATGGCCCATTATATTATCAAAACCTACACGGCTTAAACGGGTCACGGTTTCTTCTTCCATTCCTTCATCTGTAACCAATAATAATGGCTGTTTCACATCAACAACTAATGCACCTACCCAGGGGGCAAAATCGCCATTTAAACCAATATTTATTGATTGTGGAATAAAGCCTTTGTAAAATTCTGTATTGTCCCTTGTATCTAAAATTAAAGCTTCCGTATTTTCTGCTGCTGCTTCAAATTCGGTTGGCGATAAGGCCCGCATGCCATTATTTAAAACAGACTCAAAACTTTCATAACCTTTTTTATTCATCGCTACATTTAATCCAAAATAAGCCGGTGGTGGTAAAAGACCGTCTGTTACCGCTTTTACAAATGCTTCTTTATTGGGTTGATTTAAGGCGTAGTTCATTCGTTTTTGATTACCCAAAGTATCCACGGTTTCTTTCATCATGTTTTTACCACATGCACTTCCGGCCCCATGTGCAGGATACACAATCACCTCATCTGCCAATGGCAGTATTTTAGTATTCAGACTGTCGTATAACAATCCGGCTAATTCTTCCTGCGTCATGGTGGAAGCTTTCTGTGCTAAATCAGGACGGCCTACATCTCCCAAAAACAAGGTATCCCCACTAAATATGCAGTAGTCTTTGCCCAATTCATCTCTTAAAAGATAAGTGGTACTTTCCATTGTATGTCCCGGTGTGTGCAATGCTTTAATGGTTACCTTACCTATTTTAAATTCTTGTTCATCTTTTGCAGAAATGAAGACAAACTCAGGATTTGCATTGGGACCATACACTATGGAAGCACCAGTATTTTTAGACAAATCCAAATGTCCGCTAACAAAGTCTGCATGAAAATGTGTCTCAAAAATATATTTCAACTTTACGGCATCTTTTTGCAAGCGGTTTATATAAGGTTGTGTTTCCCGAAGCGGATCTATAATGGCAGCTTCGCCATTGCTGGTAATGTAATATGCGCCTTGCGCAAGACATCCGGTATATATTTGTTCTACGTTCATGAGTATAAATTTTTTATTGTACAAATATGGGTTTAGTTTTTCTGCTGGCCGGTAACATTGGTTACATTTCTTTTAGGATTAAGCTACTTTAAAAATATTTCTTTAATGAGTATGTAAATACCCATTACTAAGACAAACCAACCAAAAGATTTTTTAAGTTTTGAGCCATCAATTTTTTTATTAAGATAACCTCCAACAAAAATCCCGGAAATAGCAATCGCGGTAATTTTAGCAAGAAAATTCCAGTCCATAATAAAATGTCCTAAATCTCCGGTAAAACCTATTAAGGAGTTTAAAGCGATAATTAATAAGGAGGTTCCTACAGCTTCTTTCATTGGTAGCCCAACCAACAACACTAAGGTAGGTATTAATAAAAAACCACCGCCGGCACCTAATAAGCCAGTTGCTAAACCGATTGCTATGCCATACAGCAATAACTTAGGCAGGTTAATTTTTTTTGCAGTTAATTTATCAGTTGAGGGGGCTGCTTCTATTTTATTTCCGTTTTTAATCATTGCAATCGATGCTACCAGCATTAAGATAGCAAATAGCAACATCGTTAAGATATTTTCAGTTATATCAAATCCTCCAATGGTTACAATAAGTTTTGGGATCGCGGGAATAATAAATTTTCTTGTTATAAAAACAGTAGTAATAGAAGAAATGCCAAAAAGTAAGGCAGTCTTTATTTGTACAAAACCCTTGCGCCAATTGTTAAATGCACCTACCATTGAAGTTGAGCCAACAATAAATAAAGAATAAGATGTTGCCAGAATAGGGCTTACACCCATTACGTATACAAGGATTGGCACGGTTAAAATAGACCCTCCACCGCCAATTAAGCCTAATGAAATACCCACTAACGCAGCCAATGCAAAGCCTACAATTTCCATAGTAAATTATTTTATGTACTACAAAGATGACTTTTAGATAGTTTGATTTAAGTTACAAAAGTTACATTAAGTAAATAAAATCTAAAAATGGGCGCTCAGGAGCAACAGGTATATTTTTACAATAAATAAATATTAGCTGTAGTAATTCGATGAAGTCAACAGATATATTACCATAACTTCATTAAATTATTTTACCATAACTATATTCCATGTTCGATTTCAGATTACAGGTTTTTAACACCGTTGCCAAAAGGCTCAACTTTACAAAAGCAGGCGAAGAATTATTTATTACGCAACCGGCGGTTACCAAACACATACAGGAAATTGAAAATCATTTTAAAGTAAAGTTGTTTGAACGAAATGGAACTAAAATAAAATTAACGCCTGCAGGAGAAGTTTTGTTGCAACACACCGATCAGCTTTTTGAACTGTACCAAAATCTGGAGTTTGAACTCAATACTTTTACGCAGCAAAGCAGCGGAAAATTAAGAATTGGTGCAAGTACAACCGTAGCTCAATATGTATTACCGGCTGTGTTGGCAGCTTTTCATAAAAAATTTAAAAATATAAAAGTTACGTTAACCATTAATAATACGGAGCAGATAGAGCAGGCCTTGCAAAATAAAAATATTGACTTAGGAATTATTGAGGGCCAATCCAAAAATAATTTATTTAAGTATACCGAATTTATAAAAGACGAGCTGGTATTGGTAGCAAGTATCAATCACCCGTTAGCCAAAAGGGAAATAATTAAACCGGAAGAATTACTAAATATTTCATTATTGCTAAGAGAACCAGGTTCCGGAACATTGGAAGTTATTGCGCATGCATTAAAACCATTGGGTATAAAAATATCCCAATTACAAAATGAAATGCAATTGGGCAGTACAGAAAGCATGAAGTTGTATTTATTAAATTCTGATGCCATGGCTTTTCTTTCGGTGCATTCCATTTTAAAAGAATTAAAAAATAGAGAGTGTTGTATAATAGATGTAAAAGGCTTGAACATTGAAAGACATTTTTATTTTATTCAGCAGCAT
>JAYTHI010000306.1:0-60291 GCA_043732685.1 Ferruginibacter sp. | reverse complement strand
CCCAGCTATCCATAACAGCTTCATTGGCAGCCCAACCCCTATGAATTACAGGATAATCTTTTTTTTGCTGCTGCGTGGTATGCCCGCGATGTTCAAATTCCCAGGGATCTTTATTGGCAGTTTTATAATCTTTAATGTGCTCATGCGGCTTACCGCGTTCCAGCATTAAAACCTTTAAGCCTTTTTCGGTTAATTCTTTGGCAGCCCATCCACCACTTATACCTGAGCCAACAACGATGGCATCGTAAGTATTTTGGATGGCTGCTTTGTTATTAATTTGTGTTGAATCGCCTGGCATATGTTATTGGTTTATAGTAAGGTTCACCATCCTAAATCCACTCCGCTCAATTTGCCCCAATCAATAGTACCGGTAATTATCCGGCAAAATTGCATTGCAGGGAGGTATAATCAACCTCCCTTTATTTACACCGCATTATATTATAAATTTCCTTTTTTTAATTCATCAACAGCATGAGCTGCAGCCCTTGCTGTAAACGCCATGTAGGTAAGTGATGGGTTAACGCAAGATGCCGACACCATAAAGGAGCCATCTGTTACAAAAACATTTAGCGCATCCCATATTTGATTGTATTTATTTAGTACAGACGTTTTAGGATTTAACCCCATTCTTGCACTACCCATTTCATGGATTCCTCTTCCTAAAGTACCATCACCATCCCTGCCTTTAACTTGTTTTACACCTGCAGCTTCCAACATTTCGATGGCATCGGCCAACATGTCTTTACGCATCTTTTTTTCATTGTCTTTAAATTCAATATCCATTGCCAGGATGTTTAATCCCCACTTGTCTTTTTTAGTTTTATCAAGGGTAACAAAGTTTTCGTGGTAAGGAAGCGTTTCGCCGAATCCACCAATATTCATCGACCAGGAGCCCGGTTCGGTTAAAACATCTTTAAGGTTGGCACCAATAGAAAGTTCTTCAGCCGAACGGTTAAATCCTTCGCGGGTACCACCGCCCTGGTAACCAAAGCCACGCAGGTAATCTCTTTTATCACCAAATAAATTTTGATATCTAGGTATATAAATTCCGTTAGCACGACGGCCAAAAGTATATTTATCATCATAACCTTCTACCAAACCGCTGGCACCAACGCCAAGGTGGTGATCCATTATATTATGCCCTAATTCGCCGCTGCTGCTGCCTAAGCCTCCCGGCCACACATCTGTCGCAGAATTCATTAATACCCATGCACTGTTTAAAGTAGAGGCATTTAAGAAAATTATCTTCGAATTGTAAGTATAGGTTTTGTTGTTTTCACCATCCAGCACTTCAACACCGGTGGCTCTTTTTTTATCTTTATCGTATAAAATTTTGGTTACAATACTCCAGGGTCTAACGGTAAGGTTGCCTGTTTTTTGAGCTGCCGGCAAAGTAGAAGACTGGGTACTGAAATAAGCTCCAAAAGGGCAACCCAACCAGCATTTATTTCGGTATTGACAAGCTACTCTTGCCTGAAGAGGTTCAGTAATATTTGCAGTGCGCCCAATTATCATGGAGCGTTTGCCTTTATAATGTTCTTTAATTCTTGCTGCCACATCTTTCTCTACAATCGTCATTTCCATTGCAGGCATAAACTGACCGTCCGGTAACTGGGCAAGCCCATCTCTTGATCCGCTGATACCCGCAAATTTTTCTACATAATCATACCAGGGAGCAACTTCTTTATAGCGTATAGGCCAATCTGTAGCAATACCATCTTTAAGGTTGGCTTCAAAATCAAAATCGCTCAGGCGATAGCTTTGTCTGCCCCACATTAAAGACCGTCCACCCATATGATAACCTCTAAACCAATCAAAACGTTTTACCTCGGTGTAGGGGGATTCAGAATCTTTTACCCAATAATCGAGGTTGGTTTCATTTAGGGGATAATCTCTTTTTAATACCGGATATTCCTTAATCATTTCCTGTGTACGTTTGCCACGGTGTGGATAATCCCAGGATTCTTTGTTAGCGTTCACATAATCTTTGATGTGCTCAATATCGCGACCGCGTTCGAGCATTAAAACTTTGAGTCCCTTTTCGGTTAGTTCCTTAGCTGCCCATCCGCCACTTATGCCGGAGCCAACTACAATTGCATCGTAGGTATTTTGTATTGCGGCTTTGTTGTTAATATTCGTTGAATCTTGAGGCATAATGTATTTAAATTTAATTTATTTTAATAGTGCGGTTTTTATAAATTCATTTTTTTTAATTCGTTAACGGCATGTTCTGCAGCTCTTGCGGTAAACGCCATATAGGTTAAGGAAGGATTTTGACAACCTGCTGATGCCATAAAAGAACCATCTGTTACAAATACATTTGGTGCATCCCAAATTTGATTGTACCCATTTAGCACCGAGGTTTTAGCATCCCTTCCCATTCTGGCACTGCCCATTTCATGAATACCACGACCCAGCGTTCCATCACCTACCCAGCCAGTTACGTTTTTAACCCCTGCAATGGTGAGCATTTCAATGGCATCATTTTTCATATCTATTCGCATTCTTTGTTCATTGTCTTTAAACTCAATGTCCATTGCCAATATATTTAAACCCCATTTATCCTTTTTAGTTTTATCTAAAGTGATTTTATTTTCGTGGTAGGGTAAAGTTTCCCCAAAACCACCAATACCCATCGACCAGGCGCCGGGTTCAGCCAGCGCATCTTTAAAATCTCCACCAATATTTAGTTCGGGAATATTTCGTCCCCAACCATCCCTGCCTGCGCCACCCTGGTAACCAAAACCACGCAGGTAATTTCTTTTATCGCCAAACAAGTTTTGGTACCTCGGTATATAAATGCCATTGGCACGGCGGCCAAATAAATATTTATCTTCAAAACCTTCTACTAATCCACCTGCACCCACGCCTAAATGATGGTCCATAATATTATGCCCCAATTCACCACTACTGCTACCTAAACCGCCTTCCCAAACATCCGTGGCTGAATTCATTAAAACCCAGGCGCTGTTTAAAGTAGAGGCATTTAAAAAAATAATTTTAGCATTATACACATAGGTTTTATTGTCTTCCGCATCCAGTACTTCTACGCCGGTGGCTCTTTTTTTATCTTTATTGTATAAAATTTTTGTAACAATACTCCATGGTCTTAAGGTAAGGTTACCGGTAGCTCTAGCAGCCGGAAGTGTTGAAGATTGGGTACTGAAATAGGCTCCGAAAGGACAACCCAGCCAGCATTTATCGCGATATTGGCAATTGGTTCTGCCTGGAAGAGGTTCTGTAATATTGGCGGTACGGCCAATGATCATTCTTCTATAGCTGTTGTAGTGTTTATTCATCCGGGCACTCACCTCTTTTTCTACAATGTTCATGTCCATGGCAGGCATAAAATGTCCGTCGGGTAGTTGCGGTAAGCCATCTTTAGCGCCGCTGATGCCGGCAAACTTTTCAACATAATCATACCAGGGGGCCATTTCTTTGTAGCGTACGGGCCAATCTACCCCAATATTATCTTTTAAGTTTGCTTCAAAATCAAAATCACTCCAACGGTAACTTTGTCTTCCCCACATTAAAGATCTTCCACCTACATGGTAGCCGCGAAACCAATCAAAACGCTTTACTTCTGTGTAAGGAGATTCCGCATCATTTACCCAAAAATCGAGATTAGTTTCATTTAACGGATAATCTCTTTTTAATACCGGGTAATCTTTTTCCATTTGCCTGGTGCGGTTACCCCGATGAGGATAGTCCCAGGTTTCCTTATTGGCATTAACGTAATCCTTAACATGTTCTATGTCCCGACCACGTTCCAACAGTAATACTTTTAATCCTTTTTCGGTTAATTCCTTTGCTGCCCAGCCACCGCTGATACCGGAGCCTACCACAATGGCATCGTATGTATTAATTGGCATTCCTATATTTTGTAAAATCGTTATAAATTAATACGCTCTTTAAACTTTGAAATTTAATATACAATTTAACGCATATAGTTTTACAAAATTCTGCTTTGCATTTCTTTGGCAAAATATTATTAATCATTACCTGTAAGGCTGACTATTTTTTCAATGAAATTTACTTACACATCACATATGCTGATGGCTGTTTTAAGTGCCGCTATTTTATCTTTTGTTTCTTTTGCAGTTGGAATAAATTCCTGGGCAACATAATCTTTAAATCCGGTTGCAACTATTGCATTCATAATGGCAGGGTAGTTCAATTCTTGCTTTTCATCCAGCTCGTGCCTGCCTGGAACGCCGGCGGTATGGTAATGACCAATGTACTGGTGGTTATCCCTGATGGTTCTGATAACATCACCTTCATCAATTTGCATATGATAAATATCGTACAACAACTTAAAGTTTTCTGAGCCGGTACGTTTGCACAATTCAACACCCCAGGCTGTTTTATCGCACATATAATCTTTATGGTCTATCTTACTATTGAGCAATTCCATTTGAATGATAATGCCATTTTTTTCTGCCAGGGGTAAGATTTTCTTTAAGCCTTCGGTACAATTTTTTAGTCCGGTTTCATCGTCCATCCCATTACGGCTGCCGCTGAAACAGATTAAATTTTTGTAACCGGCTTTGGCCATTAATGGAATTACGGCTTCGTAACTTTTTATTAATTGATTGTGATAAGTTTTATTATTGAAGCCGTTGGTTAGGCTTACCGGTCCATCGATATAGCACATGGAACTAAATAAATTATATTTCTGCAACATGGGCCAATCTTTTGGTCCTAATAAATCAATAGCACCAAAACCTATCTCTTTTACTGCAAGGCATAATTCTTCAAGCGGAATAAAATTGTAACACCATTGGCAAACAGCATGGTTTATATTTCCTTTCAAATTATGATTATTTTGTTGCGGTGTTGCTGCTGCAAAAGAGGGAATTAAGGAGGAAGCTCCCATTGCAACAGTACTTGCCAGCAGGTTTTTTATTAATATTCTTCTGTTTTGCTTTAATGGCATGATGGAAAGATTTTAGAATAATATTTAATAGGCAGCAGCAGCAGTTTCTCTTTTTGTTATATCAACTTTATTTCTGGTGCGCATATAAAGAAACAATCCTATAAATGCAGCAACTAAAACAATCGGTATTATTAAGGTTGCATTAATGATTTGCGGACCTGCAGCTTTTTTAGCCTCCAAATAAATATTGGCCATTTGTGAACCCGCCGGTGCGCCGGAATATAGTTTTTCATCTGCGCCGGAAGGAAGTTTACTCAAAATTTGGCGATCATAGTAGCCACCCATAAAAACCATATAAACAGACACCGCAAACATTCCGGCACCACCCATTAAATTTAAACCAACCGCACCGGTGCGTGGCAAATTTTCTGCTACAAAACCAATCATGGTTGGCCAAAAATAACATACGCCCATGCCAAAAATAAGTGCACCGGCAAACAACATGTTACCTGAAGTATGCCCTAGAATATATAAACCAAGTGCTGCCAGGGTAGCCGAAATAATTAATACGCCCTGCGGAGAAAATTTATGAACAACTGGCCCGGCAAATGCACGTCCAACAACCATCACTCCTGTTTCCAGTGTAAGCAACAGTAAGGCGTTCTCCGTAACATTTTTTAACAATACGTCTATCCATTGGCCTGTAAATAATTCAGTTATAGCCGTACCGAACATTAAAATTATCATCACTATAAACAAAGGGTTTAATAGCGCAGCATACATTTGCGATGTAGATATTCCACTGGAAACTCTTTCTGTTGGGGGAAAATCGAGTTTGCTGAAAAGATAGCCATATAAAAAAGTAGGAATTAACATTATACCCACCAATAGTTGCCAGTTTACACCAAGCTTACTTAAAAAGAATACAATTAATGTACCCAGGAATATCCCTCCTGGAAACCAGAGGTGAAAATGGTTGAGTTTGGTTGTTTTATTATCCGGAAACAAGGCGGTAACTAAGGGATTACAGGCTGCTTCAATTGTGCCGTTGGCAATACCTATTAAAAGTGTAGAGAAAAATAAGGTCCAATAGCCGGTTGCAAAAATAGTTAAGAAAATTCCGGCCAGATGAAATGCAAAAGCCATTACAAGAAGCTTTTTCATTCCGATGATGTCAACAATAAATCCTCCAAGAATTACTGCGAGCGGAAAACCCCAAAAAGCAGTGGCAGCAATGGTACCTAATTGAGAAGCATTTAAATTAAACTGGGTTCCCTGGTCACCCAAAACGCCGGCTCTTATACCAAAAGAAAGTGAAGTTACTAACAGCCCGAGGCAACTGGCTACAAAAAGTTTATTTCGCTGAATACTGGCAGGCATAATCGATGGTTTTTTTAGCAATGAACTAACAAGATACCAATAAAAATAGTAAAAAGTCCAAATGACAATAAAATAATTGATATTTTATGAATGACCAATTTATAAATTAATTTCATTACAATTTTACTGATGTTGGTTATTTATATTTTAAATAACAGTTGGATTTAGTGACGTAAATATGGGTATTTTTTTTATTTAAAATTTTTAGATAATGCTATGCTGTTGAAATAAAAAGGATAATTTTAGCTTCACAAAAACGATGATACCTGCAGGCTACAGAGTTTGCTTCCCTACATCAATTGCCTTACATTGCTTTTACAAACTAACCAATTAAATTAAAACAGTTAATTAAATTTATCATGAATAGAAAACTACGGATGGGTATGATCGGCGGCGGAAAAGATGCGTTTATCGGCGCTATTCACCGGTTAGCAGCAAATATGGATGGCCTGATAGAAATTACTGCCGGAGCATTAAGTATCAATCCTGCTATTGCCGTAGAATCGGGCAAAATGCTTTTTTTACCTGCAGCACGTACCTACCTTACTTATGATGAATTAATAAAAAAAGAAAGTGAATTACCCGCCGACCAAAGGATTGATTTTGTTACCATTGTAACGCCAAATTTTGCCCATTTTGCTCCCGCAATGATGGCACTGAATCATGGTTTTAATGTAGTTATTGAAAAGCCGATTGCCTTTACGCTTGACGAAGCAAAGCAGTTAAAAGCTAAAGTAGAAGAAACTGGTTTACTGCTCTGTTTAACACATACTTATTCCGGTTACCCGATGGTAAAGCAAGCCCGTGCCATGTGTGCAGATAATATATTGGGTAAAATTAAAAAAGTGTGGGTGGAGTATCCACAGGGATGGTTGAGCAAATTAAGTGAGCGCGAAGGAAATGCCCAGGCAGCCTGGCGCACCGACCCAACAAAAAGTGGAAAAAGTGGTGCCATGGGCGATATTGGAACACATGCGGCACATTTAGCGGAATATATTACCGGATTACAAATTACACAATTATGCGCCGACCTTAATATATTGGTAGATGGTAGGGCCCTGGATGATGATGGTAATGTATTATTGAAATTTAACAACGGGGCCGCTGGGGTATTGATGGCTTCTCAAGTTGCAGCAGGCGAAGAAAATGCATTAAAAATAAGAATTTACGGAGAAAAAGGCGGTATTGAATGGGCTCAACAAGAACCCAATACCTTATTGGTTAAATGGCTTGACCAGCCAGCACAAATTTTGCGGGCAGGCGCAAATTATACCAGTGTTTTATCAAGTTATGCCACCAATAGTTGCCGTACTCCCGGCGGGCATCCCGAAGGTTATTTGGAAGCATTTGCAAATATTTACCGGAATTTTGCGCAAACATTGTCCGCTAAAATTGATGGAACGGTTCCTTCAAAAGAGGCACTTGATTTTCCCGGGGTTGAAGATGGTATCAGGGGAATGGCTTTTATTGATAATGTTGTTGCTTCTTCTCAGTCAACATTAAAATGGTTTGAACATAAGATTAATTAATGTACCTATATTATGCCTATCGAAGACGCATAATAAATGGTTTAAGATTTCATTTATTAACTGCAACCAATTACAATATCCGGAAGAGTTTATAAAAAATGGTTTTCTAAAATAATTAAATAAACTGGAGCGCGCTTTACCAGTGTAAAACATACTTATTATATGACAACAATAAAAGGACCTGCCATTTTTCTAGCCCAATTTATGAGCGATACCCCACCATTTAATACGCTGCAAAGTATTTGTACATGGGCCAAAAGTATCGGCTTTGTCGGCGTACAAATTCCAAGTTGGGATAATAGATTGATAGACTTAAAAAAAGCTGCTGAAAGTAAAGATTATTGTGATGAAATTAAAGGCATTGTAAATAGTTACGGCCTGGAAATCACAGAATTATCCAGTCATTTACAAGGGCAGCTAATTGCAGTAAACCCTGCATATGATGCGTTATTTGACGGATTTGCCCCTGAAGCTTACCGCAATAACCCTAAGGCTAGAACGGCCTGGGCGGTGGAACAATTAAAATATGCTGCCATTGCCTCTAAAAATCTTGGGTTGGCAGCACATGGTACTTTTAGCGGTGCCTTATTGTGGCAAACTGTTTACCCATGGCCACAACGTCCGGCAGGTTTGGTGGAGACCGGATTTACAGAATTAGCAAAAAGATGGCTACCCATTTTAAATCATTTTGATGAACAAGGTGTTGATCTATGTTATGAAATTCATCCCGGAGAAGATTTACATGATGGTATTAGTTATGAAATGTTTTTAGAAAAAGTAAACAATCATTCCAGGGCCTGTTTACTGTATGATCCTTCACATTTTGTATTACAGTGCCTTGATTATCTTGCTTATATTGATCATTATAAAGACCGTATTAAAATGTTTCATGTAAAGGATGCAGAGTTTAATCCAACGGGTAAGCAAGGTGTTTATGGTGGTTACCAGAACTGGATAGACAGGGCAGGGCGTTTTCGGTCCTTGGGCGATGGCCAGGTAAATTTTAAAGCAATATTTAGTAAGATGGCCGCTAACAATTATAAGGGCTGGGCTGTTATGGAGTGGGAATGTGCTATCAAGCACCCTGAAGACGGTGCAAAGGAAGGTGCGATATTTATTAAAAATAACATCATCCGTGTAACGGATAAAGCATTTGATGATTTTGCCGGAACGGGAAACGATGAAAAATTTAATCGCACTGTTTTAGGATTAGATCATTAATTTTAACAATATAATATTAAAAGAATAAAAACCAAAAGTCATGAAAAAAATCATCACCCTTTTTTTATTAACTGCCAGTATTTACGCCTGCAACAGTGGCAATACGGATTCTAAAACAACCACAACCGCCTCAGCAGCTGCAGGTAATGATGTTGCAGATTCGCCCGAATTTAAAAAAGGACTGGATCTGGTAATGAATAGCGATTGCGCCACCTGCCATAAAGTGGATGAAAAAGTTATGGGGCCCGCCTTTAGAGAAATTGCCAATAAGTACACCAACAATGCAAATACTATTGACACACTTGCACATAAAATTATTGCCGGTGGTTCAGGCAATTGGGGTAATATTCCAATGGCTGCTCATTCCAGTATTTCAGTTGCAGATGCTAAGTCAATGGCCACCTATGTTTTATTGCTAAAAAATAATTAAAAAATCAAACCATGAAATTTATCCCGATCAGCTTGCTTTTTTTCTTTATGAATGGAAATCATTCAATAGTAACGAACTTAAAAACGGATTCCTTAGCCGAATATAATAAGGAAGGCTGGAAGAAGTTATTTGACGGAAAAACTAAAAAAGGCTGGCATAGCTATGGAAAGACCATTGCCGGAGATGCATGGAAAATTGAAGACGGCACGCTTTACGTTGATCCAACTATTAAAGAAGGTGGCGATTTGGTGACAGATGAAGAATATGGAAATTTTGATTTAAAATTAGAATGGAAAATATCCAAAAACGGCAATAGTGGCATTCTTATACATATTAAAGAAGATGCAGCTAAATACAACGAAACTTATATTACCGGTCCTGAAATTCAGGTATTGGACAATGATGGACACCCGGACGGAAAAATTACCAAACATCGGGCAGGCGACCTGTATGATCTTGTTAAAAGTTCATCAGAACCTGTTAAACCTGTTGGGGATTGGAATAAAGTAGAAATTATCAGCAACAAAGGGAAATTAGAAATTTTTTTAAATGGAACCAATGTAGTTACTACTACCATGTGGGATGATAACTGGAGGAGCCTGATTGCCGGAAGTAAATTTAAAAACTGGTCGGATTTTGGAACCTTTAAACAAGGAAAAATTGCTTTACAGGATCATGGAAATGCGGTTTGGTACAGGAATATTGAGATAAAGAGGTTGTAAGTAAATTTATATTAGCCACTAAAAGATAACAGTGCAATTGGTTTAAAAGGCAGCCAGAAATGGCTGCCTTTATTGTAATTTCTTATTTCGCATTTCGCGAAATGAGAAATTTAATTATATTTGCTTATGAGAAAACATAATGGAATGCGCCCGCAGGATATAGTTATACTCTTAAAAATGGTATGTTTGAATGATGATAATATCTATTTATCCCAATTAGCTAGTTCATTAAACCTGCCTATTTCTGAAATATCCGAATCGCTGAATAGGAGTATGATTGCCAGACTTATTGATTACAATAAGAAAAAAGTAAATAAACAAAATTTAATGGAATTTTTGGAGCACGGTATTAGATATGTTTTTCCTCAAGCGCCTGGGGCAATAGTTAAAGGTATTGCTACAGCTCACTCACATTCATTTTTTAAAAATAAATTAATAAGTGATAAAAATTATGTTTGGCCGGATACTCAGGGGGAAATAGTAGGTCTTACTATTGAGCCATTTTATTTAAAACAGGTTGAGGCAGTAAAATCTGATCCCATATTGTACGAATTTTTAGCCCTTGTTGATGTTATTCGTGTTGGGAGGGTGAGGGAGGTGCAAGTTTCTCTTAAACAATTAAACCATCTTTTATTGAATGAGTAATATTAATTTGGTAAGGATCAAGGCAGTTTATAACGCTTTGGAAGAGCTGCAAAATAAAGTAGTCTTTGTTGGTGGAGCAATAGTTTCACTATATGCAAAAAGCATAAAATTTGAAATAAGACCCACCGAAGATATTGACGTAATTGTAGAAATTCTTAATTATAAAAGTAGGATAGAACTTGAAGAAAAACTTAAATCAATCGGGTTTCAACATGAAATACATTCTTCTATTATTTGCAGGTATAAAATTAAAGGAATTACAGTTGATATAATGCCAACGGATGATGAATCTATTGGCTTCAAAAATAAATGGTATCCTGCCGGATTTAGAAATGCAATTGATCATAAAATTGACAATCTCGTAACTATAAAAATTTTAAACGCTCCATTTTTTATAGCTACTAAAATTGAAGCCTTTAAAGGACGTGGTAAAAATGATGGAAGGACAAGCAAAGATTTTGAAGACATTATTTTTATATTTGAAAATAGAAATAAAATATGGACTGAAATGAAAGATAGTGAAGAAGAATTGAGGAAATATTTAATTCAAGAACTTAATATATTCAATAATAACCCAAATATATTTGAATGGATTGATTGTCATGTAGACAGGAATTCTCCACCAGCATCCTACCAAATTTTAAATGATTTAAAGTTATTTTGCAAATAGATATACTTAAATACTTCTATAATCCCCTATATTTTCATGTTACAAATACTCACCACAACTTAATTGTATAAATGTTGTTTAAAGTTTAAACAATTATTTTAAAATTAAAATATTAAAGATGGAAAAGTTTGCATTATTGGCAAGATTAGAAGCCAAAGCCGGAAAGGAAAATGAAGTAGAAGAATTTATAAAAAGTGCATTACCACTTGCTGTTGAAGAAATTGATACTTTAAAATGGTATGGACTTAAAATTAATGAAAACACCTTTGGCATTTTTGATACTTTCACTACAGAAGATGGTAGACAGGGGCATTTGAAAGGAAAAATAGCAGCTGCTCTAATGGCGAATGCAGCTACTTTATTGGCTAAAGATCCTGTGATAGAATTTGTTGATTTGCTGGCTGTAAAATAAATTAAAAGGTATAAAAAAAGGTAGTTTCACAACTACCTTTTTTTATTTAAAAACGGCTTTAAATTATAGCCTTCTTATCCAAATATTTTTAAAGCTGATGGGTTCACTTTTATCACCATGTGCCTGTAATTTAATTGGACTGGCGCCATGTTTTTTATAAAACGGTGCGCCGCGATATGCGGTCTGACCGTTTAGTTGATAATTATTTTGCACCAATACGCCATTGTGAAACGCTGTAACCGCTGCTGCTGTTTTTATGCTGCCATCTTCATTAAAAGTGGGTGCCGTCCAAACAATATCATACACCTGCCATTCGCCAGGTTTTTTACAGGCATTGGCCAACGGAATTGACTGTTTGTAAATGCTGGCTGTTTGTCCGTTTACGTAAGTTTCGTTTTTGTAGCAATCTAAAATTTGCATTTCATAACCATCGTCTCCCTTACCGGTACTTGCTAAAAATATACCGCTGTTTCCCCGAGCCTGACCAGTGCCTGTTATATTGGATGGTATACGCCATTCAATATGCAATTGATAATTAGTAAATATTTCTTTTGTTTGAATATTGCCCGTACCTTTTTTAACGGTAAATAAATTTTTACCAACAGTCCATGCTGCAGTTTTTGTGGTGTCATCTGTAGAAACCCATTGGTCTAAGTTTTTACCATCAAATAAAATGATGGCGTCAGAAGGGGCATCGGCAGTTGTTTTCCCCGGTGTTACCACAGGAGGTACCGGACTATAAAATTCCGTCAACTTCGGATCAATTTCCTGCGCAATTGCGGAGGCTCCAAGAACAATGGCACTAAACATCAAACAGATTTTCTTTACTTTCATATACAAGTTTTTGTTTTAAAGTATGTATTTTTTAGGCTTTCAATTTAGTAAAAAGCTATGGTAAAATATTGATAAAGTATCAACATTAAAAATCAGAAAATTCAGCAGGTCTTAAAAATAAGATATCGGCTTTGGCTACCGTGTTTAAGTATTCCGGCATAGTTGAAATACGTTTCCAGGTGGAATCGCTTCCAAAATTTTTCCAATGTTCATCTCTGGAAATTTTATTATCAAAGGTGGTCATGTACATAAGGTTTGGCATTCGGCTTCCGCTGATTACTTCGCCATAAAATACTGCATTAAAATTAAGTTTGTCAAACAGTTTTACTTCACCGCCATCATTAAACATTTTTACTTTTTGGTGATACAACCTTTCTGTTGAGGCTTCGTAACTGCGCAATTCATATATCCTATCTGATAAAGGCGATTTTAAAGCAGGCTTTTTTAAATGCAGCATATCTTTAAAAGCCTTTAGCAGTATTGTTTCCATTCTTTCGAAAGGGGGTTTATTAAAAGCAGCATTGGTGTAAGCAGAGCTGTCGTTTTTAATAAGACTTCCGGCAGTAATGGACTGTGTAAAGGTTTCAAATTTTTGTAAAGAGGAAAAGGGTATCAGCAGGTACAATTTTTTATCGGCCACGGTATCGTTTTCAATTGCGCTGAATACACCAATATTTGTTAAGCCCGATTTATGTAATGCAGGTAGATAAATATCCTTTAAATAAGCATTTGTAACTGCAATTTGTTCGGCGGTTTTGCAATGATAAATGGTAAGTTGGTAATATTCTGAGGCGGGGGCTTTATCAATGGTTACAAAACCTGTAACCATAAAAAAGGATAGGAACGCTATTAAAATGCCTGGTAGCAATACATACTTTTTCATGTGGAGCAATTTATAATTTAATGAGTATTTAATGAGTGTACAATATAGGTTTAAAAATTGGTTTTGCTAAATTCAATAAGGGTATATTGGAAACAATTTGTACTGGCAGTGCTCCTATTTATCCTTTAAGTGTAAGGTGTCAAAAGATTTTTTAATAATACGCAATAAGCTTGATTGATATAATTTTATAGGATCAGGTAAATCATCCGCAAACCTGCTATTTTAATCTGTTTTTACTTTTTTAAATTAAGCTGGTTAAAATATATTACTGTCCTTAAGTACACTTGATTAATATTAAAAGATTCGGCTATTACTTAAGGTTTGTAATTTTGTAAGCAGTAATTTTTTGAATTCAGAATCCCTTTTTTCCTCATACCCTTCGCCTCCACAGCCGGCGGGCTGCGTAACTGCAACGCCGCTGCATTGGCCTCTTTCAAAAAAAATAAGCTGCGCATTTTTTATTGAATCCCGCCCCATGGCGGACCGAACCCAATGAGGCGGCTTATGCAATTACTGGTGTTTTTAAAGGCATTCTGCGAAGGGCACCATTTATTGAAGATATATAATTTTAATTGCTACATTGTAGCTTCCAGGCACAAATACAACTGCGAATTGTTACCCTTAATGTAAGTTTTAATCTTATCTAAAAATTAAACAATTTACGCTTTTAATACTTTTGCGAATTATCTACCTAATTCGATAAATTTATTTAGGCAGGACTGCAAAAATTTATAAAGGTATATTCAAGATTACATTTCCTTTGCAGTAAAATAAATATACATTATGAACACAACAAAAATAGGCTGGGCAGGCTTAGGCAATATGGGCATCCCAATGGCAGAAAATCTTTTAAAAGCCGGTTACCCGGTTACTGTTTTTAACAGATCAAAACAAAAAGAAGCGGTATTGGTAGCAGTTGGCGCAAATACTGCAGACACGCCTGCAAGTCTGCTTGAGCAAACTGATGTGGTTATCATTATGGTATCTGACGATAAGGCGATCACCGAAATTTTTACCGGTAAGGATGGATTTTTGAGTGCCTGCCTACCTGGAAAAATATTCATCAATATGAGTTCGGTATCACCCGGCATCAGTAAAGAAATGGACCAGTTGTGTAAGGCGCAAAACAGTAATTATATTGATGCGCCGGTATCGGGCAGTGTTAAACAGGCCATTGAAGGGCAATTGGTTATTATGGTTGGCGGCGACAATAAAGTATTTGAAACCGTACAACCAATATTAGAAAAGCTGGGGAAATTATCCCTGCTTGTTGGTCCAACCGGCGCAGGCAATACAGCTAAACTTGCCATTAATACCTTGCTTGCTTTTCAGGCACAGGGCCTTGCAGAAGCCATTGTTTTTGCCCGTGAAAACGGGGTAGCCTCTGCAGATTTGCTAACACTTATCAATAATAGCGCGCTGGGGAATATTTTTATGAAGATAAAAGGGGATGCCATTTTGCAGGATAATTATAAGGCAGCTTTTGCACTAAAACATATTGCGAAAGATCTTCGTTTGGCCAAACAAGAGGGCTTGCATACCCCATTAGCCGAAGTTGTAATTACCAGTTTTCAACATGCAGAACCCTTGCTTGGTGAGGAGGATATTATTGCAATTATAAAACAGTTGTAAATAGTTTAATTGTTTAAATCAGTTTAGAAAGGTTTGCAGTGTTTCGTTTTCTACAAAAAAGCGACGCTGCAAACCTTTCTTTCATTTCAGTAGTAATTAAATTGATAAGTAAACTGGTGAGTCATTGATAAATTCAAAAAATGATTGTTACTCCAAAGCCATAGCAGCAAACATTTCCAACAAAGCAGTTACATACTTTTTTATCCTTTGCTATTAACTGTGTTACCCTTTTTACAATTTTAAGCAGATGTATAATATCTTTAAATCAAAAGAGATTCAACCGTTTTTTATACAACAAAATATGAAAATAAAAATAAAAGCCATCCTTGTCGCAACCGCTATTTCAATTGCGGCTGTTGGTACAATTAATGCACAAAATAAGGACCAGCAAACAACTTCAATAAAGATCAGCCAACTGATTAAAAAGATGACCCTTAAAGAAAAAGTTGCCTTACTGCATGCCAACGGGATATTTACCACCAGTGGTGTTGAACGTTTAGGCATTCCGGGTTTATCTACTGATGATGGTCCGTTGGGTGTTAGAGAAGATCTGTCACCGGGAGGTGGATGGGCACCGGCTAATTTAACGACAGATTCTGCAACTTTTTTCCCGAATGGTGCTGCACTTGCAGCCACCTGGAATCCTTTATTAGCCAATCAATTTGGCATTGCCATGGGGCAGGAAGCGAGAGCAAGAAATAAAGACATTATGTTAGCACCGGCATTTAATATTGCACGCACCCCACTTGGTGGCCGCAAGTATGAGTATTATTCGGAAGATCCTTATCTGAACGCACAGTTGGCTGTTGCCACCGTAAAGGGAATGCAAAGCCAGCATGTGGCAGCTTGTGTAAAACATTATGCTTTAAATAATCAGGAAACCAACAGGGATTTTGTAAATGTAGAGGTAAGCGAAAGAGCATTGAGGGAGATTTATTTACCTGCGTTTAAGGCTTCTATTGAAGATGCCAATGCCTGGACGATTATGTCGGCTTACAATAAAGTACGCGGCCAATACTGTTCTGAAAATGCCTATTTGCTGGATACTATTTTAAAGAAAGAATGGCGTTTTAAAGGTATTGTTATTTCTGATTGGGGCGGCACCCATAGTACGGTCGATGCTTTTAAAAATGGATTGGATGTTGAAATGGGTTCGAAACCGCCGTATGATAGTTATTATTTTGCGAACCCTTTACTTGATGCCGTAAAAACAGGTAAGGTAACAGAGAAAGCTATTGATGAAAAAGTGCAGCGCATATTGTGGGTAATTTATAAAACCTCTCTTAGTAAAGATCGTCCAAAGGGCAGTATCAATACCCCCGAACATAGTAAAACGGTATATGCTGTGGCGGCAGAATCCATTGTACTTTTAAAAAACGAAAAGCAATTACTGCCCTTAAAAACAAGCCAAATTAAAAGCATTGCGGTAATTGGCGATAATGCTATACGCACCTTTCACTCCGGTGGTTTTGGTGCCGGTGTAAAAGCAAAATATGAAATTACGGCGCTGCAAGGTTTACAAAATACCATTGGAAAATCGGTGGAAATTAAGTTTGCCCAAGGCTATAAGGCCTCTATAGCTAACCAAAAAAATGAAGTAGACAATAAACCGGATATGGCCCTGATAGCTGAAGCAGTAACAGTGGCTAAAAATAGCGATATAGCGATATTGATAATTGGTGGCAACCGCGATTATGAAAGTGAAAGCCGCGACCGTATTGATTTAAGCCTTCCTTTTGGGGAACAAGTTTTGGTAGATGCCGTAACAGCTGTCAATGTTAATACCATTGTAGTGGTGGTGGGTGGAGCGCCCTACGATATTAATGCCATTAAGAAGAATAACCACACTATTTTATTTAGCTGGTACAATGGATCTGAAGGTGGTAATGCTTTGGCCGACGTATTGACAGGTAAAATTAATCCTTCGGGGAAATTACCTTTTACTTTTCCCGTTGTTCTGGATGAATCGCCGGCGCATCACCTTAAAACATTTCCCGGCGATAATTTAACCACTATTTATAAAGAAGGTATTCTTGTAGGTTATCGTTGGTACGATACAAAAAAAATAACGCCGCTATATGCATTTGGATATGGCTTGTCTTATACCAACTTTAACTATTCCGGCTTGAAATTGAATAAAAAAACATTTGCAAAAAATGAATCAATATCGGTCACTATCCAAATAAAAAATACCGGTAAAGTTGGAGGTAAAGAGACCGTACAATTTTATGTAAGCAAAACCGGTTCAAAAGTTGAAAGGGCCGAAAAGGAATTGAAGGCATTTAAAAAGATTATGGTTGCAGCGGGAGAAAAAAAGACGATAGTTTTAACAATACCCATTAAAAATTTGGCTTTTTATAACGAAAAAATTAAAGCCTGGGAAGTAGAAACGGGCGCTTATTCTTTACAAGCCGGAAGTTCTTCCGGAGATATCAGGCAGAAGGTGTCGTTTAATGTGCAATAATTAGGTTGCCTGCATTTAATTAAGCGCCATAAAATTCCGGTCTCACACCTTCAACTGACCGAAAATAAAATTCCGGTCTGACGCCTTCGTCTGACCGAAATTTTATGTTTTTTTTTATTAGAATCTAACACCTTAATTCTTCGTATATTTTGGCAAGATATTTTTTACCACCCGTTGTAACATAATGTAGACTTAGGTTTCAGCTGAAAAATTAAAAACTTAACTTTTAGTTTTTTCCTTTTTGGTTTTGGTTTATAAAGCTTGGGTGTAACAACAGGTAACCCCTACGGGGCATATTGTATTTTTACTTATAGAGGTTACAAACAGTTAGCCCCTAAGGGGCATTTAGGGTTTTTACTTTTTGAATCTAAGTGCTTAAATCTTCGTATGTTTTGAAGAGATTTTTTACCCCCCGCTACAACATAAGGTAAACAAAGGTTTAAGAAGAAAATTAAAAAATCTAACTTTTACTTTTCTTCCTTTTTGGTTCTGGCTTGTCAAGGTTAGGGAGATATCCTGCCTAAAAGCATGGATTTAGTTGAAGTCTAAAGCAGTATTCAATTCCATTCAATTCTTATTTCCAGCGGTAAAAATATTTATACCGAGCAATCTCCTGTTCTATCTTTCACTTTCAACTTTTATAATACCGCAATACATAATACCCCTTAAAGTATGCAGTAGGGATTGAAATGGAAATCCTTTTTTTTGTCGGCCTCCGCAAAAAAAAGATTGGAGTGTAAAGCCCGGCCCCCGGTCGCCGCATCGGCGCAGGGGGAACTGCCCAATACAAATCATAGTACATTAAATTTAACAGCAATACAATAAAAGATATCCTTTTATTGTTGATAAATGAATTAAATTTACAGCCTAAATTACAAAATTATGTCATTAATGAAATCAGGTAATCCAGCATTATCAGAGAAAAATTTTCAAACAATATTTGTAGGGGGAAGCAGTGAGACAATGACTATAAAAGGCACGCTAAATAAATTTGGTTTCATGCTTTTGATGTTGATGGGCTCTGCATTTTACTCCTGGAAAGAGTTTGCCGGCGGAGGTAATGTTACACCACTTATTTGGACAGGTTTAATTGGTGGACTTATTATAGCATTTGCCATAATCTTTAAAAAAGAATGGGCTGGTTATCTTGCTCCGCTTTACGCTTTAATGGAAGGTTTGTTCTTAGGCGCCATCTCGGCCATGTACAATAATGCTTTTGCTGCAAAAGCTCCTAATTTAGTGATGAATGCAGTGGGCTTGACATTTGGTGTTGCGATTGCTATGTATTTTTTGTACACTTTTAGAATAATTAAGGCTACAGAAAAATTTAAGGCTGTAATCTTTACCGCAACGGCAGGTATTGGTATATTTTATTTGTTGTCGATGGTATTGGGCATGTTCGGCGTGCAAATCCCTTTTTTACATGAAGGATCTTTAATGGGTATTGGATTTTCTTTGGTAGTGGTTACCGTAGCCTCCTTAAACCTAATTCTGGATTTTGATATGATTGAAAAAGGTGCAGAAGCAGGTGCGCCTAAATATATGGAATGGTATGGCGCTTTTGGTTTGATGGTAACCATAGTTTGGTTATACTTAGAGATCTTAAGGTTATTATCAAAATTAAGCAGTAGAAATTAAAAATTACTTTAAAAGAAATTCCGAACCGCTCCTTTGTTGGGGCGGTTTTTTTATTTACACAACTAACCATTTAAAAATTAATACAGCTTACAAAACCAAAAGCCATAGTTTTTTAATGGTTTATCCAGGTTCAAATCAGGGCTGTCACTGAGGTTTTGCGGGGCCTTCATTTCTTTATAAAACAGGTCGGCTTTTGTAAATGATACCGGTGTTTTAAAAATTGGTCCATCAAAAACAAAACTATGGTATTCCCCATTTTCACCGCATACATCAACATGTTGAGGTAAGTCTTTTACAAATTGCGCGTCGATTATCCTGCCACAAAATTCTTTACCCAGCAACTGTTCATTTACACAAACCACAATAGCTTTAAACCCCAGTTTCAAAAAAGTTGACATCAGCATACTGGTATTTTTTTTCCAAAGCGGAAACACGGCTGTTATTTCAAAATCATGAAGTAATTGTTCGCGATATAAGCGCAAGTCTTCTAAAAAAATATCTCCAAAAATACTATGGGTAAATTGTTGTTGGCTTAATGAAGATAGAGCTGCTCTTTGTATTGATTCATACGCAGCCATATCTGGCATTTCGGGTAGTTGAATGGTTGAGATTTCCATTCCTATTGAAGCAGCCTGAGCCTTTATTAAGTTAACAGGTACACCATGCATTGATACCTCCTCAAGCAGCGTATCAATGCAGGTAACCAAACGATCAATTTTAAATTCTTTCTTATGTTGAATATAATATAGCGCTAATGCAGCATCTTTACCCCCACTCCAGTTCAGGTATGCTTTTTCCATTTCCTGAATATAGTTTAATTATTTAAAATTAAAACTACAACAGGTTAAGCAGCTACTTCCTGCTCGTAAGCTATATAATTAACCAGCTTTTGGTTGATGTTAATTACGGGCTGAATAATGATTTTACATAAATAAAGCTCGCCATTTTTGCGGTAGTTTTCAATAATGGCTTCAGAATGATGGGTAGTACTGAGTTGGTTTTTTATACTGTGAACATGATTTTGATTGGTTTTTGCACCCTGCAAAAAATTCGGATTACGTCCATGAACTTCTTCAGAAGTATACCCTGTCATTTGCTCAAAACCTACACTGGTAAAAGAAATAAGTTGTTGCGCATCTGTAACTACAATAACATATTTTTCAAAATTTGCTATAGCCTCCTTGATTTGAATCTTTCCCCACTTATTTTGCCTGGCCATTTTTTTAAGTCCGGCTAATGATTGTTGATACCGGGCTGCGTCTTCCATTAAACCATTATAGTTGGTGCAAAACATATCCCAATTTAATAAGGGCGCTTTAGAATTTTGTTTGTATTGGAAAGACATATATAAGGTTTTTAGATTATGGAAATAATAATAATATCAATAATAAATTTAAATTAGCTTAAATATTTTGTTTTACTAATTATTGTTTGATTGAAAGGTTTAATAAAAACGATAAGTTTCAACCATCAGTAAATATTGTTGTAATTATGGCAACAGGTTGTATAACTGCTGTTTAAAGAGGATAAAAAAAAATTATAGGTATTCATTAAAGATAAGCTAAGTATCGCCATTACTTTAATACGGGGCGTTTTGTAATTTCAGCACCAAAAATCGTTGTTGCGCCAACTCAAAGCCACCAAACAATACAGCTCCATAAACTAGATTGCCCGTTAAAAAGTTACGCATAAAGGGAAAACCCTGCAAATAACATTGTATTAGTCCGGTAAAATTTTTAGCCAATGGCATCATAGTACGAAGGTCTGTTCCTCCGCTTGCCCAAACCATAAAATCGGCTATCAGCCAATGGCTAAGTGCAGCAACAATACTTGCCATCAACAAATTTTTTACGGATACTTTTTGTATCATCCATTTACCAATAAAAACAATGAGGGTAAAAATGCCATAAATAATATACCAGCCGCTATACATAATTCCGTACTGGCCTTTAAATATTAAGATATTGATTATTAAATCACTTGCCAACAAGGTAAGCAGGGGGAAAATAAAGGCTTTCCATTTACTGTTAAAATAAGCTCCGCCAAACAAGCCCATTGCACCAATTGGTGTAAAGTTTGCCCAGGGTGTTATTTGTGCTGCATTAGGTATGCGCATAGCCGCAGCCATCATCATTAACAATAAAATTACTGCAAAACGGGGGTTGATTTTTTGTTTTGACATATCGCATTTTTATGGGCTTTTACGTATTGTGCAAAACAAAACTACCAATAAGTAGTAAGCTTATTGGTAGTTTGCAATTGCTATTTCAGGAACTATTTTATTATAAAAATCCGCTGCTGTTTCCTTACTTTTCCGGTAAACATTTAAGTTCACTTTCTACTGTTAATTTAGTTACCTGACAAAGGCTATCGCAATCCTACTAAAAGTTATTTTTATCAATTAAGGCTTAATGCCCGCCTGGAAAAATTTATAGCATTTTCTTGATAGCCCTGATTGCTATTTACTTAAAAATTAGCTGTAATTCCGGCTGTAAAAACAAATGGAATTGAATTGTACCCATTTATATCGAAAAACTTTTTACCCGTTAAATTTTGTCCATCAACAAAAATCTTAAATCGATTACAAAATTTATATTCTGCATACGCATTAAAAATAGTGTAGGCATCCAAAGAAATATCTTTAGTCTGGTAACCGCCAACATCTTCGCGCTTACTTACATATTTAGCTCCGGCACTTACATACAATGCTTTTGAAAATTGATAGCCTGCATTTAAGTTAAAGCTATTTTTTGGACGACGCAAAACATAATTATAACTGGTATCAGCAAAATTTTCCCTGCTTTGAGATTTTTCTGTGGCCGATAAATAAGTGTAATTACCTGTTATAGATAAACCTTTAATGGGTTGTACTTTAAATTCATATTCAACACCACGAACAATTTGATTTATGATATTAAAATATTGGTAGGATAAATTATTAAAATCAATTGCATTGTTAATATCCCTGTAGAAATATACCAGACGATTACTAAAGTTATTGTGCTTATAATCCAGACCCAATTCGTAGGATTTTGATTGTTCAACCTTTAAATTAACATTCCCGTATTCGGAGTATAACTGGTACAAACTAGGTGTTTTATAAGCACTGGAAATACTTCCCAATACCCTTAAATTTTCGTTGATTTTATATGAAGGGTTAAAGGAATACGAATTATTATTTCCGTAGCGGGAATTAACATTCAATCTTCCGCCAAGATCAATATTTAACCGACCCTGAAGACCCGAATAAATAATGGAAGCATACAAAGATGATTGGCTGATGCTACTATCAACTTTGCTTGAATAGGTGCCGGCAGGACCATATTGAGAACTGGGATAAGTCCCGAAGAAATCCATACCCATTTTATTTTCATGGTAATCTGCCCCTTGTAACAGACTAAAGTTTTTACTTAGTTTTATATTGGCAAACACGTCTGCAAATTGGGCTTTACCTTTGTAGTTGCCCCTGGTTAAATACCCCGGAGAATCTGTACTGTCGTTAAAAGTATAACGTGTAAACTCACTGTATTGATATTTAGCTGTTACAGTTACTGCCTCATTTTTAAACTGAACATTTGCACCGGTAATTAATCCTTTATTGGTAGTGTTGTAATCTCTTTTATCGGTAAACGGTCCGGCATCCAAACCTGTTTTATACCGGGTGTTTTGAATAAAAGAACTTACAGATAATTGTTTGGTTAAATCATATTTTAAAAACACTTTTAAGGCGTCGCTATTGTAGCCATCATTATCAAAATTATTTTTGCCGGTTTTGTCGTAGGCGGCAGAAAATCCTGTAGACTGAATTTTTGAATACGCTGCGGTATAGGTTAGGTTATTTACTTTACCATACAATTGCACAGCAGCTTTAATAGTGTTAAAACTTCCGGCAGATACTGTTGCGTTAGCATTAACAGGTTTATGGATATCACTTTTAATGGTAATGATATTTATAACACCAGCCACTGCATCGCTGCCATACAAAGTACTTTGGGCACCTTTACAAATTTCAATACGTTCTACATTAGTTAAAGAAATAAGGTTAAGGTCAAACTCATTGTTAATAAGCGAAGGATCACTTACCGGTATACCATCAATTAAAACAAGGGTACGGCCGGAGGAAGCGCCACGCATAAAAATAGTTTGATTAGAACCCATATTATTTAGAGCACCGTTGATGGTAATACCTGCCTGCTCGTTTAACAATTGGCCAACAGACTTTCCTGCACTTTTTTCAATTACATCTTTTGTAATTACAGTAACCACCTTGCCGGTACTGCTCTGTTTTTGGGCTACTTTATTTGCGGTTACCACCACTTCATCAAGTGTTGTTTTGGTACTGTCCTGCGCATACAAATGACTACTGAAAATTACAGCAGCGGTAATAATAAATTTGTTTTTCATATAGAAAAATTTGTTGTGACTACTCCCGGAAAATTGCAATGCCGTATTACTACTAACATTGTTAGAAATATAAATGCTTTACAGCCTTTACACTCCATGCCTTTCACCCGAAAGCCGTGAATGAATAAATGTGATACCTGGCAGGTCTTCTGGCTTAAGGTGTACTTCAACGTCTTCCCGATACGCCTGAGCGAGCAGTGACGAAGGTTGAAGCTTTTTCTATTTTTTAGTTATAAAAAATAAAAAGCCTTTAACAGCTACGGGGATAGCGCCGGTTTTACACCGGCTTCCCTTTTAATTTTTCGCGTTGAAGCAAAAAAACCAAATTCGCTGCAAATGTAGGGAGATTGGTATTTATTAATTAAAAAACATTTTGTAATTTAATGTTGATGGCATTTTATCATTGTTGGTAACTGTCAAAATATAATTATTTAAGGTCTATAGTGAAAAGGTTACATGGATCATGCCCTTTAATTTATCTATTGTCTATTCGTTTGCAAAACATTGGTGTAGTGGAATTTGCACATTACAACCCAGGGAAAGTTTTTTTCCGGCTGCAGCATTTATTAAAAAACCATTTGTGTCTGCCATTTTAAGCCCGTTAAATTGGTTTTATTGGTTTTGGGTATACAGCAACCCTGCATTGGGACTGAGGGTAGTTTTTGTTGTCGCAAAACTATAATATGCAATGCTGTTAGCAGAAATTTTATTTATAAAATAGTAAGCATACCGATTGGTATTATTTAATTTGTATTGCAGGTTGGTGCTTAGTCACCCTTTATTTAGGCTGATAATATAATTTGCGTTAAACATAAAATCGGTGCTTCCGCTGCCTACTTCGATTTTGGCAAGGGCGGTCAGATCAGGCTCATTTACAGCAACATTAAATTTACCAATGGCTGCTTTAATTCCCGCACCTATCCAAATGGTTTGTGCAATTAATTTTTTACCGCTAGTGGCAAATACTTTACTGAATAATTTATAATTGCCCATTTCTGCAATATCGCCCATGCCATTATGGTGCAAGGTTCCGTTATCGCCAATCAGCTTAACACTGTTAAAAGGTATCATGGCAATTACCTGCCAGCGATTGCCAATGTTAAACCCGGCCCAATCAATCTTCAATAGTTTCAAAAAGATCTTTACTGTATTGCACCGTATTGCCTGTAATATTAGTGTGAAAGCTGCTGAACTGGCAACGCAACCCTATAAAACTTTTACTGAATTGTGGTAGCAGACCGATATAATAATTA
Source organism: Ferruginibacter sp. (assembly GCA_043732685.1). Classification (GTDB taxonomy): domain Bacteria; phylum Bacteroidota; class Bacteroidia; order Chitinophagales; family Chitinophagaceae; genus Ferruginibacter. Next base: position 35,298 of record JAYTHI010000306.1, on the reverse strand, counting down.
CCTGCGTCACATCCGCAAATATCGCAGGCAAGACTTTTATTGGTTTTAAAAATAAGAAGGATAAGGATAATATATTTCTTCATAAATATTTTGGCTGAACAAAACTGGTAGCAATAATTTAAGGGATGAATTTTTTCTTTTAAAGATTTATTTACATTTTACAACATATTACTATTGCTACCTTTTACGTTGCCGCTGCAGTTTTTAAATTATCGTACTTCCTTAATGGCTTATCCTTATTAATACCCCGTATTTTAAAGAAGTTGATATTGTCACAATAGTCCATAAGTATACAATATCCTTTAATAACAAGCGTCAAAAAAGTCGGCAGTATCATGCAGGGAATTACTTGGATATTCATTTTGAAAAAAGAAGCAGTATAGGTTGGCCATAACAGCATCAGCAATAACTAATACTGTAGTATGCAAAAATATAAAGTGCTTTTAGTATCTTGGTAAAATGCAAGTAAAAAATAAGCTTACCCTTTTTTCTTTTACCATGATAGTGGTTGGACTGGTAATTGGCATGGGTATTTTTAGAACAGCGGCCACAAGTGCAAAAGATGCCATTGCCCCATCTGTATATTTTAGTGCCTGGATAATTGGTGGACTGGTGGCACTTTGCGGTGCCTTAACCTATGCAGAAATTGGAAGCAGGTACCCTGTAACAGGCGGCTATTATAAGGTATTTGCAAAAGTTTACCACCCAAGTATTGCCTTTGCGGTTAACTGTATTGTATTGGTAAGCAATGCCGCAAGCTTAAGCGGCGTGGCACTTATTGGCAGCGGATATTTATTAAAGTTGTTCCCGGGTATGCATACAGATATTGATAAGGCATTGGTGAGTTGTGTTGCAATCATAATTTTTTACTTTATAAATTTAAGGGGATTAAAAATGAGTTCGGGAGCACAAAATATTTTAATGCTGATTAAAATTACCATGATACTGGTATTGATTGCTGCTTTATTTTTCCCTTCAAAATATGCCGTAAATGCAGCAACTGTCAATACTGTTCAGCACTTGCAAACGAGCTCTTATTTTGATTGGGTAAAGAGTTTAGGGGTAAGTTTAATTGCTGTTTCGTTTACGTATGGTGGATACCAGCAAACGATAAATTTTGGTAACGAGGTAAAAAACCCTTCAAAAAATATACCGAACGGTATTATTATAGGCATTATAATTATAATCGTTTTATACTTATTGGTTAACCTTAGCTACTATAATTTAGTTGGCTTTAACCAAATGAAAAACGAAAAAGAAATTGCTTACCTGGTAATAGACAGGGTTTTTGGAACCCGCGGTGCTACGATATTTGCGGCATTTTTATTTTTAGGTGTAATGGCCTATGTAAATGGATTACTTATGAGCAACCCGAGGGTAATGTATGCGATGGGTGCCGATGGCAGCCTGCCGAAAATATTTGCCAAACAAAGTGACAGTACACAGGTACTTACTTTTTCGCTCACCATATTTGCTGCGGTATGTATTGTTATTTTATTTTTTAGTCAGCAGTTTGAAAAGATTTTAACCTTCACTATATTTTTAGATTGCTTTGGGATGGTATTAAGCAGTGCCACCATTTTTTGGTTTAGAAAACACACCAAACACCTTGATGACAAGGGTATTTACAAAATGAAATTGTACCCATTACTGCCCCTGTTATTTATGGCTGCCTATACCTTTGTAGGCATTAGTATTGCTGCAAGCGACCCAACAGCAGCGGTTACGGGATTGGTTATTTTAGGCATTTTTATCGGGTTGTTTTTTATAGGTAAGAAATATGCGCTAAAACAAATAAAATAATATTTTAGTAAAGGATTTTATAATACAAATTTGACAGAAAAAAACATTTAAATAAAGGGCATGGATATCTCTTACATCATCAACGAACTGGCAGAAGACAGGGAAAATTATTATAACGCAGTTTCGCCGCCAATAATGCAAAGCAGCAACTTTGTTTTTAATACGGTGGATGAAATGCGCAAAGCCTTTGCAGATGAATATTCCACGTATTTATACAGCAGGGGCTTAAACCCTACGGTTGAAATTTTACGTAAAAAATTAGCTGCCCTGGACAATGCAGAAGATTGTTTGGTATTTAACAGTGGGGCTGCTGCAATATTTGCGGCGGTACTGGCCAATGTAAAAGCCGGCGATCATATTGTATCGGTTAATAAACCCTATACCTGGGCACAAAAAATGTTCAACACTATTTTACCCCGCTTTGGCGTAACCACCAGCTACATTGACGGACGGAATATTGAAAATTTTGAACGTGCCATTTTACCTAACACGACCTTAATTTATTTGGAGAGTCCGAATAGTTGGGACTATGCTTTGCAAGATTTAAAAGCGGTAGCAGAACTGGCAAGGGCCGAAGGCATTATTACCATCATTGACAATAGCTATTGCACCGGCATTTATCAGAAACCAATTGATTTTGGAATAGACCTGGTACTGCAATCTGCTACTAAATATATAAGTGGCCATAGCGATACGGTAGCAGGTGTTTTGTGCGGAACAAAGATTGCCATGGAGCGCATTTTTAATTCGGAGTTTATGACCATCGGTAGTGGCATTTCGCCTTTTAATGCCTGGTTATTAATTAGGGGTTTACGCACCTTGCCACTCCGCTTAAAACACATCAGCGAATCTACTTTAAAGATGGTTTCCTATTTAAAACAGCATCCCAAAGTAGAAGAAGTCATTTTTCCATTTGATGAAAGCTTTCCCCAATACGCCTTAGCCAAACAGCAAATGCAGGGCGCTTGTGGTCTGTTAACTTTTATTATTAAAGCAGACACGGTACAACAGATTGAAAAGTTTTGCGAAAGTCTGCAGCATATACTAATGGCAGTAAGTTGGGGTGGTCATGAGAGTTTGATAATACCAAAATGTTCGGGCATGACTGCGGAACATTTTAATGCATCGAATAAAGAACATCGGATGTTGCGTTTGTATGTAGGTTTGGAAGAGGTGGAGTATTTAATTAAGGATTTGGAGGGGGCTTTTGAGAGGATATAATAATTTAATATTTAAAATTAACACAGAATGATTACCTATATCAGGACTAATTCCGAAGCTACTGCCTTCAAAAAACTTACCGCAGAACTTGATGCAGATTTAAAAATTCGTGATGGGGCAGATAATGCCTTCTATGCCCAATTCAATAAAATTGATACCATAAAATTTGTGATCCTTGCTTACGAAAATGAAATACCTGTTGGTTGCGGAGCCGTAAAAGAATACTCCGCTAATACTATGGAAGTTAAACGAATGTATGTTTTACCAAACAAACGGGGACAAGGGATTGCCTCTGCCATTTTAACTGCGTTAGAGCAATGGGCAACCGAATTAAATTGTAGTAAATGTTTACTGGAAACCGGAAAAAAACAACCGGAGGCAATTGAGCTTTACAAGAAAAATGGATATGCTGTAATAACGAATTTTGGTCAATATCAAAATATTGATAATAGTATTTGTTTTGAAAAAATATTGGTAAAATAGAAAACTTACTGCAGGAATAAATTAAATATTTATGCTACAGCCTTTGCTTAGCCATGTAGATGCAGGATTGACTCTGCCGTTTTTTATTGCTGCTTTTAAACTACCCTTTTGACTTATTTATTACCCTCCATTTCAACAAGTTGTGGTTCCGCGAAATTGCTCACCCTAATGAATAATTTACCTTCAAAGTATGTACCACTTAGCAATGAGCCCCCACTAATTATGCTATAGTTTTCAAATCAAAGGCGTGTTGACATCTAACCAAAAATGATTTAAATTTACATAGGTTGCTGCAACACAAATTAATTAAACGATTAAACCTAAAATTAAATTTTATGGCTAATAATAGCGTTTCATTACACCGAGTTATTAAGGCTCCGCCACAAAAAGTATATCGTGCCTTAACTGAAGCAAATGCACTTGCATCGTGGATACCGCCTTATGGTTTTCTTTGCACCATACATTCAATGAATGTAGCAGTAGGCGGCACTTTTAAAATGTCATTTCATAATTTTTCTACCGGTAACGGACACTCCTTTGGGGGGAAATATATGGAGATTAAACACAATGAATTTTTAAAATATACCGACGTATTTGACGACCCTAATCTTCCCGGTGAAACGATGACCTCCGTTTGGCTGCAAAAAGTTTTGGTAGGGACCGAAATAAAAATTGTACAGGAAAATATACCTGCTATAATTCCTGTAGAAATGTGTTATTTAGGATGGCAGGAATCACTGGAGAAATTGATAATATTGGTTGAACCGGAAATTAAGGATAATTGATTTTTTTGCCACGGATTAGTAAATAATTTTTAAATGGATTATTAAAGGCTGCCGAAAAAAAGCTATACACAGTGGAAAGTTTTAGGTAAGCAGACACAATTATTAGAATTTTTAAAACCGCTTTAAAGTAAGCGTCCAGGTGAAACATCCAATAATTTAAAAATTAAGCACCCCTATTTAATTTACTGCGATGTTTACGGGTTCACACTACGGTGCCCTTTTTGTTGTTATTTTAATTTTGATCACACTTTGCAAACATGGCCATGCGGTTGTTTATTGGGCCATACTTATATATCTTTATGCAATGCCGGTTATTGGCTGTAAACATTTAATAGTTCAATTACCAACACATAAAAAATGATAAAAATTTCCTTCTTTGCAGCTTGTCTTTTAGCCGGTGCTTTATTTTTAATTGGTTGCAATATCCCCGATAACCACAGTGCTAAAGAAAAGGAAACGGGTCTACTGCAAGCAGATAAACCGGAGTATTTTAACCTGCGTCCAAAGTTGGAGAAAGAGTATGGTTATTCACATGCTGTAAAAATTGGTAACAACCTCAAGATTTCAGGAGCCGTAAGCATGAACGATTCAGGAATAATAACTGCTCCGGGGAATATGGAACAACAGATGAAAAATTGTTACAATGACCTTGAAAAAGTATTACAACATTATGGTTATACTTTTGACGATGTATTTGCAGAAAATGTTTACACTACCAATATGGCTGAATTTATAAAAGTTTCCCCCTTCCGGAATACGCTTTACAAAAAGCAATTTCCAACAGGCACCTGGCTCGAGGTAAAGGGGTTGGCATTAACAAATCAATTGATTGAAATTGATATGGAGGCGCATAAGGATAAATAAAGTTGGTGTAAAATGGCTCAATTTTATGATAAACCCCTTTAATTTATTGGATTTATCAAAATAGATGTGGTCTAAAAAATATTTTTTGTTTTTTACTTATAGCATTCGTTAAGACTTAATTATATCGGAATTTTTTATTTTAAATTTATGTCGAAACAGAAAAAGTTAGTCCTTATACCACTCCTTATTATTTCTGTGACCCTTATTTATTGTTGGATAACCTTCTTAAAAACAGAAGTTGGAACTACCTGGAGGCATAACCTTGGACTTATTCTTTTCATACCAATCCTTATCTTCTTTTTTATAAACTACAAAATAACAACGGTTGCAATTGGTATTTATTTGATTTTGGCGTCTTTCAATTTAATAGCATTTACACCGGCAATTTCTACTTTTGGAATTAGAGTTGGATCAATTTCAACACCAGATATCCAGGGTTTATCATTAGTATATTTTATGGGGTATTTTATACTTAATATGGACTCCCTAATAGATATTTATCTTGACTATAAGGAAAGTAAGCTGAAACACAATTAAAGAAAGTCCAGTAAGTTCAAAATAAATCAAGTTAGGCCAGTAAATTTTTGGCAGCAATGAAACCAAATATTTTTGCTATTATTATTCAAAATTTTTACGCCACGGATTGATTAAAAAATAAATACTTCCTACAACTTATAAAATAATCCTAGGCTTAACCTTTTTAATTACTGATTTATTAATAAAATTTAGCTTAAGAGTAAAAAATATTTAGTGGAAAGTAGAAAAGGCATAAAAAAATCTATCAAGAAATTTACTTTTCGACCCTATTAATTAAAGAGGACGTAATTGAAAAAATAATATAATTTTTGACCCAACGCCGTTAACTCATTTATACAAATTTAATTTTATGCCGATTGGTGTTATTTATATATTAATCTTGCAGGCACACAAAAGTTTCATCATTTTTTAAACAATAGTTAAACTATAAATTTTGGATACAGCCGATCTTTCAAATGAAACCTACAAAGCTGTTATCATAACGGCGGAAAAATTTAATCATAATTTAACCCTTCAATTTGGGGTATTGGCTAGTATTTGTTTGGATGACGATGATTATTTATTGAAAGCAAATAAACTCATTATTGAATGGAGGGCTACGATAGCCGAAACTATAGTGGATATTTTTTTTGATGTAGCCCATCCGACACCAATCATTTTTGAAAAAATTTTATTAAAAATTCAAAAAAATATTGAAAAGGTTCAAAATATACCTAAAAAAAAAGAACGTTTGAATTTTAGTGGAATTGAATTTTTATGAAGAATTTATGACATAGCTTATTTTATAAGAGTCGAAGGAATATTAAAAATATTTTTATAGGCTAAAATTTGCCTTATCTAACCCGGGTATAAAAAAGGTGTATTTAATACCTGTGCAACCATAAATTTGACCCGCTTTAAAACCCCCATAAAAAAATTTAGTATAAATAATTGCTAATCCGTCGCCAACAACACGTCTATCAACCTTACATCCGCCAAAATGCACTATTTATAAAAAAAGCCGCCAAAAATATATTGTAATTTATACTTTTGAGGAATGAAAAAAATAATCTTCCTATTGCCTTTTGTTTTTTTTAGTGTTACCTGCCTTTGTCAGGATAAATGGGACCTGCGTAAGGTGGTAGATTATGCTGTAGCCAATAATATAACCATTAAACAAGCCGCTATTCAAGCTTCCATTGCAGGCTTACAATATAAACAAAGTAAACTTGGGCTTTACCCGAATGGTAATTTTACTGCCAGTACCAGCTTTAACAGCGGGCGGAATCAGGATCCTACTTCTTTTGCGCTGATTACCCAGAGTTACCTCAACGCAGGATTGCAATTACAAACTAGTGTAGATATTTTTAATTGGTATAGTAAACGTAACATCATCCTTGCCAACCAATGGCAGTATGAAGCTTTCAAAGCCAGTACCGATAAATTAAAAAATGATATTTCTTTAACCGTAGCCAATAGTTACCTGCAAATTTTACTGGCACGCGAACAAGCCTATATAGCACAGGTACAATTAAAACAAACGCAGGCGCAATTGGCCAATACCCGTAAATTGGTAAATGCAGGTTCCTTACCGGAATTAAATGCGGCCGAACTGGAAGCACAGGAAGCACTGGACAGCGCGAATTTTATTAATGCCAACGGTAATGTAGTTCAGGCTACATTGGTATTAAAATCGAACATGAATTTTGATGCCGCTGCGCCCTTTGAAGTTGAAGTGCCACCCGTTGAACAAATACCTGTTGAAAATATTGCAGATCTACAACCTGATGCTGTTTATGCATTGGCTATTAAAAATTTACCCCAACAGCGTGTCAACACTTTTAAACTGCTGTCTGCCCAAAAAACTGCAGAAGCCACCAGGGGAAGAATGTATCCTAGCCTGATAGGTTTTGGTGGATTGAGCAGCAATTTTATTAATACCAAGAGTCCGGTTTATTTTCCCACCGGTACATTCATTAACACCCCTTATCAGGTAAAGGTTGGTACCGACGTATATAATGTACAGACACCTGATTATACCATTGTTGGCAAAAAAAGCACCCCCTTTTTTACGCAGGTTGATAATAACTTTCGCCAGCAAGTTGGCTTAAGTATGAGTGTCCCTATTTTTAGCGGAGGCCTTTTACGGAGCAATTACCAGCGCAGCAAATTAGATATCAGAACCGCAGAACTACAAAAAGACCTGGATAACCAAACCATTAAGCAAGATATTTATCAGGCCTACAATGCTGCAATAGTAGCATTAGAAAAATTTAATGCGAGTCAAAAAAGTGTTACTGCTTCACAACGCACACTTGATTTCTCACAAAAAAGATACGAAGTAGGTATGTTGGGCACCTTTGAATTAATAACGCAGCAGAACAATTTTTTTAGAGCCAAACTGCAACATGTATTAAACCAGTTTGATTATGTTTTTAAAATGAAAGTGCTGGAATTTTATAAAGGGCAGGGATTAAAATTATAAGTTTCAATTTAACCTTGTGAAGCGATTGTAGTTATGTATAAATTTCGATATTTTTTTGATGTTAGCCTGTAGCAATAATAATATGTATACGTTTTTTAAATAAACATCCATTGCCTGCATTAAAGCCGGTAATAAAATTAGTAACATGAGTAAGACTGTAAAATGGATACTTTTTAGTTTAGCAGGATTGATACTGCTATTGGTAGTATTAAAATTTACCGGTGTTTTTGGTAAAGATGAAGGCATAAAAGTAACAAGTGAAAAAGTACAAAGACGCACCATTACTGAAATCGTAAATGCCAGTGGTAAAGTGTATCCGGAGATAGAAGTTAAGTTAAGTCCGGATATTAGCGGCGAAATAACCGAGCTTACCGTACAGGAAGGCGACAGCGTAAAGAAGGGTCAGGTGGTCGCAAGGATCTATGCAGATATTTACAGTATTCAAGCCAACCAGGCCGCAAGCGGAGTAACACAAAGTCAGGCACAGGTTGCAAATTCCAAGGCATCTTTGGAGGCACTTAAAGCCCAAATGGACCAAACAGAAAAGACCTTCAAAATGCAAAAACAATTGTTTGAAGATAAAGTGATTAGTCCCAATGAGTTTAATGTGGCCGATGCCGGTTACCGGGCCGCGGCGGCAAATTATAATGCTGCAAAGCAAGGTATCCGTGGTGCGCAGGCAGCAGTGCAAAGTGCAGAAAGTATGCTGGCAAAAGCCAATAAGGATGTAAGCCGTACAGCAGTACTTGCCCCCATGGATGGTGTAGTGAGTTTATTAAGTGTAAAAAAAGGCGAGCGGGTAGTAGGCAGTAATATGATGGCAGGTACAGAAATGTTGCGGATTGCAGACATGAGTAAAATTGAAATCAGGGTTGATGTAGGCGAAAGTGATATTCCGAAAGTTCATTTGGGGGATAGCGTAGTGGTTACTGTAGATGCCTATGCAGATAGAAAATTCAGAGGGGTAGTTACTCAAATAGCCAGCAGTAATAATGGTGCCAGTACACAAAGCGCGCTAGTTAATACCAGCACCGATGTTACCAATTATAAAGTTTATGTACGTCTTTTACCGGAAAGTTACCAAGACCTCTTAAGCAAGACAAGGTATCCGTTCAGGCCGGGCATGAGCGCCAGTGTGGATATTCAAACCAAAACCACGGCCAATGTTTTAAGTGTACCCATAAATGCAGTAACTACCAGGGATAAAAATGACAGTATAAAAAACAATAAAAAAACAGCGGGCATTTCAAACGAACCCGCTATTACGGCAGATGATTTAGACGTGTTGGTTTTCATTTTAAATAAGGATGGTACGGTAAAAAAGGCAACGGTAAAAACGGGTATTCAGGATATTAATTATATTCAAATTGCAGAAGGCCTGAAAGAAGGCGATGATGTTATTACCGGTCCGTACGATATTGTAAGCAAAACCTTAAAGGAAAAAGACAAGGTTAAAGTGGTAGATAAAAAAGAATTGTTTACAAAGAAAGAATAGGGGTTAAAAGTTTACAATTAAAATTTATAAACCTAAGGTTAGCTTTTAAAAGGGCTAACCTTTTTTTGAAATTAATTTAGATAATGGTGTACGAAACCCTGATTTAACAAAGCCGTCTATGCATAATATAGCCTTTGGTTCATGGGGCGCATGTTGAGTAAGTCCTTTTTATTGTGGCAGCGATTTTTAATAATATAATTTGTGAATAAAAAAATAAGGCAAAAATGATTATACCATTAGCCCGAAGAACTTTAACAACAATAGCCCCGGGTGATAAACCTGGGGTACAAATAATTATACCACCAACCCCAACGGGATGGAACATGCATCGAAATATTTTTAGTTATCGAAAGTGGTTTTGTGCAACCCTTTCCGGGTTGAATAAAACCGCGTAATTAACCCCGGGTTTAACACCCGGGGCTATGGAAGTAATAGCCCTTCGGGCTCTAGGCGCATGTTTTTTATCGGCCCTTTTTAATTGCGGAAAATTATTTATTGATGTAATTTTTAAATAAAAAAAAGGATGAAAATAATTATTCCCTTAGCCCGAAGGGATTTAACAACAATAGCCCCGGGTGATAAACCCGGGGTACAAATAATTATACCACCAACCCCAACAGGGTGGAACATTCAGTGAAATATTTTTAGTTATCGAAAGTGGTTTTGTGCAACCCTTTCCGGGTTGAATAAAACCGCGTAATTAACCCCGGTTTATATACCCGGGGCTATGGAAGTAATAGCCCTTCGGGCTCTAGGCGCATGTTTTTTATCGGCCCTTTTTAATTGCGGCAAATTATTTATTGATGTAATTTTTAAATAAAAAAAAGGGACGAAAATAATTATACCCTTAGCCCGAAGACCTTTAACAACAACAGCCCCGGGTGATAAACCCGGGGTAACAAATAATTATGCCACCAACCCCAACGAGGTGGAACATTCATCGAAATATTTTTAATTATCGAAAGTGGTTTTGTGCAACCCATTTCGGGTTGAATAAAATCGCGTAATTAACACCCGGGGCTATGGAAGTAATAGCCCTTCGGGCTCTAGGCGCATGTTTTTTATTGGCCCTTTTTAATTGCGGCAAATTATTGATTGATGTAATTTTTAAATAAAAAAAAGGGATGAAAATGATTATACTTTTAGCCCGAAGGGCTTTAACAACAATAGCCCCGGGTGATAAACCCGGGGTAACAAATAATTATACCACCGACCCCAACGGGGTGGAACATGCATCGAAATATTTTTAATTATCGAAAGTGGTTTTGTGCAACCCTTTCCGGGTTGAATACAATCGCATATTTTACCCCGGGTTTAACATCCGGGGCTATGGAAGTAATAGCCCTTCGGGCTGTAGGCGCATGTTTTGTAAGTGCCCTATTAATTGCGGTAAATTATTTGTTGGTGTAATTTTTAAATAAAAAAACGGGGTGAAAATAATTATACCCTTAGCCTGAAGGGCTTTAACAACAATAGCTCCGGGTGATAAACCCGGGGTACAAATAATTATGCCACCAACCCCAACGGGGTGAAACATTAATCGAAATATTTTTAGTTATCGAAAGTGGTTTTGTGCAACCCTGTCCGGGTTGAATAAAATCGCGTAATTAACACCCGCGGCTATGGAAGTTATAGCCCTTCGGGCTGTAGTCGCATGTTTTGAAATTCCAGTTTGAGCACTGCAACCTATTATATACCTTTTTCCCAAAACAAAATTTAACAGCTTGCCGGAAAAATAATTTTGCTTCTTATTAAACAACACCTGATCTTAGATTTTAATTAATCGCCAATAATATCTGCCATGCTGCTGAAACCTTATCCTTTTCTAATAATTCCTGCGCATAATAATGCAATTCTCTTTCCATCTCTGCCGGATCAATGGAATAATACTGAATAATATTTTTTAATTTATCATCCTCAAAACAAGCATCAACAAAAGGTATTTCAGCAACAGCGGCCAGCTTATCCTTACTTAATGGAGTTAATACGGTACTGTTTTTAATATCAGGCGGCAGTTTGTCAATATTTTTTATATTACCATCCTCCATCATAATGTTTTTTAAATAAATTTAATTGTTATTACAGCGTATTATTTCTTTAGATTCAAAATACGCCAATCGCTATCTTCCTTAACAATGGTATTGGAAAGTTTACCCAGTCCATCAATTTCCATTTCTACTACATCCCCATGCTCTAGCCACTGCTCTTTATAATCAATATCATTTAATTTGCCGGTACCATTCAATTCTAAAAAGCATCCTGTACCAACCGTGCCACTACCAATTACATCGCCTGCAAATAAATTTACCCCGTAGCTGCAACGTTCAATTATTTCGGCAAAGGTCCAATCCATATCACTTAAATTACCTTCGCTAACCAATATCCCATTAACGGAACATTTCATTTTCAGGTTCCAATTTTTGCCGGTATGGTTTGCTTTGCACGGTACTTCAAAGGGCTCCAATTCATCTAAGGTTACCAGCATCGGACCAATTACGGTGGCAAAATCCTTTCCTTTTGCAGGCCCAAGATTGAGCAACATTTCTTCAAGCTGTAATTGCCTTGCGCTCATATCATTCATAATCATTAATCCGCCAATATGAGCATCGGCTTCCACCGCAGCAATATTTTTACCCGGCTTGCAAATTACGATGGCAGCTTCCAATTCAAAATCCAATTTTTCAAAATGGTCAGGCATACACATAATTTTACCCGGCCCCTGAATACTGTTGTGGTTAGTAAAATAAAATACCGGGTATTGGTCAAATGCGGGGCTCATTTCTACATTTCTGTTTCGGCGGGCTGCGGTAACATGTTGTCTGAATGCATACGCATCCCTGCAACTTGTTGGGTAAGGTACGGGTGCAAGTATAGTTTTATCTGCCAACAAATTGCCTTTCCCTGTACCCGACAATCCATCTAAAATTCTTTGTTCGGCATTCAGGGCTATCGGAAAATAGTCATCCCAATAATTTAAAAACATCGCCATACTAACAGGCAATTCAGGATGAATAGCTTCCATATCGTACAACACCTCATTTATAAGCATTGCCAAATGTTCCTGCTCTTCTTTTATATAAGTAACCAACTTCATACAATAAATATTTATGCTAAAATAATAATAAACTGCCGGCTACCATTGACAATAGCAAAACCCTTGCTAATTAAATTTTTTATACTGCTGATGATAAATTAAAATTTTGTTTCAACACTTACACCTTCCCGGAAAAAATATACATTAAAAGGTACTGCAATGGATAGCTTATCCAATCACCATTTTTCTTCTTCATCATTAAATTCAGCAGCCTTTTTACTATAGGTATTTCGGGAAACCATTTTTTGCTGTTGCCGCTCAATAATTAGTTGGGAAATAATTTTACCGGCATCTTCAGTTGGATTTGACTTTAACAATTGTTTCAATTTAACCTCACTAATATCTATGCGGTACAAAAGCTGCACTACATAATTAAAATTATTTTTTATGAGCTCATTCATTTTATCTGCCAAAAAATTTTCTGCATCCTGCATTTCCAATACACTGCCGGGCATGGCAAAATTTTGCTGAAGATAGTACTGCAGTTCATTGTTCATGGAAGTAGTATTTTGTTTTGCAATATAAATGTACAACTTAACTTACTGCCTAATTTTGTTTGGCTCTACTAATATTTTTCAATTACACCAAGACCGTATAATGCAAAATCATATTTTGCCGGGTCTGTTTTATCTAAAATCCGCAAATAGGCTGTTAATTCAATTGCCGCGTTCCAATCCATCTGTTTGCGCTGCAACAGATTGAATCTTTTAGCTACCCTGGCTACATGCACATCAATCGGACAAACCAATTGGGCTGGAGATATCTTATTCCAAATACCAAAATCTACGCCCATCTTATCGCGCCTTACCATCCACCTTAAAAACATATTGAGCCTTTTGCAGGTACTATTTTTTTCAGGTGAAGCAATGTGTTTTTTTGTACGGTGTGCAAAATCTTCCAAAGAAAAAAAATAATGATGAAAGTTGATAAGTCCAACTTCAATGGTACTATCCGTTTTTTTTAAGCCAATTGTAAAAGCCGTTTCAAGCGAGGTATTTTTGGCGTAATGGTATTTAAGAAAACTGATGAAATATAATAGGTCGGTTGCATTAAAAGTACGGTGTTTAAAAGACAAAAATGTTTTGAGATCCTGTTCCTGATGGTTGGTACAAAACTCATGTGGTGCATTGTCCATCAATTGCAGTAGCTCTTTACTTTTATTGATGATTGTTGTTCGGTTACCCCAGGCAAATATGGCTGCAAAAAAAGCAGCAATTTCAATATCCTGCTTTTTACTAAACAGGTGTGGAATACAAATTGGATCGTCTTTAATAAATAGTGGCTGGTTAAATTCGGTCACTTTGCCATCAAAAAACTTCTTTAGATATGGATCTTTTAATATGGGAGATAAGTTTGTTATAGTCAAAGTTCCTGATTTTTTTACAAAGATGTATTATTAAAACCCTTGCCGTTGAAGGATTGGATTTATATAATTTAAAAAAGAAAAAATTACGGAAAGCAGGCTATTAAATCTAGCTGGAGTTGGGCATTGGAAAGTATAAGTGGCATGGTATGGCCACCTGCCTAAAACCAGTTGGATTAAAGATTATAATACCTCTTTTCACTCAATGGCACAAACAAAAAAAGTCTTCCCGACCAATAAAAACAAACTGAATGATCATCCCGAAAAATGAACGTCGTAGCCTCTTACAGGCAAATAATAAAATAAAACCAAACACCTGAAAGGCAAAATAAAGCTTCAAAAAAAATACACTATATTAATTCTACCACTAACTTTAACTTTTGCCCTGTAACTTTAAATTTTTAAAACTTAAAATAGAAATCAGCCAACGATGAAAAAAAATGTAATGCTATTACTTGCCTGTGTACTGTCCCTATGTAGCCCCGCACAACAAAAGCCAACTACAGCACCGCTCTTTAAAAATGCAGGAGCCCCGCTTGCCGCAAGGGTAAAAGATTTATTAAGCAAAATGACCATTGAAGAAAAAGCCGGACAGCTTAACCAACTAAATGGAGGCGTTTTTACCGGACCCGCTGCAAATGATGCCGGGCAACAAGCAAAATTAAATATGGTAAAGAAGGGTATGGTAGGTTCTTTTTTAAATGTGGTAGGTGCCAAGGAAACCAGGGCGGCGCAGGAAGTGGCCGTTAAAGAAAGCAGGCTTGGCATTCCATTACTATTTGCTTACGATGTAATTCATGGATACAAAACTATCTTTCCCATACCGCTGGCAGAAGCCTGCAGCTGGGATTTAAAAGGCATTGAAGCCAATAGCGGGGTATCTGCTAAAGAGGCCAGCAGCGCAGGTTTACACTGGACCTTTGCGCCAATGTGTGATATTAGTACCGACCCTCGCTGGGGAAGGGTTATGGAAGGCGCCGGCGAAGACACTTATTACGGCGCACAGGTAGCTGCTGCAAGGGTAAAAGGTTTGCAAGGCAATCTTAGCGATGTTAATCATATAATGGCATGTGTAAAACATTTTGCTGTTTATGGTGCTGTGGAAGCGGGTAGAGAATATAATTTTGTAGATGTTAGCAGGGTACAATTATGGAATAAATATTTGCCACCCTACAAAGCAGCTGTTGATGCAGGAGCGGCTACGGTAATGAACTCTTTTAATGTTTTTGAAGGCGTACCTGCAAGTGGAAATAAATACCTGGTAACCGATATTTTAAAAAAACGCTGGGGTTTTAAAGGATTTGTGGTAAGCGATTGGGGTTCGTTTGGTGAAATGATTGCGCATGGTTATGCTACTGATAATAAAGATGTTGCAATGAAGGCGCTCAATGCAGGCAGTATGATGGATATGGAAACAAAGGCCGTTATTGAATACCTTCCTCAATTGGTAAAAGAAGGCAAAGTAAGTATGCAATTGGTTGATGATGCCGTTAGCAGAATACTGTACTATAAGTTTAAACTAGGTTTATTTGAAGACCCCTACCGCTTTAGTAATGAAGCAAATGAAAAAGCTACCTTAATGAGTGCAGCTAACCTGCAACAGGCAAGGGAAGCTGCCAAGCACTCAATTGTTTTACTTAAAAACAACAACAATGTATTGCCCTTAAGCAGCAGTACAAAAATTGCAGTTATTGGATTTTACGCCAACAGCAAACCTGATTTGTTTGATTTTTGGATAGCCCAGGGCAACCCAAATGAAGCCACAACAATATTGGACGGACTAAAAAAGAAATTTATAAATACCAGCTTTTCTGATGGCTATACTGCCGATGCAAGCACCAGCGATTCTTTAATTGCGGCCGCTGTTAAAGCAAGCGAAAATGCAGAAGTAATTGTAGTTAACCTTGGCATTAGCGGCAAATTAGCTGGCGAAGACAGGGCACTTGCCAAACCAGAAATACCTGCAGGTCAAATAGAACTTTTAAAAGCATTACAAAAAACAAACAAGCCAATTGTAGCCTTAATCAGTAGTGGCCGACCATTGGTGCTTACGCAATTACAACCGCTTGTGAACAGTATTGTTCAATGCTGGATTTTAGGAACCACCACCGGTGATGCCGTGGCAGATATTGTAAGTGGCGATTATAACCCTTCCGCTAAAACGGTAATGAGCTTTCCTTATGCCATTGGACAAATACCCGTTTATTACAATCATTTTAATACCAGCCGGCCATCTCCCGAAGATGGATCAGCCTGGGTTAGCCGCTACCGCGATATCCCCAATGCGCCTTTATACCCTTTTGGATTTGGATTGAGTTATACCAGTTTTGCTTACAGCAATTTAACGCTGTCAGCGGTCTCAATAACTAAAAATAAAAAAATAATCGCCACTGTAACCGTTGCTAATACAGGTAAAAAAGATGGGGAAGAAGTGGTGCAATTGTACATTCGCGATATTACGGCTTCTATTATCCGTCCGGTAAAAGAGCTTAAGGCCTTTGAGAAAATTTCTTTAAAAGCCGGAGAAAGCAAAATCGTTTCTTTTACACTTTCGCCAAAGGATCTTTCGTTTTTTGATGCCGATGGAAAAGTAATTTTTGAAGCCGGAAAGTTTACTGTTTTTGTTGGTGGCAACAGCAGGGATGTAATAGAGAAAGGTTTTGTGGTTGAATAAAAATATAGCATAAATTAAAAGAGCGAAGCAAGTTTTTTAAACCCGCTTCGCTCTTTTTTAATACTTTTTATTTAAGAAAAATAACTGCAATAAATAAAATATCGCTTAATGCGCAAATTCAATTTCATACACGTTGGGCCATAATTTACCGGTAACATATATTTTGTTTGCTACCGAATCGTAGGCAATCCCATTTAAAACATCTGCCCGCGGATTTTTAATTTTTGCCTCATAAGTAAGCGAGTTAAGATCCAGTTTTCCAACAACTTTACCGGTTGTTGCATCAATTTTTACAATGTAATTACTTAACCAGATATTGGCATAAATAAAGCCATTTATAAATTCCAGTTCATTCAGGCTATCCCTTGGCTGTCCGGCTTCGGTAACTTTTAAGGTTCTGATGGGCTTTAGGGTAACCGGATCTAAAAAGGTCAACACATCCGTACCATCATCCATTATAATTTCCTTGCCATTTGTTGTCAGGCTCCATCCTTCAATGTTTTTATAGGTAAATGAATCCAACTTTTTAAATGAAGCCGCATCGTAAATAAAACCCAATTGGTTTTTATAGGTAAGCTCGTACAGTTTGTTATTTAAAAATACAATTCCTTCGCCAAAGAATTTTTTATCCAGGCTAATTTTTTGTTCAAATTTCCCAGTTTGCAAATTGGTTATCCCTACCATTGATTTTACCTGTGGCAGGTCTTCCGGCGATCCGGTGCTTTCAAATAATTTTCCATCATGAAATAAAAACCCTTCTGTAAAAAGTGAGGTATCGTGAGGGTAACTTGCTTTTACCGCAAAATTAATTAAGGCAACAGCAGGCACAACAGGTGCAGTTTCTTCCGGAACTTTATCACTACCATTGTTACAACCTACCGCAATGGCAGTTACCAGTACGGCTACAAAAAAAGGCTTTATTAAATTGAACAAGTTTGCTAAGTTTAAAATAAAATAATAATTACCCTATTGCCTGGTTCAGGTCATCTACCAGATCATCTGCATCTTCTATACCAACACTTAAACGTATCAGGCCATCTGCCAAACCATTTTTAATTCTTTCTTCGCGTGGAATAGATGCGTGCGTCATACTTGCAGGGTGATTAATAAGTGATTCTACACCTCCTAAACTTTCTGCCAGCGCAAAAATTCTAGTACCCGATAAAACTTTATAAGCAGCTTCAATGCTATCATCCTTTAGCGTAAAGCTCATCATACCACCAAAGCCACGCATTTGTGTTTTGGCAATATCATAATTTGGGTGGTCTGTAAAGCCACACCAATAAACCCTATCTACCTTTGGATGGTTGCGTAAAAATTGCGCCACAATCGCGCCATTTTCGCAATGTTGTTTCATTCTTACATGTAAGGTTTTTATGCCTCTAAGTACTAAAAAGCAATCCATTGGCCCGGGTACTGCACCGCAACTTTTTTGGATAAAATACAGTTGCTCCCGCAGGTCTTTATCATTCATCATCAGAGCGCCCTGAATAACATCACTATGGCCACCTAAATATTTTGTGGCAGAATGCATAACAATATCTGCACCCAGGTCTAACGGGTTTTGCAGGTAAGGAGATGCAAAAGTATTGTCAACGCACAGTATTGCGCCGGCAGCTTTTGATATGGCAGCTACAGCAGCAATATCGGTAATATTCATTAAAGGATTTGTTGGTGTTTCAATCCAGATTAATTTAGTTTTTACCGTAACTGCTGTTTGCACATTGGCTACAGTAGAGGTATCTACATAAATAAATTTAATGCCAAATTTCTCAAATATTTTACTAAATAACCGGTAGGTACCGCCATACATATCATTGGCCGCAATTACTTCATCACCCGGACTTAATAATTTTATTACGGCATCAGTTGCAGCTACACCACTACTAAATGCCAGTCCGAATTTTCCATTTTCAATAATTGCTAAAGCCTCTTCCAGGGCTTTACGGGTTGGATTTTGGCTGCGGGCATATTCAAAACCTTTGTTTTGTCCGGGTGCCGATTGCACATAAGTTGATGTTTGGTATATTGGCACCATGATGGCTCCTGTACTTGGGTCAGGTTCTGCACCGGCGTGTATTATTTTTGTAGCAAGTTTCATTTTTGTATCTTTTTGATTTTTAATTCAGAATGCAAAGTAACATCATTTCACAATGTAATCAGGGGTTGAAACTGTTTTAAAATAGCTAAAATTAGCGCTTTCTTATTATCTCAATTTATTTTGAAAGGGTATAAAAGCTACAGGAGAATAACAATACCGAATTTCAGTTTACAGCTGCTGCTTAAAACATACTCTTAAAACGACAGTGAAAACATTTTAAGGTTTCAGCAATTGAGCGGCACATAAATAACGCCAATCGTAATTATTATCAGCGTGGGCCGACTTAGGTATAATTTTTTTATTAAGTACCGCAGGTTGCAGTATATTGTTATTAACCAATGTACGTTTTGCTTCCAGAATGTAATCGGTCATTATTTCATTTTGCATCCATTGTTCCTGGGGTGGTTCATAGCCTACCTTATCTTTTCGCCATACAATTTCATCCGGCAATTTTTTATCCATTGCAGCACGCAGCAACCATTTTGACCAGCCATCATTTATTTTAAAATTGGCAGGCAAAGAAAAAATAAATTCAACCAATTCATGACTTAAAAACGGAAGCCTAACTTCCCTACCATGTGCCATACTGTTTCTATCCGCATATCTAAGAAGCTCTTGCAAACCCATGGTACGGGTATTGTAATATAAGATGTCGTTAAGTTTATTAATAGTTGGTTTACGCATTCCTTCCCATTCCCGGCCTACTAACCCTTTCATAAAGTCTTTAGAAATATCTTTTAAACCAATTATTTTCTGATAGTCTATTTGCTCCAATTGAATAGTGGCGTGGGCAGGTAAATAAGTAGCAAAATAGTTTTTTAGACCCCATTTAAAAGTTTGACCATTATTTTTAAGCAGTTTTTTTTGTTGGCCGATGGCTAAAAACTTGTTTTCAAGTAACAATTGCTGCAAATACCAATGTATGTATTTATTGTAACCGGCAAGCGTTTCATCGGCTCCCTGCCCATCAAGCAAAACTTTAACCTCATTTAATTTAGCCAATTCAAATACTTTAAACTGGGCATAAATACTGCTTGATTGAAAGGGCTCCTCCTGGTGGAAGCAGAGTGTTTCAAAATCCTTTATCAGGCCCAGTACGGATGGTTGGGTAAAATGGGGTTTTATACTGCCTTTTGTTGAGGTTTTTTTGGAATAAAAATCGTCCAGCAAATTAATATAAACGGCTTCATCTTTTTGGAAGCCGGGAAAAATAGCAGAAAAGGTTTTAATGTCGGTTTTGTTATGCACTAAGTTTTCTACTATTGATGAACTGTCTAATCCTCCGCTAAGGCTGGTGCCCAGCGAAACATCACTGCGCAATCTTCGTTTTATTGATTGTGTAAATAATTCATTAAATTTTTCAATGGCATCATTTGCAGGAATATCAATTGTACGGTTGGCATCAATATCCCAATAAGGATGCAGCTCAAATTTTAGAGTAGTTATATCCAACTGTAAAAAGTGGCCCGGAGCAAGCGAAAGAATATTTTCAAAAAAGGTTTGCTCCTTATCATTGGCATTTTGAACATGCCCCAATGCCAGGTAATTGAGTAACATTTTATCATCCATTTTTTTATGAATGCCAATTGCCCACAGCGCTTTCATTTCACTGGCAAATACAAAAAATTTTTGTGCCGCACTGTAATAGAATGGTTTTTCTCCAAAACGATCCCTTGCCGCAAACATAGTGTTTTCAAGGGTATCTACTATTGCAAATGCAAACATGCCATCAAATTGTTTCAGGCAATCTTCTTTCCAAAAATCGTAGGCGGCTAAAATAACTTCTGTATCGGTTTGAGAAATAAAACGGTATCCTTTTTTATATAGAAAATCTTTTAGCTCGATGTAATTATATATTTCTCCATTATACACGATGGTATATCTTTTAAGATAATGCATGGGCTGGGCACCTTCCTTACTTAAATCTAAAATGGCCAGCCTGGTATGAGCAAGTCCAATATTTGCGCCATTATTTATCCATTGGCCTTCGCCATCAGGTCCGCGATGGGATAGGGCAATGCTCATTTTTTTTAATTGTTCCCTGCTAACCACCGCTGAATCGGGACTAACAATACCTGCAATTCCACACATAGCTGTAAATATCGAAAAAAATAATTGTAAGCAGTAGAGAAGAATGAAATATAAAAAATAATTTATCCGCTTTTTTAATTGAGGAGACTATTATTTATTATTTATATTTTGAAGTTGTTCAAATTGATCAAAGGAAAATTGCTTTAATGCCGGAAAAAAATCATTGTAATATTCCTTAAAGGCATCATAATACTGCTCAAATATTGAAAAAGCAATAGCAGATTCTGTTAGATAGGCCGCGCGTTTAACCATTCCTTCAAAACCTTTTTCTATACCTGAAAGCAGGCGATAATTATACAGCCAGTTTTGAGTTTTCATGTAGGGATAAACTTGTTGAAATTTTGGCGGCAAAACGGAGAGGTTACTTTGTAACAGACTATAGGTTTGATGGCAAAAGGTTTGTAATACCGCTTCATCCTCAAATTGTGCAGGGTCGTTGGCTAAAAAGTGGTCGTACAAAACATCCACAAATGCTCCGGCATATAAACGGTATTGTGGTCTGAAATACTGCTTGGCTGCCTGTGTAGCGGGATGGTGGTCTGTAAAATCATCAATGGCCCTATGTAATGTCATACCTCGTTGAATAGCTATGGGGTAATCAAATTTTTTCTTTCCTTTCACATAATCGTTGATCATATTGCCGGCTAAAATATCAGGCTCATTAAAAGAAAGATAAGCGTGGGCTAAAAGATTCATAAATTTAAAGGTAAGGTTAGGATTTTAAAGGTTTCAGTTGTGTACAATGTTTTAAAGCTAATTAAGTGCCGGAATACCGATCTCTCCATATATTTATCCTTAGAACCTTAGAATGAATACTATTTTATATCACAATAAACAGCATTGTTATTTTTAGAAATTAAATTATAGGATTAGGCAGATCATTCGCAAACCTGCTATTTTAAGCTGTTTTTTACCTTTTTAAATGTAGCGCTTTAAAAAACATACCTGTTATTAAGTAACCTCGGTCAACATTCAATAACGCGACCATTTCTTAAGCGTTATAATTTGTAAGCGACATTTTTTTGAACTCAAAATCAGTTTTTCGCGGCATACCCTCCGCCTACACAGCCGGGCTGCGTAACTGCAACGCCGCCCATTGGCTTCTTTCAAAAAAAATAAGCTGCGCATTTTTTATTGAATCCCGCCCCAAGGCAGACCGAACCCAATGAGGCGGCTTATGCAATTACTGGTGTTTTTAAAGGCATTCTGCGAAGGGTATTATTTATCGAAAATGTATAATTTGCATTGATAAAATGTAAAAAACACGCACCAATAAGTCTGCGAATCGAAACGCTTGAAGTACCCTTTTATATTATGTAAAAGTTATACAGCTCTGGCTCTACTGCTTTTTAGAATTATCTACCTAATCCAATTAAATTTATTCGATTATCTGTACCTGACAATAGTAAACAGTTACGATTATACTTTTTAAATTACTGCACCACACTAACCAGCCATTCGCCCATTATCTTTAATGCATCCATACTAAAGGTTTCTTCAAGTTCGCCATATTCGGCGGCAGAACATTTTTTGCAAGTTTGAAAAAGGTGGTTTAATCCGGGTAAAATTTTTATTGTATAATTTTTTGATTTACTATTTTTTAGTGCCTTAAGTATACCCTTACTATTGGAAAAAGGCAAAACCTGAATATCCTTTTCGCCATTTATTGCAAGTACCGGACAAGAAAGTTGTTGCAAGTATATAAGCGGGTTAAAGGATAAAAAATATTTATACCAGGGGGAAGTTGTTTCTAATATCAATGCATTAGCAGCCTTTTCTCTTTTTTGTTTAGTATCAATGGCCAATTCTTTTAAAGTTAGCGGGCTCTTTTTTACTGCCCAATCTTCTATATTTTTATACAAGATTATTTTTGAGAAAGCTGTATCTGTATAAAGATTTACCTGCTTGCCAACCAACTTAAAAAATTCTCCATTTGCCTTTGCCGTATTTTTAGACAGGCCTTCCGTTGCGCTTATCGCTTCAATTTGCTCACTCATTAACTGCAGGATATTTTCGCCCGGACCTGCAAGCAAAACTATAAATTTCACTTCCTTTCTTCGGCTTGCAACCATCGGTGCAATCATACCGCCCTCGCTGTGTCCAATCAACCCTATTTTATTGGTATCCACCATCGGTAATGTTTTTAAATAATCAAGACCAGCCGCTACATCGTTTGCAAAATCTGCGGTGGTAGCCGTTGTAAAGTTTCCGGTGCTTTTTCCTATACCTCTATCATCTACCCTTAAAACTGCAAAGCCTCTGCACGTAAGGTAATCGGCAATTACGGCAAAGGGTTTGTGCATTAAAATTGTTTCATCCCTATCTTGTTGGCCACTACCTGTTATTAAAATTATGGTTGGGTAACGGGTAGTTTTAGCTGCATTTTTATTTGCTGAAAAATTGGGGTAAGTTAGCGTAGCTCCGTATTGTAAAGATTTATCAGCATTAAAATAAATGGTATCAAAACTTTTGTAATTAAATGGAGGTTTGGGCGTTTGTGGTCTTAAAACTTCATACGCTTTCTGTACTTTTTTAAGCAAAAGCGGAAACTCAGCCCCCTGAATAAAAATGCCGTTAATGGTACTATCGGTTGTAAGCTGCCCCTTAAAATGTATACCTAATTTTGTTGCTGCAATAAATATACTGTCTCCTTTTAAATAGGTGGTATCGGTTGGCAAAGCGGCTTTTGTTTG
This sequence comes from Ferruginibacter sp., assembly GCA_043732685.1. Classification (GTDB taxonomy): domain Bacteria; phylum Bacteroidota; class Bacteroidia; order Chitinophagales; family Chitinophagaceae; genus Ferruginibacter. The sequence goes on along the minus strand of JAYTHI010000306.1, from coordinate 11,630 downwards.
CTGCGGACTTTTTAAGATAGTTACAAGGCTTCCATTTGTTTGCGCAGTTATTTCAAATACCAATTTAATGGAAACACCGGCCTGTAAATTTCCCAGCCAAATACCTTCAAATTTATTTTGTTGGGCTTCGCTAAATAAGGAGTTGAAAATGATAAGGATAAGGATTGATAACTTCATAGGAGATGTATTTGTAATAAAATTAGGTTAAATTAAAGAAAGAATATTAAAGTAGTTTTCTACCCCAATGCAATGCTACAAAAAACTTATTTTTGTGCCACCAAAAATAAAAAAATGACACAAGGACCCGTAAGTAATTTTATAGAACACCATTACCGCCATTTTAATGCAGCTGCATTAATGGATGCCGCCAAAGGATATGTTACCCATTTAGAAGAAGGTGGTAAGATGATGATTACCCTTGCCGGTGCAATGAGTACCGCAGAGTTAGGCTTAAGCCTTGCAGAAATGATACGCCAGGATAAAGTAAGTATTATTAGTTGCACCGGTGCAAACCTTGAAGAAGATATTATGAACCTTGTGGCGCACAGCCATTATAAAAGAGTACCTAATTACCGCGATCTTAGTCCGCAGGATGAATGGGATTTATTAGAAAACCATTACAACCGCGTTACAGATACCTGCATACCTGAAGAAGAAGCTTTTAGAAGATTGCAACAGCACATACATAAATTATGGAAAGATGCAGATGATAAAGGCGAACGCTATTTCCCGCATGAGTACATGTACAAAATGCTGTTGAGTGGTGTGTTGGAACAGTATTACGAAATTGATCCAAAAAATAGCTGGATGCTGGCAGCGGCACAAAAAAATATTCCAATTGTTGTTCCGGGTTGGGAAGATAGTACGATGGGTAATATTTTTGCTTCTTACATTATTAAGAACCAATTAAAAGCAAGTACCATGAAGACTGGTATTGAATACATGGTATGGCTGGCGGATTGGTATAAAAATAATAGCGGCGGAAAGGGTGTAGGTTTTTTTCAGATTGGCGGCGGCATTGCGGGCGATTTCCCTATTTGTGTAGTACCGATGATGTACCAGGATCTGGAGATGCATGACGTACCTTTCTGGAGTTATTTTTGCCAGGTAAGCGATTCTACTACTTCTTACGGATCCTACTCGGGTGCTGTACCTAACGAAAAAATTACCTGGGGTAAATTAGATATCAACACCCCCAAATTTATTGTTGAAAGTGATGCTACTATTGTTTGTCCCCTAATATTTGCCTGGATTTTAGGCTTGTAAATTATACTTGTTATTCCAATAAAAAAACCTCCGTACCATTATGTTACGGAGGTTTTTTTTGCAAATTATTATTTAATGAGACCCTTATTCGCCGGCTCCTGCTAAGGGAATATCTCTTTTTAGCATATCGTCTCTGTTGGCAATTTCCCAGGCGGTATAAAATATCATTCGGACTCTTTTCTCATACAATTCAAAATTAATTTTATCAACCGTATCAGTTGGTTTATGATAATCTGCTTTTAACATACCATCGTAAAAAAACAATATTGGCACTCCTTTACGGGCAAAATTATAATGATCACTTCTATAGTAAATGCGTTCCTGATCTGCAGGGTCATCGTATTTATAATCAAGTGTAATGTGGGTATTATTGTTATTGGCTGCCTCATTTATAATTGGCAAATCGCTGCTTAGTTTATCATGCCCAATTACATACACATAATTTAAAGTGTCGCCTAATTTGCGTTCGGTATCAACCCTTCCAACCATATCGGTGTTTAAATCAGCACTGGTTTTAGCCAGGGGATAAATGGGATGATCGCTGTAATATTCGCTACCCCATAAGCCTTTTTCTTCACCACTTACCGTCATAAAAACAATTGTTCTTCTTGGCCCATGACCATCTGCCTTAGCTTTTGTAAAGGCCTGAGCCATTTCAATTACCGCGCAGGTTCCACTACCATCATCATCGGCGCCATAATAAATTTTACCATTGTGGTTACCAAGATGATCGTAATGACCGGTTAAAAAAACGTATTCCTCCTTTTTATCCGTGCCTTCAATTATACCGATAACATTGCTTGCATACACTGTATTTCTGGATTTTTTAAAATCGAATTGAACCGTTGTATTCCATTCTTTTTGGGTTGAAGGGGTAAATACCAATCCTTCGTTACCTTGTTTCAGCAAAGAATCAAAACTATTACCAAGTATATTTTTTGCAAATGCATGCGATATTAAGGCAAAGTTTACCGGCGTACCAGCGCCCTGGTGCGGGAAATAAAAATTTGTTTTTTTACTGGCACCGATTGACTGGGCAGAAAAGGAAGCCATGAGCGGATTAATTACTAAAGCACCTGTCGCACCTTTGGCTTTAGCATTGGCTAATTTTTCGCTTAAACCGGGATAGGTCCATTTGCTGGAACTTTTGTTACCAGTAATAAGATAATTACCGTCCTTTTTAGGTTCGCCTAAAAAAAATACAACAATCTTATTTTTTACATCCAGGTTGTTGTAGTCGCTATATTTTTTATCATCAATACCGTAGCCTGCAAAAATAAGCTGACTTGCTTTACCGTTTCCATTTTCATTAAACATGGCCGGACTAATATAATCTACGCCATAGCTTGCCAGTTTTTTGTTTACAAATAATTCGCTGCTGATACTATCCTGGTACAAAGGATAATATTGCTGGTAACCCTTCATTGTATCGGCCGTTTTTAACCCCATTGCCAAAAACTGTCCTTGAATATAAGCTGCGGCTTTGCGCTGACCTTCTGTACCGGTTTCGCGACCATCCATTTCGTCGCTTGCAATAATGGTTAAATGTTTTTTTAGATCCGCCCCGGTAATTAAGTTACCGTAATTGGCCGCAATATTGGTTTGTGCAAAAGAAATTGCTTTACAACAAACAAATACTAAGAAAAGAACCTTGATTTTTTTCATGAATAATTTTTAATTGTAAAGTAAGTAATTAATATTGGTTAAACGGAAGCTGTATAATGGCTTACAGCATAATTATTACGGGCACAGAAAAAATAATCCACTTTTACTCAACAAATAGTAAGTTGTAGTAAGGAAATTGAAAAGCTGCAGTATACGTTAACTATCTGTGCTTATTGGGGCTTATGATAATACAAATAGCTTTATAATTCTCCCGGACTCGCCTGAGAAATTTACGATTCTAGATTTAGTAAGTGCAGGTTTATTGGAAAAACAGGCCTAAATAAACCAATAGGGCGATGTCCCATTCTAATGGATGCCCGTCCCTTCAGGATTTTTAATTTTAAAGCACTCTAGAGACCACATTACTAAGCGCAGGCAACATTCATCGATGAATTTTACAGGCAATAAGTATATTGAAAATTCCTTAAAATCTAAATAGTTCAGCAACGGGATGAAATAGAATGAGGGGTAAACCAAGGCATATTTATTTATGGAATGTTTATAAAAATAGGCTATTGAAAAAGGTATCTTCAAAAAACGCCAATAAAACTTCCAAAATAACTAAATTGATGAGGGTGTACGGCGTAAGGGATAGCAACGGAAATACTTTTTTTGAGGCACGAAAAAAAAGATTGGAGTGGATAGCCCGACCCCAATCCGCAGCAGCGGATTGGGGATACGCGCAAATTTGTATTTAATTAGCAACTCATTTTAGCAATTCTTTCCTGGTGCCGGCCGCCTTCAAATTCTGTATTCATAAATATATCCAGCATTTTTTCTGCATCTCCATCCCTTACAAAACGAGCTGGTATGCACAAAATGTTGGCATTATTGTGTTTACGCGCCAATTCTGCCAATTCTTCGCCCCAGCAAATTGCGGCTCGTACACCCTGGTGTTTGTTAGCGGTAATGGCAACCCCGTTGGCACTGCCACATAATAAAATACCAAAGGATACTTCTCCGTTTTCTACCGCTAATGCAACAGGATGTGCAAAATCAGGATAGTCAACCGAATCTTTATTATAGGTGCCAAAATCTTTAAATGGTAATCCCTCTGCTTCTAAAAAAGAGATAAGGTCTTCCTTACAATCAAAGCCGGCGTGATCGCAGCCGATGGCAATAGGTAATTCGTGGTTAAATGCAGACATGGCTTTATGATTTAAATAGTACTAAAAAATGCATATAGATTTCAATTCTTAATAAAATTGAAATCTATATGCATTGTAAAATTAAAACAATAATAGGTATTGATATAATTTAATAGCGCCTGGTTGGCAAGTTTGATACCGGTTAGTTTTTAACCGGTATCAATTGCTTTTTAGCTCCATTCTTTTTCTTCTTTTGCTCTTTTTTTATCTACCCAACTTGCCAGTAGAATACTTACCCAATATAATAACACCAGGGGCAGTGCCACTAAAAATTGGCTTAACCAATCGGGCGAAGGGGTAATAATTGCGGCAACCACTAATATAATTACAAGGGCAAATTTAAAATATTTTTTAAGCATGGCGCCTGTCACAATTCCCATTTTAGCCAATACAAAAGCCAGCACGGGCAATTCATACGCAATGCCGCAACCTAATATTAAGTTGGTAAGGCTATCAATATAATCATTTATGGAAGGGCGGTATTGAATTGCTCCAGATTTACCCAATGTAAAACCTGCCAAAAAGTTAAAGGTAAAAGGGGCCAGGATATAATAACCAAACATGGCACCCAGAAAAAAGCAGAGAGAAACAAAAAATATACTCCCTTGTCCGTATTTTCTTTCTTTGGGTGAAAGTGCAGGTTTTATAAAACGCCATACCTCCCAGAATATATAGGGAAAAGCAATAATTATTCCACCGATCATGGCAATATTCAGGGCCGATGTAAAAGTACCGTTTACCTGTACCACCTGAAAATTGATTACAATGGCCGGCATACACAAACTATCGCCGAGGTGCATCCAGTGAGAAATATCGCAAAGCGCACTGTAGGTAAAAAAATTTTGGTTGGCGGGGGCTAAAATAATATTATCATAGATCCAATCAATATAAATAAAAATTAGGATAGCAGCAATAAGCCAGACTACCAGACTTCGAATAATATGCCACCTTAATTCTTCAATATGATCAAAGAAGGTCATTTCTGTAGGGCCTTCAGTTTTAGCTTTGCCGCCCAATCCTTTAAAAAATGATTTTCTTTCTGATTCCGATGTTGCCAAAGTATTAAAATTGGTATTATGATGTAATGTTAAATTTTATTTCCTGTTAATGGCTGCAAAAGTAAAACTCTTTTACGATTGACGGGCATTTGCCATTAATGACTACCCTATCCGCAGTTTCAGGCATTTCTGTTTATTCTTCCGAGACATTTTATAGAAAAACTATCACTAACTACGCAAAATCTATAGGCAAAGTTTTAAGTATTGCCCAGTTCCTTTACATTGCCGGTACGTTTTAAAGCGCCCCAACCTTGTAATTCGCCCTTAATAGCCCTGCTAAAAGATTTTATAATGATGTAATACATTAGCTGGCGATAGACAAGCCGTTGAGGTATCATCCAGATCAGTTTCTTATGATCTTCCTTTTCAAATGCAAAAGCCAATGCAGCGCCTGCAACATCCACCAGAGTAAAAATAATATAATATATAACAATATGAGAAACGCTTGCAGGTATTAGTTGAAAGCCAGCGGCAATTAAACTTAGTACCAATATTAAATCGGCCAGGGGCGCTAAAAAAGGCAATATCATTTGAAATATTAAGATATTGGGCATGGCGATCATACCAAAATTTTTATATTTACGGTTAAAAACAGCATCTCTGTGTTTCCAAAAACATTGCATTACGCCAAAGCTCCAGCGAAAGCGTTGTTTCATAAATTGCTTCATGGTTTCGGGTGCTTCGGTATAGGACAGGGCCGTATTGCAATTTCTTACCTTATAACCAATCCTGTGTAGTCGCATGGTAAGGTCACAGTCTTCTGCTAAAGTATCGGTAGTAAATCCACCGGCTTCAATTACGGCGGCTTTTCTAAAGGCTCCTATGGCACCAGGTACTACGGTAATACAATCCAGTAAATCGAAGGCGCGCCTGTCAAAATTTTGAGAAGTAATGTATTCAATACTTTGCCAGCGGGTTATCATATTTCTTTCGTTACCCACCTTAACATTACCTGCCACTGCCGCCACATCCTTGCCGGTAAATTTTTGCATTAATTGAGAAACGGCATCCGTTTTTAGTTGTGTATCGGCATCTATACATACCACAAATTCGCTTTCAGCTGCATCAATACCAACATTTAAAGCCGATGCTTTGCCGCCATTAACTTTGGTTAAGACTTTTACATTTGGAGCATCTTTAAAGGCATTGCGCACGGTTTCATAAGTACTGTCTTTACTGCCGTCATCAATAAATACTACCTGCAGGTTTGGGTAATCCTGCATAAGCAGGCTATTAACGGTTCTTACTGCATTTAATTCTTCATTGTAAGCTGGTACAATAATACTTACAAGCGGCATATTATCCATTGGCCAAATAGGTAATACATTCATTTTGGCTTCTTTCTTTTTTTGTATTCCCGCAAGAATTGCCATCACCACCATTCTGCCTACTGAAAGAAAGATACCTACTATAAAAAGTGCAAACAAGATTTGTCCGCCCCAATAGGCCATTTCAGCAAAAAAGAAATTTAAATGCCGCATCCATCCATCTTTACCCGGTGGTAATATTGGCATTACATCATCCCTTGTTTTGCCCATTAATTGGGCAACAGTGCTAAAAACACAACCTCTTTTTTTAAAGTATTCAATGAGCCGGGGTAAGGCTTCAACCGTTGCTTTTCGGGTTTCGCCACCGGCATCGTGAAGCAAAATGATACTTGCATCTGTAGATTCGGCGATTCTTATTGTTCTTGCTACGATACTATCTGCACTAACGCCAACTTCCCAATCGTTAGGGTCAATACTTTCACCAATACTGATGTAATTATCCCGCTTACTTCGGGCAATGGGCTCAATCTCTTCATAGGTTTGCGGTTCACTATCTGCGTTGTAAGGGGCTCTGAATAAAATGGTAGATCTTCCGGTAATGCTTTCTATCAAAAACCGGGTAGATTTCATTTCCAATTCGGCACGCTTCGGACTCATTTTAGCAATATTGCCATGGGTAAAAGTATGGTTACCAATTTCGAAACCATCCTTATAAATGCGTTGCAGCAAGGGTATATTTTGTTCTGCATTTAAACCAATTACAAAAAAAGTTGCCGGTATTTTTGCTTGCTCAAGTATATTTAAAATTTTAGGGGTAAACTCCGGACTTGGGCCATCATCGAAGGTGAGAATAATTTTATGTCCGGGGCCCATTGGTGTTTTATCTTCACCAAATTTTTGGTACACATATCCGGAGGGTAAAACTTTATATTCCTGCTCTGTAATCAGTAATTCAGCGGTATCTACCTGCAGGTCTAATTTTCCTTCCTGCGGAGAATATAAAATGTTGAGCAACTCGCCTTCACCAGTAGGAGTGGGCTTTTGATTAATATTGTAAGGTATTGTTGCAATGGAATTAAAATTGAAGGGCGTTTTACGCAAGGCTTCGTTGCTTAAATTTAAATTGTAGTATACCCACATTCTGGAATCTTCGCCTCCTAAATGCCATAAGGCAGTACCGGCTGTTGGATATTCATCACTAAAACGAAGAATATTAAAAGTGGTTGAAGCGTCGGTAAACCAAACATCGTGTTTTACTTTAACAGTATCCTTTGTAGTTTCATCTAGATGCTCTTCAATATAACTAAAATGCAGGTTATAACTATCATCGTCATAGTCGATAGTAGAATTGCTTATTTTGGCCTGGTTGATAGCCTCGGCATAGGTCATTTCATTTACAACCTTTTCACCATCTTCATCGGTTGTCCAATCGTATCCATAACCGGCGATACCTAAAATAATTTTTTTACTGTCAATTCTTGAGGCGGTCCAGTCAAGGGCTTCTTCAATCCATTTTTGCGCACTAATTGGCCCCGCCCCAGTTTCAAGAGAACTGTATTGGTCGTACGCCATTAAAATTATATAGTCGTTATAATCTGATAGTTTTTTATAATCGTAATCATCATTTTTTACGGCTACGTCCATGGTAACCAGCAGGTTTTTAGCGTGCATGGCTTCGTATAAATGCTTTTGAAAATTGGTGAGTGGTATATTAGTTCGTTCTATTAAATTTTCAAAATCTATATTAATGCCTTGCAGATTATAATGCACCAGGGTATCTACCAGTTGGCTTATAAATAGTTTTTGCTTTACGGTATCGGTTAATAACCCATGTAATAAATTACCATCAAAATCAGGTGCCGCATTGCCCTTTGAATCTACCTTGGTGCTGTAAAAGTTATTTAAAATAGGTATTATCCGCAATCCTTTGGCGCGCATCAAAGCCATACCTGCACTATCTATCCTTGTTTGCAAACGAAAATGATTTGCAGTATCAATAAAAAACCATTCCGGAAAAATAGTATTTAATTTATCACCGTATTTATCCAATTCAGGTAAGGAAGTAATCGCCGACCAGGGGGTATAAAATGCAGCCCGTATAAATGGAATTCTATTAACCGATTTATTTTGTGTTTGATTTATTGCTCTGGCTGAATCTTCCTTAATTCTGTTTATTAGAAAGGTTTTAAAACCCTTGAATTTTTTATTTTGACTGTTTGCAATCGTTAATGGATTGGAAGGATCGAGCTTATTTTCGTAAGATTTTGATAATTTATTAATATTAACCGCAGATGGATTTACACCCCTGATTAGTGCAACAATTAAAACCACCAGAAAGAATAAGGCGATCATCACTAAAATTCTAAAAGACCATTTAAAATTACGCCAGCGTTTAGCGCTATAAGTTTGAAATATTTGGGAAGGACCACTCATAATGTAAACTTAGATTTTTTAGGCGATTATTATCAAATTTGTACACCATTGCCGTATAAAATACCTTGGTTTGCAAAAAATATAGTTAATTAAGCATGCAGATATAAATATAATTTAATGTGAAGAAGGGTACAAATTTAAACTTGAAAGGTTAATATTAAAAAGTTTATTAATAAATATACTACCTAAGAAAGGCAGCATGCAAAAATTTTAATGGGATATTTGCAATTATTGACCCAAGTTTTTTAAAGGTGCCTTAAGCAAAAGTAATCGAGATGGAGGTTAACAGGCATTTAACCAGCCTAAATTAATTATATTATCACTAAGGCAGAACTTTACAGCAATGAAATCTACCACGCTAAAATGGATACTACTTAGCATTACTATTATTATCGCCCTAATAATAGTGGCGCAACTTTACTGGCTTAGGAGAGTATACAATTTAGAGCAGCAGCAATTCAATTCGGGTGTTGTAAAAAGTATTCGTGGTCTTTTTGAGGATGTTAAAATTGCAGATAATCCCGCATTTCAGGTAAAGCAGGTAGTGGAAGTTATCGGCTTAAATACCTATCTCGTTAAGTTGGATTCTATTCCAAAAAAAGATTCCTTGTATAAACACCTCAGCAACGAGTTTGAAGATTTTGATGTTTGGACAGACTGTACTGTTGGGGTTTATATCAGCAAATTAAACAACTTTGCCTATCAGTTTTATTTATCCACCGCAGCTTCTCAATATCCTGAAAACATTTTTCCAAACCTAATTCCCATAAAAAAAAAGTATAACTATTTACTACTAACTTTTCCGCATCGAAATAAATATATTATTCACGAAATGCTGTTTTGGATTGTTACTGCGCTACTACTTTTATTGGTGTTGATTGGTCTTTCTATAAGCATTGTTTATTTATACAAACAAAAGTTTTTAAACGAATTGCAAAAAGATTTTGTGAATAATTTTACGCATGAATTTAAAACGCCCCTTGCAGTTATGAAAATTGCCAGCGATGTTTTAACCCAGCCTGCAATTGTAGACCAGCCTTCGCGGTTATTAAAATATGGAACTGTAATAAAAGAACAGACAGAACATTTACAAAATCAGGTAGAGCGTCTTTTAGAGACTGCCAGTGGCGATAACAGGCAAATAATTGTTTATAAAGAGTTTTCGAAAATAAACTCAATGATTCAAAATGCTATTGATCAGCTAGAACCCTTAATAAATATTAAAAACGCCAATGTATTTTTTAAGCGGGCTGATAATGATCCAATCATAAATGCAGATAGGGTACATTTGCAATTGGTTATTGTAAACTTAATAGAAAATGCCATAAAGTACAGCCATGGAAATCCTTATATTGCAATAGATATTTGTTTGGAAGATGAAATATTTTCTATTTCCATAAAAGATAAAGGCATTGGCATTGAAGAAAAAAATTTTAAATATCTTTTTAAAAAGTTTTATAGAGTGCCGACAGGGAATGTTCACCAGGTAAATGGTTTTGGATTGGGATTAAATTTTGTAAAAAAAATTATTGATGCCCATGACGGTAAGATCCAAATAAAAAGTGTACCGGGCGTTGGCACAGAATTTAAAATTCTATTACCAGAAAAATAATTAACATGCCCAAAAAAGCAAAAGTTTTATTAGCTGAGGATGATGCATCCCTGGCATTTGTTATTAAAGATAATTTAGAAGAAGCAGGCTTTGAAGTGGAGTGGTGCAGAGATGGTGAAATGGCCTGGCAACAATTTCAAAAAATTGATTTCGACATTTGCCTGCTCGATGTTATGATGCCTATAAAAGATGGCTTTGCAGTAGCAAAAAAAATACGTCAGAAAAGTGATATAGTCCCCATTTTATTTTTAACTGCCAAGTCGATGGAACAGGATAAACTGGAAGGTTTTAAAAGTGGTGCCGATGATTATATCACCAAGCCCTTCAGCATGCTGGAACTACTTATGCGAATGGAAGTTTTTTTAAGAAGGACTAAAAAGATGCACTTTGAAGAGAACCACCAATATACAATCGGCCGGATGAAATTTTCTTTTGCTGATCTTAAAATTCAGGATGGCGAAACCGTAATTGCCCTTACCCAAAGAGAGGCTGATTTGCTCAACTTTTTTTGCCAGCATCCTAACAAAGTGTTGAAGCGCGAAGAGGTACTATTAAGTGTATGGGGTAAAGATGATTATTTTTTAGGTAGAAGTATGGACGTTTTTATTACCAAACTTCGAAAACATTTTAAGGCCGACACTTCCATTGTTTTAGAAACCATTCATGGCATTGGCTTCAGACTAAATTCGCAAACGGTTTAAAAAAGTTATAGGATTAGGCAGATCATTCGCAAACCTGCTATTTTAAGCTGTTTTTTACCTTTTTAAATGTAGCGCTTTAAAATACATAACTGTCATTCAGTAATCTTGGTTAATATTAAAAAACGCGACTATTGCTTAAGCGGTATAATCTATAGGTCGCATTTTTTGAATTCAGCACCAGTTAAACCCTGAATACCTTTCGCCTCCGCAGCCGGCGGGCTGCGTAACTGCAACGCCGCTACATTGGCTTCTTTTAAAAAAATAAGCTGCACATTTTTTTATTGAATCTCGCCCATGGCGGACCGAACCCAATGAGGTGGCTTATGCAATTACTGGTGTTTTTAAAGGCAGTCTGCGAAGGGCATCATTTATTGAAAATATAGGCGTAATGGACATTTATGGTGGTGAATTTTAGATGTTTTGTTCAAGTGGACAAAAATGGTGGTCTTTATTTTTTATATTTTTACTGTTTTTCTCAA